>CAZLDH010000009.1:0-31684 GCA_964558275.1 uncultured Chitinophagaceae bacterium
TTTTTAGCTTATAAAAAATGTTTGGATATTGATGATAAATATAGTCCTATGTTGTTGAAATCATATAAGCCTCTTATCAAACTCTATAAAAAATATTGGGGTTATGGGGTATATGGTTTTAATAATGACAAGTATAAAGCTGCATTTAAAGGCTTTAAAAAAGTGAAGGAGATGGTGGATTATTCTAAAACTTTAGAATTGAATATTCTTCCTTCTGATATTTATACCATGGTCTATCTTAATATGGGTAATGCTGCGTATAGAGCAGGAATGAAAGATTCTGCAGTACACTATTATCAGAAAGTGGTAGATATGGGGTATGATGAAGATGCTTTTGTGTATAAAATATTATTACAGGAATATCGTAATCAGGAAAATGACGACAAATTCTTTGCTATTTTGAAAAAGGGACGTGAGTTATTCCCCAAAGACAAAGATTTCGTGCAGATGGAAATCAATTACTATAAAATGAATGGGGAAATTGACAAACTGATTGAAAAATTGAAAAAGGCAGTTCAAAATAATCCAAATGATTATGCCAAAGTCTTTAATTTAGCTCATGCCTATGATAATATGGCAAACAAGCAGGAAGATTCTACTGCAGAGGGATCTGCTAAGCATGATAAATTGTTTGATAATGCATTGAAATATTACCAGAAGGCAATAGATTTAAAACCGGATAGTTATGGTGCAAATTTTAATCTGGGATTATTGTATTATAATTCTGCTGCGCATACAGGAGCAAAAATGAATAATTTAACTGATGAAGAAACTGAATCAGGAGTATATGATTCCTTGGCTAAAGAAGAGGATATGTATTTGAAAAAAGCATTGCCTTATTTGCAAAAAGCCTATAAAATTCTGGATGCAATGCCATCTTTAACATCCAATCAAATGGTGGCTTATAAAAATACAATTTCCGGTTTAAAAGGAATTTATGCACGTCAGGATAAAATGGATAAATATGATGAATTGGAGAAAAAGTTAAAAAATGCGGATAGCAAATTAGAAAAATAGCCATTATTGGTTTTCAATAAAAAAGGCTTTATTCAAAAAGAATAAAGCCTTTTTTAGATTTAAATAAGAGTTGGCACAAAAGTTGAAACTAATTAAAATACAAGTTAAATATTAAATCTTTTGATATGAAAATTACATTAAACAAGCAAATTTTAGTCATTGCATTGGCGGCGTTAGTTGTTGTTGGTTGTGGAAAACCTTTAACTAGAACACAAAAAGGTGCTGCTATTGGTACTGCCGGAGGTGCCGCAGCAGGTGCTATTGTAGGTAAAGTAGCAGGTAATACTGCTTTGGGAGCAATTGCTGGTGCCGTTGTTGGCGGTGCGGCAGGAGCGATTATCGGAAATAAAATGGATAAGCAAGCTGCACAAATAGAACAACAAGTCCCCGATGCTAATGTTGAACGCTCTGGCGAAGGGATTGTAGTTAATTTTAGTAGTAAAGTATTGTTTGGATTTGATCGTTCTGATTTGAACTCTACATCTAAATCTACAATTGATCAACTCATTTCTATCCTCAAACAATATCCTAATGAAGATGTTTTAGTCATTGGACATACTGATAGTAAGGGGGCTAATGCGTATAATCAAAAATTATCGGTTAGAAGAGCCTCTTCTGTCGCTAATTATTTGACAGCCAATGGCGTGAGTACCGGACGTGTAACCACTAAAGGAATGGGAGAAACTGATCCTATAGTGGATAATGATACACCGGAGCATAGAGCGCAAAACCGCAGGGTTGAGTTTGTATTGACTGCCAATGAACAAATGCAACGAAATGCCGAACAACAAGCGAATTAGTCAACGCTTAAGAAAATAATCAAAGCCTGAGAAGATTCAAAAGTGATTTTCTCAGGCTTTTTGTTTTCTTCCCACACTTATACGGAAGTGATTTTTAGTCTATTTCAAAAATCACTTCCGTATTGGACATTTTCAAAACAACTCTTTATGTCTTCCATGCTGCTAAATACATTAAAAAAATCCGGAAATAAATATTTACTTCCGGATTTTTATTCATGATTTAGGTTTACTAGCTCATTTTACTAATCTTCAACATGTTTGTAGGAAGATGTTTTTCAATGGGCATGCTGCCGGTATTAACGACAACATCACCTTTGCTAATAAAGCCTCTTTCCTTTAAAATTTCTTGTTCATCTTCAATAATATCATCTATGCTGACTTCTTCATCATAGTAGAATGCACGGATTCCCCAACTCAGGCTGAGTTGATTAACTAGCGTTTTTACTTTTGTAAATACGTATAGTGGTGCTTTGGGACGATAACTACTTAAAATGAATCCGGTGTAACCCGATTGCGTCATACCTATTAAAGCATCTGCATTTACATCATCGGCTATTCTACAACCATTATAACAAAGTGCATCACTGAGGAAAGAAGGAGAGTGGGATTGAGGAGTAAGGTTTCTGTTGTAGATCACATTTTCTTTTTCTACTTCTTCAAGAATTTTGGTCATGGTTTCTATCACCAATGCCGGATGTTTTCCCATGGCTGTTTCTCCACTCAACATGACTGCATCAGCGCCTTCCATTACTGCATTGGCTACGTCAGTAATCTCACTTCTGTTAGGTTTAGAACGTTCCATCATGCTCTCCATCATCTGCGTAGCCACAATAACAGGTTTTGCGCGATGAATACATTTGCGGATAATGTTCTTTTGAATCATGGGAACCTGCTCTACCGGAAGTTCTACGCCCAAATCACCTCTGGCAATCATGATGCCGTCAGATTCTAAAATAATCTCTCTGATATTTTCTACTGCTTCAGGTTTTTCTATTTTAGCAATAATCTTTAAATGACTATTGTGTGCATTTAGTTTTTTTCTGAGTTCGGTAATATCCTTTACTTTTCTGACAAACGAAAGAGCTAGCCAATCAACATCCTGTGTAAGAATAAATTCCAAATCCTTCTTGTCTTTTTCGGTTAAAGAAGGTAGGGATATTTGTGTATCTGGGAGGTTAACGCCTTTATTGGAAAGGATTTTGCCCCCTAATTGTACTTCAGTAACAACCTTATTGTCTTTTGTTACCTCCAGTACTTTTACTTCTATTTTTCCATCATCAATCATAATGGAATCCCCTGCTTTGACATCATTATGAAAATTGTGATAGGCGATATAGATGTTTTCTCTGGTGCCGGGGGTATTTTCATTAGAGAAAATGAGTTGATCACCCGGTTGTGCATCTAATTCTTCATTTTTAATTTTCCCTACTCTTATTTTTGGTCCTTGCAAGTCACAAAGAATAGCAACATTGTAAGGTTCCAGTTTATTAATCTTTTTGATATGCTGGATAACCTCTTTTTTATTATCCCAATCTCCATGTGAGAAGTTGAGCCTAAAGACATTGACACCAGTTTGCACTAATTTTAGCAGCTGTTCGTAAGAATCGCAGGCCGGTCCTACAGTAGCAACCACTTTTGTTTTGTGAGAGGAGTGTTGCTTACTGGCTTTGTGGTTCATATTGTGATGAACGTACTTTGATAAATTTTTCTGGGAATGTGTTTTTGAAGTATCCATAATGTTTTTTAAAGTTTAACTTGCAAGGATATTGGCCAATCTAAACCATTTTTCTGAGATTCCATTACTTGCTTTGGTTGCTTCCTTCAGAGGTGTATATTTTAGTTCATTATTAATTCGGCCAATCATATAAGTTTTTTGCTCCTTTATTAAGGATTCTACAGCTGCGAAACCCAATTCACTAGCCAATAGCCTGTCGGTGTAGGTAGGGGAGCCACCGCGTTGAATATGACCTAAAATACAAAGTCTGGTATCGTATTTAGGTGCTTTTTCTTTAATAATCTGTGTGAGTTGAGTAGCATTACAAGAGGAGGTAACTCCTTCGGCTACGATTATAATATTAACTAATTTTTGTCTTCTCTGGTTGGCTTTCAGACTGTCAATAATATCTTCCGCATTGGTTTCTTTTTCAGGAACCAGAATATGTTCAGCACCGGATGAAATCCCACTGTTTAGTGCAATATAGCCGGCATCCCTGCCCATTACTTCTACAATAAAGAGCCGATCATGTGCATCTGCTGTGTCTCTGATTTTATCAATGGCTTCTACTGCGGTATTTACTGCTGTATCAAAGCCAATTGTTAAATCAGTGCCTGACATATCTTTATCAATCGTTCCCGGAAGTCCAATACAGGGAATATCATATTCCTGGCTAAAAGCTAAGGCACCTTTGAAAGAACCGTCTCCGCCAATAATAATAATACCGTCTATTCCATATTTTTTTACATTTTCATAGGCTTTAGCCCTACCTTCTTTTTCGTAGAACTCTTTGCTTCGTGCTGTTTTAAGAACAGTTCCCCCTCTTTGAATGATATTGGCCACTGATTTGGTGTCCATTTTGAATATATCATCGTAGATTAAACCACGATAACCGTATTTTACACCATATACTTCTAATCCGTTGTATATTCCGGTTCTTACTACGGCTCGTATTGCAGCGTTCATACCCGGTGCATCTCCACCTGAAGTAATTACTGCGATTTTAGATATTTTACTCATGCTTGTTTATCAGAAAAATGAATTGTCTAACGAAATGCAAAAGTAACATTTTAGGCTCACTTTTGTAAATTCTCTACAATAAAATTCTATTTGATGGCGGGTTATTGCTTTTTTATTTACTTTGTCAAAAATAATTTGATATGCCTAAAATACTGATCACCGGATCTAATGGATTATTAGGAGAACATCTGGTTCAAAAGTTTAAAAATAAGAAAGATTGGGAACTAGTGGCCACTGCCAGAGGGGAAAACAGATTAATGAATAAAACGGGATATCGTTTTCGGTCCCTTGATATTTGTGATCCGGAACAGGTGGAAAATGTATTATTGGATGAAAATCCGGATTATATCATTCATGCGGCTGCAATGACGCAGGTAGATGGTTGTGAAGAAGATAAAAATATGTGTTGGAATACCAATGTAATTGCAACGCAGTGGTTGGTAAAAGGGGCACAGAAAATAAAAGCTTATTTTGTTTTCATTTCTACAGATTTTATTTTTGATGGAGATAAAGGTCCCTATTCAGAAGATGAATTACCCAATCCTTTGAATTACTATGGCATGAGTAAACTTGCTGCTGAAATGTTTTTGAAAGGTGCTGATATAGCTTCTACAATCTTGCGTACTGTTTTGGTATATGGCGTGTCAGAAAATAAAGCCAGATCAAATATTATTTTATGGGTGAAGGAAAGTTTGGAAGCAGGAAAGCAAATTCATGTTGTGGATGACCAATGGCGAACGCCAACCTTAGTAGATGATTTGGCGGAGGGCTGTCATTTAGTTATAGCGAAAAAGGAAAAAGGAGGAACGCTTAAAAAGATATATAATATTTCCGGTAAAGAAATAGTTACTCCTTATCAAATTGCAATAGAGGTGGCCAATTATTTTGGATTGGATCAATCCTTAATTACGCGAGCGGATGCTTCAACTTTTTCTCAAAAGGCAAAACGACCTGCGAAAACAGGATTTTTACTGAATAGGGCAGAGCAAGAACTCAATTATCGACCACATACTTTACAACAAGGATTGCATGTAGTGAAGGAGAAATTAAAAGGTTAAGCATTGTTCTCAGGTCTCTTCATATACAAATGGAGAGACTATCTCATCTAAAGTCGGATAATCTTGATCCTTTTCGGAAAGAATCATTTCATCTTTAGGGATTTGCCAGTCTATATTTAAGGAATTATCAAAAATAGAAATGCCTCCTTCAGAAGATTTTTCGTAAAAGGCATCACATTTATAGAAGACCTCAGCGGTTGGGGTAAGTACTGAATATCCATGGGCAAAACCTTTGGGTATAAGCAATTGCTTTTTATTTTTTGCAGATAATTCAATAGTAAATACCTTTTTATAGGTAGGAGATCCTTTTCTGATATCCACCACTAAATCTAAAATATTCCCCTGCAAAGTGCGTAATAGTTTTGTTTGAGCGTAAGGTGGTTTTTGAAAATGTAAACCTCTCACTACGCCATAGGATGATAAAGCCTGATTATCTTGTACAAAGCAATAGTTGATATTGGAATTTAGGAAAGTCTTTTCATTATAACTTTCATAAAAATAGCCTCTGCTATCTTCAAATACGGTGGGTTCGAAAATATATAATCCGGGAAAGGAAGTTGTTTTAAATGGCATAATAGTGGTTCAAAGTTTTAGTTTTGAGGTTTACATAGTTTATTCACGAATGATGTCAACTTCCCCGTTGTTTTTAAATTTGATGATACGAGAAGGGGTGGCAGGTGTTTCATCTTCCTGTCTGTATTGTACAATGTAATCCACACCCTCCTTTATTTCTCTTGAAACGGCAGAAAAAAATGGAGCCGAAGGCTGTCCGCTAATGTTTGCTGAGGTGGAAACAATAGGGTGCCCAAGTCTTTTGATTAAGGCTTTGCAGAAAGGTTCCTGAACTACTCTGATAGCGATACTTCCATCTGTATTTACCAGATTATCAGGCAATCCTAATGCATTATCGTAAATAATAGTTGTTGGTTTTGTAGCATTTTCTAAAATGTTGAATATTTCAGGATGTGGGCTGGCAGTGTATTTTAAAATAGCTCTATTTTCAGCTGCAAGAATAATCATACTTTTGCTGTCGTCTCTTTGCTTTAACTGATAGATGCGTTTGATGGCTTCACTATTGGTTGCATCACATCCGATTCCCCATACAGTATCGGTAGGATAGAGGATGATTTTGCCTTTCTTAAGTGCAGAGAGGGTTTCTTTGATATCAGTATCTACCATGATTTATCATAATTTTTACAAATTTACATAAATATAGTTGTCTGTCTAAAAAAAGAGCAGCGTTAAGTTTACTAGTAACAAAAACCTACTAACTTTGTGGGCTTAAATCTATTTCTTAAAGTCAAAAAAGCAGGAAATTTGCAATGGAAAATAACCGTTTAAAAGTCTGGTGGCGTATGCTGAGACCCCACACTTTAACTGCTTCTTTTATTCCTGTTTTTGTAGGTACCATGTTGGCGTTAGTTGACGGCGTGTTTGATTCTTTATTGTTTGCAGCTATGTTACTGGCTTCTATGCTGATTCAGAGTGCGACCAATATGTTTAATGAATATTTTGATTATAAACGAGGGCTGGACAATGAGGACTCTGTTGGGATTGGAGGAACTATCGTAAGGGATGGCATAGCACCAAAGGTAGTGTTGAAATTGGGTTATATATTTTTTGGATTAGCAGTGCTCTTAGGTGTTTTTATTTGCATGTTTTCCAGTTGGTGGATTGCTGTAGTTGGTACTGTATGTATGATAGTCGGATATTTATACACCGGCGGTTCGCATCCCATAGCATATACACCTTTCGGGGAAGTCTCTGCCGGTTTTATGATGGGAACGGTAATTATTGGAATTAGTTATTTTATTCAAACAGGGAGAATTACTTCTGATGTACTGCTTATCTCTATACCAACGGCCTTGTTTATCAGCTGTTTGCTATTGGCAAATAACATCAGAGATTTAAAAGGAGATAAAGAAAATGGAAGAAGAACGATTGCGATACTGCTTGGTCGCCGAAATGCTATTGTATTAGAAGCCGGTGCTTTTGTTTTTATATATCTGATAACCATCTATTTCATTGTATCGGGCATGCTTCCTTGGTGGTCTTTCCTTACCTTCTTGAGTATGATAAAGGCTTTGAGCGCCATTAAAAAATTTAAAGGAAAAAATACCCCGGCTGAAATGTTACCCGCAATGGTAGATACGGGCAAGGCAAATACTATTTATGGTATCATGTTGGGAATTTCTTTATTGTTAAGTTATTTTGTCTAAAGCTTAAAGCAAAAGGCAGAAAGCTTAAAGCTGAACTGAAAAATACTTACCTTCGCTTTCATGAAAATAGGAATTTTAGGAGGTGGACAATTAGGGTATATGTTTTTGCAAAATGCCTTACAATATCCGGTTGAAATCCACATGTTGGATCCCAATAAAAATGCTTCCTGTGCGAAGCATTGCCATCATTTTGTTCAGGGTGATTTTGCGGATTATCAGACCGTTGTTGACTTTGGAAAGGATTTGGATGCCATAGGCATTGAAATAGAACATGTGAATGTAGAAGCTTTGCGCCATTTGAAATCTTTGGGTAAAAGAATTGTTCCCGATCCTGAAGCCTTGGCTATCATCCAGGATAAATCTGTGCAGAAGCAATTTTATATTAAGAATGACATCCCTACAGCTCCATCCTTTGCGTTGGAAAACTGGGAAGAATTGGCTCACAAAGAGGTGGCATATCCCGTTTTTCAAAAAGCGAATAAAGGAGGATATGACGGGAAAGGGGTACAATATTTGGCTTCTAAAAATGATTTAGATCAACAGCTGAAAGTGCCCTCCATTTATGAAACCCCGGCTGATATGGGGAAGGAATTGGCAGTCGTAGTTGTTTCGGATGGGAATGGTAATGTGGTAAGCTATCCTGTTGTAGAGCTTGTTTTCAATCAGGAATATAATTTGTTGGATTATCTGTTGCTGCCTTCTACCATTGATGAAGAGTTGGCGCAGAAAGCAGGGGAAATAGGAAGGAAAGTGGTGGCTGCTTTAGATTCTCCCGGTGTCTTTGCTGTGGAATTATTTCAAAATAAGGATAGAACAATTTGGGTGAATGAAACGGCTTGTCGTGTACATAATAGTGGACATTCTACCATAGAGGCTGCTTATAGTTCTCAATTTGATCAGATGCTGCGTGTATTGACAGGGCTTCCGCTTGGAAGTACGAAATTATACAGTACTTCTGCCATGGTTAACCTGATTGGAGCAGAAGGTGAATGTGGTCCGGCTTATATAGAAAATCAGGATAAAATATTGGATATTTCCGGTGTGTATTTGCATTGGTACAATAAAGCGGAAAAACGTCCGGGAAGAAAGATGGGACATGTGACGCTGGTAAATGAAGATTTAGAAGAGCTAAAGAAAAATATTGAAAAAGTAAATAAAACCGTAAAAGTAATTACAAAATGAAAGTAGGAATTATCATGGGAAGCGATAGCGATCTTCCTGTAATGAAGCCGGCGGCGGATATTCTTGAAGCATTAGATGTAGCATACGAACTTACAGTGGTATCTGCTCATCGAACGCCTGAGAGAATGTTTGAGTATGCCAAAACAGCCAAAGAAAGAGGTTTAGATGTGATTGTTGCCGGAGCCGGAGGTGCAGCTCATTTGCCGGGTATGGTGGCTTCGCTAACTACCTTGCCTGTGATAGGTGTCCCTGTAAAATCTTCAAACTCTATAGATGGTTGGGATTCGGTACTTTCTATTTTACAAATGCCTAATGGCATTCCCGTGGCTACAGTAGCATTGAATGCGTCAAAGAATGCAGGTCTTCTTGCTGCCAGGATTATTGGGGTAAGCGATGAAAAAATCAGTCGTAATATGGCAGATTTCCAGCAGGGATTGAAAGATAGAGTAGCAAAGAAAGTGGCCGGGGTGAAGAAGGATTATGACAATAGTTTTGATTAACCCGGATTATTCATGGTTTTAGCTTCATGTAGATGTGAGGCGTCAAAACCTGAAGCTGTAGTAGTCTACTGTCTCTATGGGCATAGAGACAACGAAACAGATGCATGAAGATAAAACCAAACGTTTTCCTCAAATTTGAGGAATAGGAATCATATCGATTTAAAAGACTTATCCCAACAACGACTTTAAATGTCCAATATTACTTTTGACAATATCCAATACTTCATCTGTTTTTCCGTCCACCAATAAACGGGTAATGGCCTTGGTGAAACCTTTCACCTGATCGAAATCTACATGTGGCGGCATTGCGAGTGCATCCGGATCAGTATAAACATTCACCAGTACCGGTCCATCAGTGGAGAGCGCTTCTTTCATTGTAGAAGTAACCTCATCAGGATGCTCAATTTTAAAAGTACTGAATCCCATAGGTTTGGCTACTTCATCAAAAGGCGGGTTAACCATATCAGTCTGCCAGTCTTCATAACCGGCTACTTCCATTTCTAATTTCACCATTCCTAAAACGCGGTTGTTGAATACAATGATTTTTATTGGCAGTTGATATTGAGCAATAGTCATTAAATCTCCAAAAAGCATAGAAATACCACCATCTCCACTGAAAGAAATGACCTGTCTGTCCGGACAACTTAAAGATGCACCAATAGCCATAGGCATAGCATCTGCCATGGATCCGTGATTAAAAGATCCTGTGAGATATCGATTTTTCTTCCCTTTGAGGAATCTTGCTGCCCAAACGGCGCTCATTCCGGTATCTACGGTAAAAATAGCATCGTCTGTTGCCAGTTTATCAATTGTGTAGGCAATGTATTCCGGATGAATTTCTTTCTCTTTACCTTTATTTTTGACGTATATCATCAAATCCTCTTCCGTTTTCTTAAACTTTTTCTGATTGTTTTTAAGGAATTTATTTTCTGATTGCTGGTTTATTAAAGGAAGTAATGCTTTAAGTGTATCTTTTATATCTCCTGCTAAGCCTATATCTACTTTGGCTCTGCGTCCCAATCGTTCCGGCTGAATATCCACCTGAACGATGGTGTTGTCATCCGGAAGAAACTCAGAATAAGGGAAATCTGTTCCCAACATGACCAGTACATCGGATTCTTTCATTGCTTCATAACCCGATTTGTGTCCTAATAATCCATTCATGCCTGCTTTATAAGGATTGTCATCTGTTTCAAAGAAAATTTTCCCTCTGAAGGAGTAAGTGATTGGCGCATTTAGCTTTTCTGCTAATGACAAAACTTCCTTTTTGGCATAACGGCAACCATGTCCGCAATAAAGCGTAATTTTTTTATTTTTATTTAATAGCTCAGCTAGTTTTTGGAGGTCTTCATCTGTAGGACGGTAGATGGTTTTAGGTCGATAGTTGTGGGTTGAAGTAGGAATTTCGCTTGTTTTGGCAGAAGCAACATCTCCCGGCAGACCCACTACCGCAACACCACGATCCTGAGTAGCATGTTGTATGGCAGTTTGCATGATATGGCTAAATTGCTTTGGGGTACTTGCGGTATAAACATATTTACTACAATCTTCAAATAACTTCATTGGGTTTGTTTCCTGAAAGTTATCCTGCCCTAATTTATCGGTATTGATGGTACTGGCAATGGCTATTACCGGATTGCCTGCACGATTGGCATCATATAAACCGTTTACTAAATGTACATGTCCGGGACCACTGCTTCCCATGCAGCATCCTATTCCTTCTAATTCTGCATCCATAGAAGCTGCGTAGGCTCCCGCTTCTTCATGACGCACATGAATCCATTTTAATCTGCCATCTCTTCTAATTGCATCATTTACAGGATTTAGACTATCACCGGTGACGGCATATACTCTCTTTACACCAGTATCTACTAGCATTTCTACTAAAAGATCCGAAACATTTTTTGCCATGAGTATATATTTTTAGATTGAATGAAAGTTTTCTCTTTCAAGGTAGGCATTTTTAATAAAACTGAAATGTACTTTTATGAGTTTATCATTCCCTTTACAATTAACAGGGGGTAAATTCATTTTTATTGGATGTTCTTGGGGCTTATCTTTTACAATTAACACCAATACTTTATCTTTGTCTTCTTATTGAAAAAATGTTTTAGGTATATTAAAATATTCACAGGGTATGAGTAATCAAAGAACGGATGTAGAAGATTTGGGGGAATTTGGATTGATTGATTTTCTAACAAAGAATATTGAAATCCAGAATGCAGAAACGATTTTAGGAGTAGGGGATGATGCCGCTGTAATGGATTATTATGGAAAGCAGACGGTCGTCTCCTCTGATATGTTGGTAGAAGGTGTTCATTTCGATTTGTCTTATGCACCTTTGAAGCATTTGGGATATAAGGCTGTCATTGTAAACTTGTCTGATATTTATGCCATGAATGCTGAACCGCAGCAAGTATTGGTGAGTATTGCCGTTTCTAATAGATTTTCTGTGGAAGCATTGCATGAGCTTTATGAGGGAATGTATTTGGCTTGCAAGATATACAATGTAGATTTGGTAGGAGGGGATACCACTTCTTCTACTTCCGGGCTTGTGATTAGTGTAACGGCTTTAGGAGCTGTAGCTCCGGATCAATTTGTTCAAAGAGGAACCGCTAAGAAAGGGGATTTACTCTGTGTCTCCGGTGATTTGGGAGCTGCGTATATTGGATTGCAGTTGTTGGAACGAGAAAAGAGAATTTTTATGGAAAATCCGGAAGTGCAACCTGATTTGGGAACACATACCTACCCTTTAGAACGTTTTCTAAAACCTGAAGCCCGTAGGGATATTGTAAAATTTTTCCATGAGCACGATATTAGACCTACTGCCATGATGGACGTGAGTGACGGTATTAGTTCTGATGTGAGACATATTTGTGATCAAAGTAAATTGGGATGTGCAATTTATGAAGATAAATTGCCGGTTGATGAGCAAACAAAAAAGATTGCTTTAGATTTTAATATAGGTTACACAATCTGTGCACTTCAGGGGGGGGAGGATTATGAATTGTTATTTACCATTTCTCAGGAGGATTATGATAAAATAACAATATCTGAACAAATTAGTGTTATTGGTCACATGACGGAAGTTGAAGAAGGTGTTAAGCTTATAACTTCAAGCGGTGAAAAACATAAATTAAAACGGTTAGGATGGGATTCCTTCAAACAAGATTAAAGGTTTTTTAAGATTGACCGTTGTTGAATAAATATTGTATAGATATGAAAAACCTGTTATTTTTAGTACTCTTACTATTTAGTTTTTCCTTAGCTACTGCTCAGGAGCCGGATTCTTCCTATTGGGAGAATGAATTTATTAATGAGGTAAATCGTGAACCTATGCATGCTCACTTTTTTGCCTATGAGCGTTTAGATTTGGCGAAAGAGAATAAACCGGAGAATTCTACCTATTTTCAATCATTGAATGGAGACTGGAAATTTAAATGGGTTCCTAAACCGGCGGATCGACCTTTAGGATTTTGGAAAAAAGATTATGATGCTTCACAATGGGATAATTTTAAGGTTCCGGCGATGTGGGAAGTAAATGGTTATGGATTTCCTATCTATACCAATGTGACCTATGATTTTGCTTATTTATTGCCTCATGACAAGCCTAATCCTCCTTTTGTTCCACATCAATATAATCCGGTTGGTTCCTATCGAAAAGTGATTACAGTAGATAAGGATTGGAATGGAAAGGATATTTATCTTCGTTTTGGTGCAGTTCGTTCGGCTTTTTATGTTTGGGTAAACGGACAATGGGTGGGCTATAGTGAAGATAGTAAATTAGCTGCCGAATTTAATGTAACAAAGTATATCAAACCCGGTCAGAAAAATGTTATTGCTTTTCAGGTTTATCGTTGGAGTGATGGTTCCTATATGGAAGATCAGGATATGTGGCGCTTTGGTGGCGTAGAGAGATCGGTCTCTTTATTTGCCCGGAATAAAGTTCATATTCGGGATATTCATATTATTCCTGATTTAACGCATAATTATAAAGACGGGAAATTGAACATTAGCCTTGATTTCTTGAATAATGCCAATCCTAAGTTAAAGAATTATCAGGCAGAAATTGCTTTAGTTGATGAGAATGGAAAAACGGTTAAAGCATCAGAAGTTCAGTTGGGGGATTCTTCTGATTATCAAAACATCGTTTTCAATATTAAAAACCCGAAGAAATGGACGGCTGAAACGCCTAATTTATATAAAGTTTTTGTGAGCCTGAAGAACAAGTCCGGTCAAACTATAGAGGTGATTCCTCAAAGAACCGGATTTCGTAAAGTGGAGATTAAAAACAATAGCTTACTGGTGAATGGGAAGGCTATTTTAATTAAAGGAACAGATCGGCATGAAATGGATCCGTTGACCGGGCAATATGTTTCTCATCAACGGATGGAACAGGATATTCGGTTGATGAAAAAATTCAACATCAATGCAGTGCGTACATCACATTATCCCAATGATCCATATTGGTATAAGCTGTGTGATGAATATGGCATTTATTTAGTGGATGAAGCCAACTTGGAATCTCATGGAATGGGGTATGGGGAAAACTCTTTGGCAAAGAAACCGGATTGGTTTTTACAACACATTCAGCGTGACAAGAGAGCCGTTAAGCGTGATATCAATCATCCGAGTGTGATCATCTGGTCTATGGGGAATGAAGCCGGAATGGGAGTTAATTTTGAAAAATGTTATCGTTGGATTAAGCAATATGACCCTTCTCGACCGGTTCAATATGAAAGAGCCGGAAACTCTGAATACACGGATATTTATTGTCCAATGTATCCATCTCCTCAAAATATGGTGAACTATGTAAAATCTCATGGTCCCAAAATTACTTTTTCCGGAGAGGTTCCGGGTGTGGGAAATACAAATAAAGCGAATGGAAATAATGGAAATGTCGGAAATAATGAAAACGACCGTAAGCCATTTATTTTATGTGAATATGCTCATGCTATGGGGAATTCTATGGGGAATTTTAACGATTACTGGGATACTATTCGAACCTATTATCCGGCTATGCAAGGCGGATTTATCTGGGATTTTGTAGATCAGGGATTGCAAAAAGTAACTGACAGAGGCGATTCTATCTGGGCTTATGGAGGAGATTATGGTGTGAATTTACCAAGCGATTACAACTTTAACTGTAATGGTTTTTTTGCTCCTGATCGTACGCCACATCCGGAGGCTTTTGAGGTGCGCTATCAATATCAGAATATACATACCACCGGAATTGATCCGATGACAGGAAAAGTTCAGATTTATAATGAAAACTTTTTCAAGGATTTGAGTAATGTATATATGGAATGGCAAGTGGTAGCTGACGGGAAAGTGATTCAGAAAGGGAAAATAGATAAAATAGAGGTGGAACCTCATGAAAAGAAGGAGTTGACCATTCATTATCGCTTACCCAAAATGGCTTATCATGATGTCTTTTTGAATGTTTATTATAAGACCAAAGAGGAAAAAGATTTGGTACCCGCCGGATGGATGGTAGCAAAGGATCAAATTACGGTTATTCATCGGGATCGTCCTAATTTACAGTTGCAGGAAGCAGGAGAAGTGAAAGTGAAGGATAATGACAAAGAAATAATTGTGAGTGGTGATAATTTTCAGGTGGTGTTTAATCATAAAACCGGATTAATAACCAACTATACGGTTCATGGGGAAAATTATATAAAAGCAGGTTACAGTTTACGTCCAAATTTCTGGCGTGCGCCTACCGATAATGATATGGGCGCCGGTTTTCAGAAAAGACTAATCAATTGGAAGCGTTCCAGTCATGATCGATTTTTGCTGGGATATACGATTGATCAAACGAATCCACAGAAAATCAAATTAAGTATGAAATTGGGACTGCCATACGTGCATGCAAAATTGCTGATAGATTATGCAATTAATGGAAAAGGTGCAATGATTGTTTCTCAAAGTATGGAAGCAAATACCTCTAAAAAAGTACCGATGCTTCCTAAATTTGGTATGCAAATGATGCTACCGAAATCTTTTAGTCACATGAAGTGGTATGGTCGCGGACCACACGAGAGCTATTGGGATCGAAAAGATGCTGAGTTTGTAGGCGTTTATCAATCTACAGTGAGTCAGCAATATCACAAAAATTATGTTCGTCCGCAGGAGAGTGGAAATAAATCCGATATTCGCTGGCTGGAATTAACCAATGACGCCGGGGTAGGATTGCGAATTTCTTCTGATACGTTAATTAATATCAACGCCCTACCTTATTTAAATAAAGATTTGGATGAAGGATTGGAAAAACATAATGCGCATTCCGGGGAATTGGTTCCCAGAGATATGACAGTGCTGAGTATCGATCTGCAACAAATGGGATTAGGTGGAACAAATTCCTGGGGTACCTGGCCATTGAAGCAATATCTGCTTCCATATAAGGACTATAGTTATCAATTTAAGATAATGCCGATACAGAAATAGAGGAGATTTTTATGAATCCATTAGAATGGGGATAAATTATTGCATCCGGTGATTATTTAGGGCTGTTTTATTTTGATAATAATTCCTATAAAAGAAGCAATGGCAGTCAAGATGAAAAATAACAGACTGATGGCTACTGCTTCTGTAGAAATAACTCCCAACAAAGGAGCTCCGGCGACAAATACTATTTCTCTAGCTCCTGCGCCACCGATAGTAAATGGAATGACGGCAGCCACTGAACTTAATAAAAATAATAAAAAATAAGCAAGTAAATCACCTTCTATGTGCAAGGCGCGGATAATAAAAAATACACTGATGATCTGTAATAGTTGAATGCCCAGAGACCAGATGGAGGTCTTGAATACAATAGGGCTATAGATTGGGAATAATAGATGAAGTAGCCAAATGGCGATTCCGAAACCTGCAAAATAAATAATCAATAGTCCCCAATCCGGAAAAGGAAGCCAGTCATTGGGCAGCGTTCCTATACTTCCGAAAACGGCAATAAGAAATCCCAGTAGGGCTAATCCGTTTAATCGATCTATTAAGGTTGCAGAAACCAATTTTTTAACTGGCTTATGGTAGGCTTTATAAAGAAAATGAACTTTATATCCGTCTCCTCCAATGCCGCCGGGTAAAAACAGATTATAAAACATACCCTTGTAATAGAGCTTTAAGTTTAAAAAGTAGCCTAAGGGGAGTCCCAGTGTTCTATAGAAACATAAAGCGCGCCTCGCACTGAGGATTTGAGAAAAATTAAAAAATAGAAAAGCAATAAACAGCCAGCCAAAATTGGCATGGGATAGCAGTTCCCAAGTCTGTTTCCAGCTTATTTTACTAAAAATGAGATATAAAGCCAGTCCGGAGAGCCCAATTTTGAGTGTCCACTTCAGCCAGGGTTTCATGAATCAGATGCCTTAATTTGAAAAATACGTTTGATTTTGTAGTTTATTTTAGCTTGAGATTCATAATAAATTCGCATCAACACCTCTGCAAGAAAACCAAACAGAATAATTTGTAACCCGCCTAAAAGGCAAATAAGTCCAAGAATGAGTAAAGGACGATCTCCAATATCTGCACCTCCCAGTTTTACGATAAGTAAATAAATATTAATGATTACGCCAATAGAGAAGAATAAAATGCCCGGAGGACCAAAGAGGTGCATCGGACGTTGGAAATATTTTTGAAAAAATACAATAAAGAGCAAATCACTGATTACTTTGAAAGTTCTGCCAATACCATATTTAGATTCTCCATGGATTCGTGCATGATGTTGCACATCTACTTCCGTCATCCTTGCGCCCTGCATAGCTGCAAGCACGGGAATAAAGCGGTGCATCTCTCCGTATAATCCAAGGCCTTTGGCAATATCTTGTCGAAACAGTTTGAGCGTACAGCCATAGTCGTGTAACCGTACATCTGTCATAGCACGAATGAGTCCGTTTGCTATTCTACTCGGAATTTTTTTTAACTGTATATCCTGTCTGTTTGCACGTTTACCGGCTACCACATCCCAGTCTTCTGTTTCCGCTTTTTTCAGAAGCATAGAGATGTCTTTGGGATCATTTTGTAGATCTCCATCTAGTGTTACAATATATTCTCCCTGTGCTTCACGAATGCCGGCAGACATGGCAGTGGTTTGGCCGTAGTTTTTATTTAATTCTACCAACTTAACTTGTTCATAGGCATATTTCTTTACTAACGGAATGGTTTTGTCAGAAGAACCATCATCTACCAAAATCAGTTCATAATCACAATCTGCTACAGACTCTTTTACGCGTGCCAGTAAAGGTTTGATGTTGTCTTCTTCGTTATATAATGTAATGACTATGGATAGTTTCATGTACAGACTAATTAATTTTTATCTTTTATAGACGAAATTTGCCGGTAAATAAAAGATGTATGTGAATTAAAAATTTCGTGTCTTTTTTGAATAAGTTTTAAATCATCTCTATCTTGAAGTGTTTCCTGATCATCGGAAATACTGATAATCAATGCATCTTGATGTTTTTTCAAGAAGTTATTTAATTCGGTGGTATCTTCTAATTCCGGAATGGGATGTTTGGCATAAAAAACGAAAGCATCATTGAATTTCTTCCAATAGGCGATAGGTCTGTCTTTATAGAGGTATGGCCGGGCTTTGAGCACGGTTGTTTGTGCATCAATTTTGGGATAGGGGTAGGCAAATACAATTAGCGTACTCAAGATGAAACTGCCGGCAATAAAATAAAAACTTTTGACAAATTTTCTTTTTCTGAAATAATAAAAAGCAGCAATTCCGCCTATAGGAAAAAGAATAAAAAATATTGTTAGCCAGCCTAAATTCTGAAGCTCTGCCAATGACTGCGACCAGAAGTAATAGGCTACCGGCAGTCCGACTGAAATGATAACTAATAAAATATAGGAAATGGTTAATCCTTTTCCTTTAATTACTTTCTTACTTAAATGATAAAGATAAGTACCCAGCATAATCGCAATAAAAGGATAAGCCGGAACGGTGTAATTAATTAATTTGGTTCTGGACAGACAGTAAAAGCCTACCACGCATGCAAAGGATAAAAATGAAAGCAGTAGGATATCATTTTTTCGCATTCGCTTCCAGGTATGTCCGATGGCCTGAATAATAAAGACAGAAAAAGGCAGCATACCCACAAATACGAACAAGAAAGTAAGAACAAAAGGACCTCCATGACCACCCATAGAATCACTAAAACGATCTACATTATGGGTGATAAAGAAACCTTCCGTCCAGGCTCCATTGGTTCTTAAGTGAACCAGAATATACCAAGGGGCGGCAAATAAAATAACAAGTAAAATCCCCCACCATGGTTTTAATGCTGCAATTGTTTTCCAATTTAAGCTTCGTTTAATTATTAGAAACAGGAACATAATCAATCCCGGAAGTAAAATGCCAATGGGTCCTTTTGCAAAAAAGGCAAGCCCGAGAAAAATATACATGAGTCCCCACCATTTCCATTTTGCAGACGTCCATCCTTTGAGGAAACAATATAAGGCTACCGTGTTGGTAAGGATAAGATATGGATCTGGTGTCGCCAGTCGGAACTGAACAATAAAATGTATAGATGCAAGAAGGGTAAGGGTAGTCCACCACGCTATCTTGCGCCCCAGATAAGAAGAAGTAAAGAAAAAAGTGAAGATGATAAGTAATAATCCACAAACTGCAGAGAAAAAACGCGCACTGCCTTCGCTAACACCGCCTACAACATAAGAGACAATCATGGCATAATATTCCAAGGCCGGCTTGTCTGTTCTTAGTTCTCCATTGTATATGGGTACAACCCAGTCATCTCTCTGTAACATTTCCCGGGCACATTCAGCGTTTCTTGCTTCTGCTACCTGATACACACTAATACTTCCCAATCTTAAAAAAAGCAGGAGAATTCCTAAAACAAATAGTACAACAATGTTCCGATTTGAAGATTTGATAGCATTTAGTTTTAAGGTGAATTATTGCGTTTCTTTTTTCCAGTCAATAAATTTTTTTACACCTTCTTTTAAAGAAGTATTGGGGCGATACCCTAATATTTTTTTAGCTTTTGAGATATTAGCACTGGTTTGTTTCACATCTCCAGGTTGTTCTTCAATGAATCGGGTTTTAGCTTTCTGATCCATAGCCTCTTCCAATGCATTAACCATCTCCAGCAAAGTTACGGTATTTCCATTCCCTATATTAAAAATATTAAACTTTTCCGCTCCTTTATAATCCAAAGCTTTCATAATTCCATCAACAATATCTGTAATGTAGGTATAATCCCGGGAAGTGCTACCATCTCCATAAAGGGTAATCTCTTTATGCTGACTCATTAAGTGATGAAACTTATGTATTGCTAAATCCGGTCGTTGACGTGGTCCGTAAACGGTGAAAAAGCGCAAGGCAGTAAACCGGATATTGTAGAGATGTGAATAAACTTGTCCCATGCCTTCTCCGGCCATTTTTGTGGAGGCATAAGGACTGATTTGCTTTAGATTGGGTTCTGTCTCTCTCCAGGGAACGTTAGGATTATTTCCGTAAACACTACTGGAGGAAGCAAATATAAAGGAGGATATTTTAGTGGCTCTTGCAAATTCCAATAAATTTAAAGTGCCGTTCACATTGGTTTGATAATACCCTCTTGGATCTTGGATGCTGGGACGTACTCCTGCTTTTCCTGCCAAATGAATAATATGGTCAATCTTTTCGCCGGCGGTTATTTTTTCCAACTGCGGAGTGGATAGCGTAGCTAAATCTTCTACAATGAGTTCAAAATGAGGATGAGATAAGGAATGGACGATGTTTGATTCCTTAATGGATCGAGGGTAAAAAGAATCAAAATTATCGATACATAATATTTTATGTCCCTGCGCTAGAAGCACCTCTGTGAGATGACTTCCTATAAATCCTGCACCGCCTGTTAATAAGATTGTTTTCATACCTCTTTTTAAAAGTCAATGTAATGGGAATAGTTTTGGGTAAAAGATTTTTATAATTCCCATCCCAAAGAGCAAAAGTAATTAAGTTTGTTTCAAAAAAACGGAATTAAATAAATTATTGGAACTTTGTAGTATATAATATTTTTCTTTTATGATAATAATCTATTTTAGCATACATTCGGCGCTTAAACAATAATTAATGAAAGTAGTACACTTTAGAAAGATTTTTTCACAACTAACAGAGACCTTTGTGTATGATTTGCTTGTAGAATTGGATAAACAGAAAATAGAGAATCATATAATTACAATTCAGCGTAAAAATAGGGTTAAACGACCTTTTCCTCATGTGGAAGTGGCTATACCTTTTGGAAAATCTAATCCAAAACGTCTTTTTAGAAAATTTGTTGGAAAATATATTATACATCACCATCCAAAATATATGTGGAAAGCTTCGCAAAAAAAAGTTCATGATCTGCTAATAAAAAAAGAACCTGACGTTATTCATGCTCATTTTGGAAGAGGGGGTGTTTATATGGCTTCTATAGCCCAAGCATTAAATATTCCTTTTGTTATCTCTTTTCATGGTCATGATGCATTCGGATTGACTAAGAAAAAGTTTTGGAGCGAACAATATAGAGCTATCGGCAGACAAAAAGTGATAATAACCTGTGTATCGGAATATATGAAAAACTATCTTAGTAATTATTTTCCGGAAAATAAAATAAGGGTGGTACACGTAGGTAAGAAGCTAGATAATTATTGTTTTAGACTACCTGAAAAAAAAATAGAAAATTGGCTCTCCATTGGTAGGTTTAAAGAAAAAAAGGGCTTTGATGATGCTATAAAAGCATTTTCTCAAATTGTTGAAAAATATCCAAACCAAACACTTAGAATAATAGGGGGGGGAGGGCGATTGAAGTCGAAAATGAATCGGCTGATCAAAGAATTGAATATGGAGAAGAATATTTTCCTTTTAGGTGCTCTTCCTCATACTGAAGTAAAACAAGAATTACAACATGCAGATGCTTTTATTTTGACTAGTAAAATGGCTAAGAATGGGGATATGGAAGGAGTGCCTACTGTTTTAATGGAAGCTCAAGCTGTTGGAAAACCTTGTGTATCTACCCTTCATTCAGGGATACCGGAGGTATTCCCAGAGTGTGCCCAATCTTTTTTGGCGGAAGAAAAAAATATAGATAATATCGTGCAAAAGATAGAAGATTTATTATCCTGTTCAGTAGAAGAATTACAAAAAATTTCTCAAGCTGGGAGAGAAAAAATAATGCAAGATTTTAACATAGAAAAAGAGGCTAAAAAGCTCATTCAAATTTATTATGAAAGTTTGGCATGATTCTATGTGAGATATGATGAATTTATGAAAAAGAAAAAAGTACTTTTATTTAATGCAGTACCAACAAATAATGGTGATGCAGCGTTGGTGTTTTCTCTCTATGATTTATTAGAAAAGAAAGGATATGATGTATCTATTGCTTCAAACCATTATGATTTGGTGGCGCCAATTTATGGGGATAAATATAATATAGTAAAGGAACTGGGGAAATATAATATATCCAAGAAAATAAGGTTTTCTTCTTCTTTTCTTAGAACATTATTTACTCCCTTGTTCTTCTTATTGTCTAAACCTTTTATGCAAGCAAAGGTTTTGGTTGCTTGTCCCGGTGGATACATAAACAGCTATTATGGGTTTTCTAAAATTGTTGCTACATTAATGATGGGGAAGTTGCTGGGTAAGAAAACAGCGATTTATTCTCAGTCTATTGGACCTCTGAATAATAAAGATAAAAGGTTAATGAGATTAATGTATAGATTTGTGGATGTTGTCTATGCAAGAGACGAATATTCTTATCAATTACTTCATCATTTATTACCCAGTGGAAAAAGATATTACAGAGTAGAGGATGCAGCTTTTATTATTCCTTTTATGCCGGTTGATACGGAAAACAAAAAGGTTGCTATTTCGGTGAGAGCATGGAAACATGATAATAGAAAGAAGGAGTCCTTTTTTAAGATTATTGAGCAGAACATATGTTTTCTTGTATCCAAAGGATATACAGTTGATTTTATTTCAACATGTCAGGGATTAAATGATTATGTTGATGATTCGGTTATAGCATCTGAAATATATGCCATATTGGATCCTGAAATACAAAATAAGGTGACTGTAAATTCAAAGTATTTTACAATGTCAGAACTGCAGGAAAAGATTGCAGAATACGATTGTGTTATTGGAACCAGGTTGCATATGTGTATTCTATCCATGCTTAAAGGAAAACCTTGTTTTAATATAAGCTATGAAAGAAAAGGAAAAGAAGCATACAAATACCTGGGTTTAGAAGACTATTCTGTAGATTATAATGAGAAAGTAAGTGTTGTTGAAAGTCGATTAATTTCTTTTTTCAATAATTTGGATGATATAGCTGAAAAAATTAAAATAGTTATGCCAGAACAAAATATGAAAGCTGAAAATTATTTTAATCAATTTTTAGAGAGAATGAATATGCATAAATCGATGTGATGGGTATAATGTTTATTATATAATTTGTTATTTGTAAATATGATACAAATTAAAAATAACGATAAAGAAAGGATTGATCTTGTCTATCTGTGGGTAGATGGAAATGATCCTAAATGGCAAGAAAGAAAAAGAAAGGCAACAGGTGCACAATTTGGTCATTCAGAAATTGATGCCAAAGGTCGTTATGTGAGTAATGATGAACTTAAATATTCTTTGCGTTCTGTAGAAAAATATATTCCTTGGATAGGAAAAATATTTATTGTGACTGATAATCAAATCCCGGAATGGTTAAATGTTGCTCATCCACAAATAAATGTCATAGATCATTCTCAAATATTACCTAAAGAAATACTAACTTGTTTCAATTCTAGAGTCATTGAATATGCATTATATAAAATTCCGAAATTATCCGAACGTTTTTTATTTGCTAATGATGACATGCTTTTTAATAGGGATTTAAAAGAAGATTTCTTTTTTAAAGAAGATGGGTTTCCGATAGTACGTATGAAGAAAGAACGTTTTGGGACGTTCTATAATAAATTACGAACTTTAGTAGGGAAACCGCCGGGCAATTACCGTTCTACAATTTACGAGGCTATAGCTTCTATCAAAGAGAAATTTAGGAAAAATTACTATGGAATCCCTCATCATAATATAGATGCCTATAAAAAAACAGATTACAAGTATGCTGTTGAGGAACTGTTTAAAGAGGAAATTAAAATATCCATGTTTAATCGTGTCAAGTCAAATAATGATGTCCAACGTTTTGCTTTTAGTCTCTATGCGCTGGCTATTAATCATGCTTATCCTCAATATGTAAATAAATATACCTCTTTACGCAATCAAATCTATAAAGATGATGCCCAAGACCGTATGCAAAAATATAACCCTGCTCTTTTTTGCATGAATGATAATCAAAAAGCAACAGATGAGGATAGAAAGGCAGTTAAGGATTATCTGGAAGAACATTTCCCCGATAAATCTGCTTTTGAGAAATAAGGAAGGAGGTCGTATATGAAAGAGCGAAACATGCGACCTCTCCGAGGTCGGTCGGATATTGCCATTTTTTACAAAGATGTGACCTCTCCGAGGTCAGTTAGCGGGAGATTCAAGGGCTTTTAGCTTTACAAATATGAACGTTCTCCGAGGTTCCGAGCAATATGATATCTTGTACATGATTGTTGTTCGTATCTTGCGTATTATCTTCCTGGTTTGCAGACATCAGAGATGTCAAATGTTTTTAGATATAGAGGGTTGTATCCTTTTTCGACCTTGTAAAGGTCGTATGTATATCTTTAGGAAATCCAGTCAAATAAATATTCATCTTTATATTCAATCTCAAAGGCTTTTAAGAAAGCTAAATATTCACTTTGAAAAGTCTTTTTCTTATGATGTTGTTTTTGATTCAAAACGTATTTTACTACGCGGTCAATAGCGGAATGGCTATAAGAAAATGCTCCATAACCTCCTTGCCATTGAAATTTATTTTTGGTAAACTTTTTTTCCTTAATAAAGTTCGTAGAAGCCTTTTTGGTTTCTCTAACTAAATTTGATATAGATTCATTGGGGTTTAATCCTATAAAAATATGGATATGGTCTGGCATGCCATTTATCGCAAGCATTTTATGCCCACGTTCTTGTATGATACCGGTAAGATACTTATATAATTCGGTTTCCCATTTAGAATTAATCAAGGCTGCTCTATATTTGACAGCAAATATTATCTGTACATGTAACTGAGTAAAATGATTAGCCATAGCATATTGTTATGTGGTTATAGCCAAGTTACCATAAATTTTTCACATCGGCAGAAGCAGGAGATGAATTGATAGTGACATAGGTTGGGTTATGCTGTGATGACATCAGAGATGTCAAATGTTTTTAGGTATAAGGGGTTATACCCTTTTTCGACCTTGTAAAGGTCGTATATGAAAGAGAGCGAAACATGCGACCTCTCCGAGGTCGGCCGGATATTGCCATTTTTTACAAAGATGTGACCTCTCCGAGGTCAGTTAGCGGGAGATTCAAGGGCTTTTAGCTTTACAAATATGAACGTTCTCCGAGGTTCCGAGCAATATGATATCTTGTACATGATTGTTGTTCGTATCTTGCGTATTATCTTCCTGGTTTGCAGACATCAGAGATGTCAAATGTTTTTAGATATAAAGGGTTGTGTCCTTTTTTTCGACCTTGTAAAGGTCGTATATTGAAAAGAGAGAAATATGCGGCTTTCTTACAATTCAAACTTTGATGGTTCGGGCAAAATGCTGTCAAAAGCACTAGCCAGCTCATCCATGGTTTGGTCATAATTTTTCATGTGCTCATTGTCGTTGAGGCAAATCAATTTATAGCTTTGATTTCTGATGGCCTCTATCGCCTTTTTAGCTTTGAACAATAGCGGAAACATTTTTGTATCTTGATAAGTATTGTAAGGATGGAAATAAGATTGACAGATTTGCCAGGTGCGAAAGAGCTCGGGAGAAAGTCCGGAGGGATGACGAAATCTATGTGCAGATGCGGCTGTGAGTTTGGCTTCTTCTGCAGCCCAAACTTCTTCAAAAGTCTTTTTAAGATAAGGCTGCGCATTGTGAGGAGTTTTTAGTGTAAGGAATTTATTGTACCAAGAAAGCCGTTTTGCTAATTTCCCTCTATGCTCATAGTCAGAATTAATCCATTTATCGTGGTCTCTTTTGAAGATGGCTTTTTTATCAAAATGTTTATTGATAATCTTGATGTTATTCTTTAGGTTTTTATTCCAAAGGGAGAGTCCCCAATTCATTCGAAAGGCTGCAATGTCTTGTGGCAACCCGTCTTCGAAAAAACGTCTTTTTTCTACATCATTGATAATAAAAAAGTCATCATTGAAATAAACAAAATGCTCAGTAAGATCCGGAATCTTATGCAGATAAAATTCCAGTACATTGGAATTAAAACAGGGAAGAAACTGGTTGGGAATATAATCTTCATGATTGACCATACTAAGTTGTGGATGTTCAAGATTTAACCAGGCAGGTTGTTGTCCGCAGGTAACAAAATGTATCTTTCTTACCCATGGCGTAAATTTCTCTATTCCTCTAAACCAATAACGAAGCAACCCATGGTCTCTGAAACGAGCTTCTGTCATAGGGTTTTTACTGTTGTTTATTTTTCCCGAATGCTCGGCAAACATCTGTTTCCATTTAGGATCATTCATGTCCACCCAGGTTACCACAAAATCAATTTCCATAAGTCCTTTTTATAAATCCCAATCTTAAGTTGGCTACAAATATAAAGCCTTTTATTGGTCAGACCGTTCTGGTGCATCATAACGATAATATTATCCTCAAATTTCTTACTTTTGTTTTCTTATTGAATAAAAATTAGATAATGATTCCCATAAAAATGGTTGATCTGGATCGCCAGTATCAAAAAATAAAACCTCAGATAGAAACGGCTTTTCGCGAAATATTAGATACAACAGCTTTTATAAATGGACCTCAGGTGCATGCTTTTAGTGATAAATTGAAAAATTATTTAGGTGCGAAACATGTTATTCCCTGTGGCAATGGAACCGATGCGCTGCAAATAGCTTTGATGTCTCTTAATTTACAGCCGGGAGATGAAGTGATTACGCCTTCATTTACTTTTATTGCTACTGCAGAAGTAATAGCGCTTTTGGGTTTGAAACCTGTCTTTGTAGATGTGGATTCTTCTACTTTTTGCATGGATGAAAAAAGTGTAAAGGCTGCCATCACGGAGAAAACAAAAGCCATTGTTCCTGTTCATTTGTTTGGTCAGAGTGTGGACATGGAACCACTTTTAAAATTGGCTGAAGAGAAAAATATTCCTGTTATTGAAGATAATGCACAGGCTATTGGTAGTGATTATACTTTTTCCTCAGGAAAAAGTCAAAAGACCGGCACTTTAGGAAAGATAGGTTGTACCTCTTTTTTCCCTTCTAAAACGCTGGGTTGCTATGGCGATGGAGGAGCTATTTCTACCAATGATGATGAGTTGGCAGCAGAAATAAGAAAGATTGTCAATCATGGTCAGTCAAAGCGATACTACCATGACAGGGTAGGAGTGAATTCGAGATTGGATAGTTTGCAGGCGGCTGTTTTGAATATTAAATTAGATTATCTGGATGAATATATAGTTGCCCGCAGGAATGCTGCTAAATTTTATGACAATGCGTTTGGGAAGATTCAGGAATTAGGTGTTCCTGCTCAATCGGATTATAGTAAGCATACCTATCATCAATATACATTGCGTGTTAAAAATGGAAAACGAGATGCTTTGCATCAATATCTTGGAGAGAAGGATATTCCGGCAATGATCTACTATCCTGTAGCTGCTCATAAACAAAAAATGTTTGATGAGGTGAAAGGTTTACCGGATGAATTGCCGGTTACCGATCAGTTGACAAAAGAGGTGATATCCTTACCTATTCATACTGAATTGGATGAAGAACAATTGTCGTATATTGTAAATTGGGTTCGTTCTTTTTTCCGATAAAGAGTGAAAAACAATATAAAGAGCGCTGATTTTTAGCTTAGCCATTTTTTTGCACGTAAACATTTTCTATCTTTACTTTGTTATACCCTCTTTGGGTTTGGTTAAATTCTGAACTATGCAGACAATATTGGGATCCGGTGGAGCTGTTGGCAATACTTTAGCTAAGGTCTTATCGGAATATACTTCTGAAATAAAATTAGTGAGCAGAGCTCCTAAAAAGGTAAATGATACTGATGTGATTATTACCGCAGATCTTACGGATGAAGAAGAAGTAATGGCAGCAGTGAAGGGGTCTGAGGTGGTGTATCTGACAGTAGGATTGCCATATGATACTAAATTATGGGAAGAGAAATGGCCTGTTATCATGGGGAATGTGATCAGAGCCTGCCTTATTTATGAAAGTAAATTGGTCTTTTTTGATAATGTTTATCTTTATGACAGAACAGATTTAGATCCTATTACTGAAGATAAAAAGATAAAACCTTGTTCTAAAAAGGGGAAAATCAGAGCTAAAGTGGCAAAAATGCTATGGAAGGCAATGAAGGATGACGGATTAACAGCATTAATAGCCAGAAGTGCCGATTTCTATGGTCCCGGAATACAAAAAAATGCAGGAATTCTTCGCGAAATGGTGGTACGCCCATTGAGCAAAGGACATAAAGCTAATCTTTTTGCATCGGATAAACATAGACATTCTTATACCTATGTTCCTGATGCGGCTAAAGGCATGGCTATTTTAGGGAACACGCCCAGCGCATATGGAGAAGTTTGGCATCTGCCGACTGCCGATAATCCCCCTACCGGTAAGGAATGGGTGGAATTGGTAGCTAAAGAATTAGAGGTAAAACCCGAATATCGTGTTATTACCAAGATGGCTGCACAATTGTATGGTGTTATTGTTCCTGTAATTAAAGAAGCTATAGAAATGTTTTATCTTTATAATCGGGATTATGTATTTGATAGCAGTAGGTTTGAGGAAACATTTTCTTTTAAACCGACACCATATCAAGAGGGTATTGCGGAGCTGGTGAAAATAGAAAGATCAATAAAATTAGTTTAGAGAGGTTTTTGCCAGTCCAAATAGGCACATGGAGCTTCGAAAGATTTATGCTTTATAAAAGGTATTCATATAATTTAAGGTTATAATAAATAAAGGTGAGCTTTGGCGAATAACAATAATACCGTGTAAACTGTAATATTTCCATAATTCTACTTCTTTCTATACCTATTAGATCCAATTAATTTGACATTGAATATAACGTGACGGCATTATACCAATTTTTATGAAAAATTATATTGGAATTGGTATAAGTCACACAAAAGAAATTTTTCTTTTATAAGTTGATATCTGCAAAAAGTAGAATATGGTTTCTTTTGATAGTCATAAGTAGCCCACCTTCAGAATATTTGCTACAAACAGAATCTCCACTGAATTAGACCTTCATTTAGTCATTTTCGGTTGTGTGTTTGTCCAAAAGAATGAAATTTTGAACTTGTACCTCAGTAATATATTGGGTCTCTCCGTTTTTATCTTCGTAAGATCGGTGAATGAGTTTTCCTTCTACCAGAACAAAACTTCCTTTATGTAGTTGTTGTTTCACTCGATCTGCCGTTCTGTCCCAGGCAATAACTCTGTGCCATTGAGTGTCCTCTTTCCATTCCTCTTTGACCTGATATCGTTCTGTCGTAGCTAAGCTGAATTGGGCTTTCTTTTTGTTGTTATCAAAATTCTTCATTTCGGGATTGGCACCTAAATGTCCAATCAACTGTATGCGATTTTTTAAATTTGTCATGATTTTAAATTTTTAAAAATGATGAGATTCTCTTTGTAATTAAGCAGGTAAATATTCCGTTTCCGTTTCTTTTACGCCTGTAGTCGGCGGGGTATTATCATCTAGTGGATTGACTTCTTTTTTCCCGTTGAAGCAAACAAAATTTTGTATTCTGATTTCTGAAATATATCGGGTGATACCCTGGCTATCTTCAAATTTTCGATGGGTTAGCTTTCCCTGTACCAGTAAATGGCTTCCTTTCTGTAGTTGTGCTTCTGCTCTTTCTGCAATTCTCGCCCACGCCACCAACCGATGCCATTGGGTTTCTTCTTTCCATTCGCCATCTGCTTTGTATCTTTCATTGGTAGCCATTCTCATGGAAACCATTTTATGGTCATTGCCAAATGTTTTAACCTCGGGATTGATTCCTAAATGTCCTATTAGTTGTACACTATTTCTTATGTTACTCATGATATTTAATTTTTTATTAAAAATGATGCATTTTGTTTTGTGAGATGTTTCTTGTATTCTGGTGCATTTAAGCACAATTTTGCTGTGCTAAGTTGATTTTTGATTTAGCCGGATCCTCTTTATAATTAGCGGCCGGATCTACTTTTCTTTGTAAAGGAACAAATCCCCGGAGTTGTATTTCTGTAACGTAATGGGTGCTCCCGGTTTTGTCCTCATAGTTACGATGAACCAACTTCCCTTCAATCAAGACGTGTGTACCTTTTTTTAGTTGATGACTTGCTTGTTCTGCCAGCCTGTTCCAGCCAACGATTTGATGCCATTGGGTATCGGTTTTCCACTGGTTTTTTACTTTGTAATGCTCGGAAGTAGCGATTCTGATGGTTACATTCTTGTTTCCATTTTGGCATTCTTTCATTTTAGGATCAGCGCCTAAATGCCCGATCAACTGTACATGGTTTCTTGAATTACTCATAGTAGTAAAATTTAAAAATGAATAAATAATTAACTATCTTTATAGATAATTGCTTGCTTATGAGGTTTGTGTTTTTTCTCAAAAGCATATTGCAAATATGAATATAGTGATACGGCTTAGTCGGTTTTTAAGCATTTACTTACGACTGTAAATGTTTGTAATCGTTTGTAAACGAATAATTTTTATTCTAATTAAAGTTGAAATATTATGAAAACCTCTGAACATCAATGTCTTTATTGTGGTCAGCCTTTAAAAGGAAGGGTAGATAAAAAATTCTGTAATGATGCCTGCAGAAACAGCTATAACAACGAAAAAAATAGTAATGTCAATAATTTAATGCGCAATATCAATAATATCTTAAGAAAAAACAGACGTATTCTGAAAAAGTGTATTGCAGAGAATGCAGAAACCGGTAGAATAAAAAGAGATCAATTATTGAGGAAAGGATATGACTTTAAATATCAAACCCATCAGTTTAAGAACCAGAAAGGACAAGTTTATTTTTTCTGTTATGAATATGGATTTCTTTATCTGGATGAAGATTGGATGTTGGTGGTGAAGCAGAAATAGTGGTGTTAGCGGACATTTAAAGAAATCAAATTCTTCAAAATTATAATATAAATAATTTCATTCTCTTAACTTATTTCTTTAAATTTGTCTATAATTGACAAGTTAAAATATTCAAGTCAAATGCAGGAAGAATTTGGAAGGTATATTAGATTATTAAGAAAAGAAAAAGAATTAACGTTAACACAACTTGCAGCAAAGTTAGACCTAGATTCTGCTAATTTAAGCAAGATTGAAAATGGGAAACGTGCGTTTGATGAGAAAAGGTTAAAAAAACTTGCTACTGTCTTTAATCTTGATTTATATAAATTAGAAAGGGAATATTATAGTGATGTAATTGCAAAAAAGTTGTACAAGACGAATTGTGATAACCAAACATTAATATTAGCAGAAAAAAAGATTGAATATTTAAAACAGAAAAAGGTAAAACAGCAAAATTTAAATTTTTAATATGACGGAGATATTAACATTAAAAGAAGCAAGTGATTGGGCGAGTTCATTTTTAAACCGGAAAGTTACAAAATCGAATATTGCTTATTTAGTTCAATATGGAAGAGTTCCTAAAATTGGAGATAATGGGAACACTCAAGTTTCAAAAAAAGCCTTACGCTCTTATTATAAAAAAAACCACCATACAAAAGAAGAAAAATGGAAGAAAAAACTGGGGAAAGAGCTCAACTGGGCTTTATCATTTTCAGAATATAGAGAGTTCGAAACTACTAAACACGTGCACAGATTACATCCTTATAAAGGAAAATTTATCCCCCAATTAGTGGAATATTTTTTGGATAAACATACAGACGATTTTAAAACAGAAACTTTTTTTGAAAAAGGTCAAACAGTACTTGACCCCTTTTGTGGATCGGGAACCACTTTAGTTCAAGCAAATGAATTGGGGTTAAATGCAATTGGAATAGATGTTTCTGCATTTAATGCACATATTAGCAATTCTAAGACCGGAAAATATGACCTTAAACGGGTAAA
>CAZLDH010000010.1:0-31122 GCA_964558275.1 uncultured Chitinophagaceae bacterium
CCCTTTGTGGAATAATTATAGAGGCATTTTGTTTTTTTAAATTGCGAAGTTGGGGTGTAATAGCTTTCGGTACAAGTAGTGGAATGTTTAAGCTACGAGCCAAACCATTGCCGCTACCGGTTGGAATAATTCCGAGTAAAATGTCAGTATGCCATAATCCCTGAGCAATTTAATTTACCAAGCCATCTGCTCCAACAGCGACAACAATATCCAATATCCACCTTTTTTGCTACAGCCTGCTTGCTTAATTTGATAGCATGCCCCTTGTAACGGGTGAATGCAAGTTGGTATTCATTTTTATCTTTATAGTCCCATTAAACTTTTTTCTTTACATACTTGGGCTGCAATTAACGGAGATTTTGGCGCTAAGAAAAATCCGGTCAGGCTAGCGAACATAATAGGCATAAAGAATCCGAAACCGGTTAAGGTTGATACCAAAAGAATCGTACTTATGGGTGTACGAGTAACACAAGAATTAACTGCTGCCATACAACAAACAACTGCAAGACCAACATGTTGAAATTCGGGATTTATTGTAAATAGTAAAATGCCTAATGCAGCACCAATAAAAAATAGCGGGATAATGAAACCACCACGCCAGCCGGAAGTAACAGTTAAAGCCATGGTAAATACTTTGGCAATAATTATGATAGCTAAAATACCTATCGTCCAGTGTTGGTGGAGTAATTCTATGAGTTCATAATGAGAAAAATAACGCGTAATGGGAAGTTTCCATGCAATAATACCAAGGATGATTCCACTGAGTGTCGTTTGAATATAGAATGGCATTTTGGCTTTCTTAAAAGTGTGTTTTAGCGTTCTGAAAGTCCAAATAATCCCCCAGCCTAAAATGGCACTAATAGCTCCATAACCCATGGCCCAGAAAAAATCTGTTACCACGAATTGATAATCTATGTTAAATGGAAGATCCCAAACTGGAGCTAAGCCCATTTGGGTAATAAATTGATAAACAATAAAGCTTGTTCCACTGGCTACAAAAGAAGGAATTAATGCTTGATAATATTCTACCACGTGTTTGTGGTGCATGATTTCCAAAGCGAATAAACTTCCGCCCAGGGGAGCGCCAAACATGGCAGTAAAGCCAGTTGCCATACCCGCAATACTCAAAGATCGGTATTCCTCTCCTCGCAGTCGGAAACGTTTGGCAAGCCAAGATCCGATAGAACCAATCACTTGTACCATTGGAGCCTCCGGTCCTGCGCTACTTCCTGCACCAATGCCAATAATAGATGTCGCAATCATTGAGGGATTATTTCGGGTATCTAAGCGACCTCCATTAAATCGAATATTATTAACTACGATTTCCATCTCTCCCGGATCTCCTTTGAAATGTATAATTAATCCTATAATTAATCCGGCTGCTCCCATAATTCCAATCACCTGCCAGGCAAGCGTGTATTTTCCCGTAATCTCCATCAGGTAATCAATTATATTCCAATAAACACCTGCAACTATTCCTCCTACGATGCCAAGCGAAACCCAGGTAAAGAAGGATTTTGTGAAGACGAATGGATTAAGGGTCAGTGGGACATTAATCTGATTTCGTAGATTAATCCATTTCCGTTTACGAGAAAAATCGGACATTTAATGATAGATATATATTATATAAATATTTTTGCGCTGCAAAGGTACGTGAGCTAGTTTAAATATCCATAGAGTTAAGTAGGTGAATTCTGTATTAATTTTATGGTATAAGCCGGTTGTAATAAGGGATGTATAGGTCTTTTTATTTAAATGGAAGCTCTTTTTATCAATCTAAACGGGTTCTTTGTTTTTGTATATTTTTTATCTAAAATTAATTCAGCTGTTTTATGTCCCATTGCTTTGTGGTCTGTAGATATTACTGTAATGCCTTCTAATAGAATTTCCTTCAATGGGGTTTCATTGTAGGAAATAATTCCTATATCTGTCCCAATTTTGAAATGATTGTCTTTACATTTTTTGATTAATTCAACTAAGTCTGTTTCGCTTATAACAATATAGACATCACCTTTTTGAACAGGAGAATTTTCATTCATTTCTTCGAATATTGAAAAATCAAAATTATTTAGCATACAGAAATTTCGAAATCCTGCTTTAATTTCAGGAGGATAAGGCGTGAGTGTAGGATTGAGGTAGATGATTCTCTGGTATTTTTTCAGTAGGGGTTTAGCTTCTTCAAGCGCATCTATGATATCTTTCCTGAAATCTTGATAGATAGCGGTATAATGTTGTTTGAGCTGTGGTAAATCTCTGTCCAACAGAATTAATTTTTCTCTTGGAATACGGTTAATAATGTTAATTGCTTTCACTTCGTTATCATAAAAATGTGGCATAATAACATAATAATCATACCTACCGATATTATTTTTTATAATAATATCTAATATATTAATATCCCAATGATGAATTTTTAAATCTACTTTTGCATTTTTACCTAGTGATAGTCTCATTGCATCATATATCTGTTTTTTGTAGTTACTGAGTTTATTGAAAATTAAAAGAACCCTGGTAGGAATGTTTACATCGGTTCTATTTACAAAATACCCCTTTCCTCTGACCGCTTCAATTATGTTTTGATCCTTTAATTCTTTGTAGGCCTTTTCTACAGTATCTCTGGATATTAAATGTTCTATACTCAGCTGATTAATTGAAGGCAATTTATCTCCTTTATGAAAATCTCCATCACGAATTGCTTTAATCAGTGACTCTGCAATAGAAAGATATTTTGGGGTATTGGGGGTGAAGGAAATGCGTATGTTTTTAGTCATGTTTACCAATTTACAAAAAAGGTCTCACAAGTTACGAATTAAAACTAATCTTTGAAAAAAGATTCTCCTTGGGGGATAGATAAACTTGTATTTTGTTATAGATTATCATTCTGCTGTAAACCGCCTATGATGGCTGTTAGATACATAAATCCCTATATGTAGGTAATATCAGCTTGCCACAACTGATTTGGACAGTCTATAACAGGTTTCTTCATAGAAGGTAGGATAGACATATTTCTTCTCTCCCAATACTGTCAAAGAGCGTCGGGATAGATAGTAAGGGTGGATTACTTTTGCGCATCAAGCGTCTGATGCGTACATATTTGGTTTTAATCCCATGGACTTGCATCATTAAACCTCCAGAGGTAGTGTCTGCCAAAATATGTTTTGAAAGATATATTGAATGATTTGAATATATTTATTGATTGTTCCTTCTATTTGGACAGAATAAAAATTTCAGCATCCTGAAAGTCAATTGCAGATCTCCTAATATTTCATACAAAAGAAGCCTTGTTTTTCTATAGCGTTATGAAATCAATTTACGGATTTTGTGGATGACTTCTTGAAGATTATCAGTACTTTTTCCACCGGCTGTTGCCAATGTTTTTTGGCCTCCACCGCCACCTTGAATCAAGGGCGCAACATCTTGTTTAATCCATTGACCGGCATCCCAATTTTGGGCTTCTGCCAGTTTTTCGTCTATAAGAATAGAAACAATCGCCTTGTTTTTAACAGCTGCTGTCAATACCACCACGTAGTTTGTTAATTGTCCTTTTATATCAAAACATATTTTCTTTAAATCTGCTGCAGAATCTGCTTCTATTTGCTTTCCTACGAAAGAGACGTTCCCTATTTTTTCCACTTCTGAAAGAAGTGTTTTGCTTAATATAGTCCTTTGTTTATGCTGTAATTGTTCTACTTTTTTTTGTAGGCTGTTTTTTTCTTGAAGTAGTTTTTCTATTGCTTTTACCGGTTTTTGGGTCTTCAATAGAGCGGATACTGTTTTGTTTTCCTCTATTTTATTAATCATATATGATATGGCTTTACTACCGGTTAGTGCTTCTATTCGTCGAACTCCGGCAGCAACTGCACTTTCTGAAGTAATGGTAAATACGCCAATCATACCGGTTTTGCTGACATGAGTGCCGCTACACAATTCTATGGAAAAATTTGGATCAATAGTGACTACCCGTACCCGATCTCCATATTTTTCTCCAAACAGCGCTGTGGCACCTAATGCTAGCGCCTCCTTTTTTGACATTTCTTTGATATTGACAGCGATGTCTTCTCGTATTTTTTGATTGACTATCATCTCTATTTGATGTAGTTCTTCATTTGTTATTTTAGAAAAATGGGATACATCAAAGCGCAAAATTTCCGGACTGACTAAAGAGCCTTTTTGGTTGACATGAGAACCGATTACTTCTTTTAAAGCTGCATGGAGTAAGTGTGTGGCGGTATGATTGTACATGGTGTTCAATCTTTTCTCCATATTGACTTTTGCAGTTACTTTTTCTTTCGGATGTGTTGGCAGTTTTTTTGTGTAATGTAAAATAAGATCATTTTCTTTCTTGGTATTAAAGACCGGAATATCCTCTTCTTTCGTCTTTAATAATCCGGTATCTCCAACTTGGCCACCGCTTTCTGCATAAAAAGGGGTTGTCGCCAGCACTATTTGATAGTTTTCTTTTTTACCTGTTTTTACTTTACGATATTTTAATATTTGTGTTTCAACCAAGAGATCGTCATAACCAACAAAGGAAGTTGTTTTCCCTGCATGCACTTCTATCCAGTCTCCTGCATCAATAGAAGTAGCTTTTCTCGATCTGTTTTTTTGTTTCTGCATTTCAGTTTTAAAGCCTTCTTGATCTATAGTGAAACCTTTCTCTTTGGCCAAAAGTTGGGATAGATCCAGCGGAAAACCATAGGTATCATATAATTCAAAGGCTGTTTTCCCATCTATCTCGTTGGAAGATGTCGTTGCACAGTAATCGGTGATCCTTTTAATACCGCCTTCCAGTGTTCGTAAAAAAGCCAATTCTTCTTCCCGAATGACTTTTTCCACAAAATCAACTTGTTGTTGCAGTTCGGGAAATGTTGTTTTGAATGCAGAGGCTAAGGTGGGAACTAATTGATGTAATAAAGGCTGTTTTATCTGTAGAAAAGAAAAATAATAACGAACTGCGCGTCTTAATATTCTGCGAATAACATATCCTGCACCTGTATTGGAGGGAAGTTGTCCATCCGCAATACTGAAGGAAATGGCACGAATATGGTCGGCTATAACCCGAATAGCTGTGTCTGTATCTTTGTCTGTTCCGGAATAGGAGATATGGGTTAATGTTTCTAATTGAGAGATGATTGGGCTAAAGAGGTCGGTGTCATAATTGGAGCTTTTATTTTGTAAAATCCTTACCAGACGTTCCAATCCCATGCCTGTATCCACACATTTAGCCGGCAGGGGTGTCAGACTTCTGTCTTTAAGCCTGTTAAATTCCATAAACACCAAATTCCAAATTTCAATCACTTCAGGATGGTCTTTATTCACTAAGTCTTTTCCGGATGTTTGTGCTCTGTCAGCTTCCGGACGACAATCGATGTGAATTTCACTACAGGGGCCACATGGGCCGGTAGCTCCCATTTCCCAAAAGTTATCTTTTTTATTCCCGAATAAAATATGATCTGTTGCAATGTGTTTTTTCCAAATAGAAAGCGCTTCTTCATCCGGAGGGAGATTGTCTTTTTGATCGCCTTCAAAGACGGTGACGTATAATTGCTCTTTTGGAAGCTTATAGACTTCTGTCATTAATTCCCATGCCCAAGCAATAGCTTCTTCTTTGAAATAACCTGCATTTGGATTATCCGGGTTTCCAAGACTCCAATTTCCCAGCATTTCAAACATGGTGTGATGGTAACTGTCGTGCCCAACTTCTTCTAAGTCATTGTGTTTTCCACTTACGCGAAGACATTTTTGTGTATCTGCTACCCGTGAATTTTTTGCCTTTTTATGACCTAAGAAATAATCTTTAAATTGATTCATTCCCGCATTGGTGAAAAGAAGTGTAGGATCATTTTTGACCACAATAGGAGCGGAGGAAACGATTACATGATTTTTCTGTTTGAAAAAATCGAAAAAAGTTTGGCGAATTTCAGCGGCAGTCATCATAAGAGGTTCTACTATTTTTAGAAAGTGCAAAAATATTAAAAAACCGACTACCTTTGAAAGATAGCCGGTTTATAATTTAAAATCTTAACTGATTTTATAATTAACCTTTAGCTTTTTCATAGCGATTGCTGATAACATCCCATTTTACGATGTTCCAAAAAGCTTTTACATAATCTGGACGTTTGTTCTGATATTTCAGATAGTAAGCATGTTCCCATACATCAATTCCTAAGATTGGTGTACATGGACAATCTGCAACATCCATTAATGGGTTATCCTGGTTGGGAGAGGAGCAAACACAAAGACTGCCGTCAGTTTTTACACCAAGCCAAGCCCAGCCACTACCAAAACGTGTTTTGGCTGCTGTTTCAAATTCTTCTTGAAATTTTTCAAAGCTACCAAATGTATCGTTAATCGCATCTGCTAAGCTTCCACTGGGTTGTCCACCTCCGTCAGCACCAAATTGAGGCCAAAACAATGAATGATTGTAATGTCCACCACCATTGTTTCTTACTCCTGTTGCTTGTTTGGATACATTCGCTAGAATATCTTCAATAGACTTGCCTTCAAGTTCTGTTCCTTCAATTGCAGCATTCAATTTCTTGGTATATCCTGTGTGATGTTTGTCATGGTGAATTTCCATGGTTGTTTTGTCAATATGGGGTTCCAGTGCGTCATAAGCATATGGAAGATCCGGTGTTTCAAAAGCCATAATCTTTCTATTTTTTAGTTTTACAATTTAAAATTCGCTTAACAAAGTTAGTCTTTATAACATGAAAGTTCAAAAGATGTTTATAAAAAGTCACTTAAAATTTTTAAAGGTTGATAGAAAGCATAAAATGGAAAGCATAAAGCTTTTGTATGAGGGTTTAGCAACTGTGTTTGAAATTATTGGGTTTATGATGTAGCTTCGTCATTCTTTGTTGTCGAATTCTTTTTCTTTATCTAATTTCCCAAAAAAATTGTAACAATGCAAAAACAAAAATTAGCCCTGTTTGGCTGTGGTAAATTAAATCATATAGTATTGAGTGCGTTCATTGATGGATTATTACCGGATTATACCTTGGTAGGCGTTTATTCCCGTACTTTGAAAAAAGCAATGACGTTTGCAGAAAGCATTACAGAATATTCCTGTAAGGCATGTTCTTCTTTAGATGAACTTCTTGAGCTCCAACCCGACTATATTGTCGAAGCTGCTTCCCCAAAGGGAATGAGAGAACTGGCACTTCCAGCACTAAAAAATCATTCTTCTATAGTTTCGCTATCTATTGGTGCATTAGCAGATGAAGCTTTTTTAGAGAAAGTTAAAGAAACAGCAGTACAGAATAATGTAAAAATTCATTTGGTTTCAGGTGCTATCGGGGGATTTGATGTGCTAAGAACTGCTACCTTAATGGGCAGTAGCACGACTTCCATTCATACCGAAAAAGGTCCCGATTCTTTGAAAGGTACTTCAGTATATGAAGAAGGGCTGCAAGATGAGAAGAAAGAGGTTTTTTCCCGAAATGCCAAAGAAGCCATTGCTTTATTCCCGACCAAAGTCAATGTAGCTGTAGCCGCTTCATTGGCCTCTGTTGGAGCCGAAAATGTGAAGGTAACTATCACTTCTATTCCTGATTATGTAGGCGATGATCATCGCATTGAAATAAAAAATAATCAGGTACATGCCGTGATAGATACTTACAGCAAAACTTCACAAATCGCGGGATGGAGTGTGGTGCATACTTTACAAAACATTACATCTCCCATCGTATTCGGATAGGTTGGCCAAAACCTTCTCGCTGAGGCGGTAAAAAGCCTGTTTTGTACGTCCGGATGATACGTTTTTACAAAATACATGAGGATGACTGATGAGATGCTCACCACCTAATGCACCAGCAGAATCACAATAGCATCGGTTATCCTCTGCTAACCATTTCAAAAAAGGTTTTTCTTCCCAGGCAGGAGATAAACCGGTATTGAAAAGGAGCTTTTTATTCCCCAAATAATTAAACTCCTCTTCATGTAAAAGCACCGTATTCTTATTCAAGCAGGCAAAAAGTACATCATTTTCAGATAATAATTGTGGTAAAGTCAGATAATCATATCCTTTTTCTTTAGCCTCTTCCTTTTTTGTCCGGGAGAAATAAGATACCTCCGCACCAAAAAAATGCAAGGCATCCGCAATCATCCCTCCGGATTTTCCCAATCCGATGATACCTGTCTTTAATCCTGTTATTTCTTGAGATTGCCCAAACCAAGGTTTGGTTGAATTGCCTTCTTTATCTTTTTCAAATCCATGAAGGGCATCCACCAAGGCACTGATTACGTATTCCACCACGCCTTCATCTCCATAATCCCGAATTCCGGTAACCTTGATACCCTTAGCGTTGGCATACTTAATATCTACATTGGCACTTTCCGGAGAATATAAGGAACAGCACATACCAATATATTTGACAGTGGTACAGAATTGGAGAATATCTTTCCCTAGAGTTGAGGTATAACTTAACAGCACCGCATCAGCATCATCAATTCGGGCTATAATATCATTTTTATCAGCGGGTATATCATCATAGGTTACCACTTCTTCTGCAAAATCGTGAAGTTTTTCTACTGCCGAAGGAATCATTCCTGTGGGTTCTATGGCTACTAATTTTTTAAACATATTGCATTGTAAAGTCAAAATAATCTTGAACAGTTTCGAGTAATATCTCGATATCTTCAAGAGAAACAAAATTACAAAAATTCACATAATGAGAAACGGCAGTGCTATTTTACTTCAGCCACGAATTTCACTAATTATTACGAATAATTTGTGTCCATTCGTGTCATTGGTGGCTCTTATTATTCGTTATTTGGTAGATTTGTTTTAATATTTTGAACGACTTCTTGAATGATTTCGTCTGATTTTACTTTATTATCGTTTTTCACTTGGTGTGCAATACTGCTCTTCCAGGCACGTTTGACGTTCCCTATTTTTGATTCGTCAATTAAATCTTCCGGGGTTTGATAAGTAAGTTTTTTATGTTTCATTTTCTTCAAAAATACAGGGATAACGTTATCCCAATCTTCTTTTGAGAAGTTTTTTGTTAAATGATAAATATCGTAAAAATCTCGTGGAGCCGTATATGATCGTTGTTTTAACGCACGCAATTTCTCGGCTATCACTTCATTTATCGAATAACAACTACAGTTTATTTCGCCTGCCAATTCATCTGAGTAGGGGTGAATGATTGCTCTTTTATCAATAGGTAAAATCAATAATTCTTCCGTGCTTATTTCCAATTTTATTTTGGTATGCCAACGAGCAGGCGGTAACGGCCTTTGGTTTTTAGAATGATTGGCGCCCCAATATTTAATATTCACCTGAAAGCCTTTGGGAATATCTTTTGATATTAAAGGTTTAATTTTATTGGCAACAAATTTAATTCCGGTATTGTTTTCGGCTGTCTTAGCAATTTTATTAAGTTGTTTTTGTTCTAAAGCAAATGAATGATTGATAGCCGTAAAATCCAAGTCTTCCGAAAAGCGGTAATTTTCAAAATAACACTTTCGCAGGCAAGTGCCCCCTTTAAAAACTAATTGCTCGGAAAAATTTTCCATAAGAACGGATAAGAAATGCCCTAAAACATAATCTTTATCGACCGTTTCAGGCGGTACTTTCCATTCTTGGGCTTTTTCTTTTATTTCGTTTTGTAGTATCATTTAATATTCACTTTCTGCCATTTGAATCAAATTTTCTTTACTCACGTTAAGACGCAGCTTCCAATCATTAATAAATTCCCCTTCTTCCAAACCGCCGGCATCCATCAGATTGTAACGCTTGTTGACTTGCTTTTTGGCGTACCGTATAAAACTGTTTAATTGCGTTTGGTGAAACAGTTCAGATAAGAACCCCAACCTTTTTGTTAAGGCGATATTGTTGTAGGTTTTGGTATAGTTGATTAATTTCCGATTGGTCAATTTGGCGTTGGCAAAAGCTTTAATCAGGTTCGGGAAATCACCTGCGTAGCGTGGTTGGTCAAAACAATCTATCAAGGTCATTTCCACATCTGTTATCTCAAAACTGTTATCGCCATATCCTTTTTTTTCTGTACCGATATTTTTCGCATCTTTTACGGTAACGAATTGCACTGAAGCACCCAAAATTACTGTTGCTCTTTTGCGTTGTGTGGTTTTCACAAAGGTGGTATTGGGAAAACGCTCGGTTAAGCCGTGGTAATGCAAAGCCGACCAATAGGCAATACTACTATTTGGACAGATGAAAGTAGCCAACACATTTGTGTCTTGATAAGTGGGCACGACATAAACGCCTTTTTCTACACGTTTGAGCAAGCCTTTGTGATAAAGATTTTCAGCCAAATCATTAATGTTGGATAATTCCTTAGGTAATTGGTTTTTCAATTCATTTAGCTTGAAATATAAGATTTCATTCTCATCCAAATACCTGAGGAAGCTTGTCTGACTTTCATTTAAGTTTTCCGATAAATAAGTACTTCTTGCCATTACATATTGCATTTCAATCAACCCTAATTATTGGGGTTAAACGTTACATAAAGTGTAAAAGTAAAAATAATAGTTTAAACGAGCAAATAAGGAAAAGACAATATTTTTTAGCCACGAATTTCACTAATTATCACGAATAATTCGTGTCCATTCGTGTAATTGGTGGCTCTTATCTTTTTGTATTTAATAAAAGTAGTACAATTCCTATCATTTTTTCCTTGTCGTCCGGATTAGATTCCGCCATTAACAAGTGTCAGTGTCGTTAAGGTTTTCGGTGTGATTTTTTGCCTAAAGTCAAAGCCTGCTTTTTGTAAAAACGAATAGAGGAATACGCAGCTTTATATTTCACACAAATCAGTAACATGATGTGGTTGAAGCTAGAGGATTGTATGTTTTTTTAAGCTGTTGGATTCGTCCAATGGCATTACTTTTTCTATCAATTCAGAGATTAAGAGTTCTTACCTCATTTCTTTTTCAACGGAAATCCATATATTGTTTTCCCTTTCCTATCTTTGCAATCATTCAATAAAAGAAAGAAATCTCTACCATAAATTTTAAAATCGTCATGTTTAGAACACATCATTGCGGAGCATTAAGACAGGAAAATATTGGCACATCTGTAACCCTTTCCGGATGGGTGCATAACATTCGAGAATTTGGAAGTATTACTTTTATTGACTTGCGTGATCGCTATGGAATAACTCAATTGGTATTCGGGGAAGGATTAAACAAATCGTTGCAGGAACAGCCCTTGGGAAGAGAATTTGTATTGCGTGTTGAAGGGGAAGTGATAGAGCGAAGTAATAAGAATCCCAATATTCCTACAGGTGCAATTGAAATTGAGGTGAAGTCTTATCAAATACTTAGTGATGCCAAAACACCTCCCTTTACCATAAGAGAAGATACTGATGGTGGAGATGAACAACGTGCCAAATATCGTTATCTGGATTTGAGAAGAGAAGTCATCAAACAGAAAATAGAACTACGATATAAAATTAATCGGGTGATACGCGAATATTTGGATCAGCATGATTTTTTGGATATTGAAACCCCTTTTCTGATTAAGTCCACCCCGGAAGGTGCTCGTGATTTTGTAGTTCCTTCCAGAATGAATCCGAAAGAATTTTATGCGTTACCTCAATCTCCACAAACTTTTAAACAGCTGTTGATGGTCAGTGGTTTTGACCGTTATTTTCAGATTGTGAAGTGTTTTAGGGATGAAGATCTGCGTGCGGATCGTCAGCCTGAGTTTACACAAATAGATTGTGAAATGAGTTTTGTAGAACAGGAAGATGTTTTGCAATTATTTGAAGGTATGCTGAAACATCTTTTGAAGGAAGTAAAAGGAGTGGTCTTGAAAGAAGACTTACCACGCATGAGCTGGGATGAGGCCATGCATGATTATGGAAATGATAAACCGGATATCCGCTTTGGAATGAAATTGCAATATCCTGCAAATGTACTTCAAGGAAAAGGTTTTAGAGTGTTTGATAATGCAGAAGAATTGGTGGCTATTGTAGTTCATGGATGCGCAGATTATAGTCGTAAAAAATTGGATAAGCTGACCAAATGGGTAAAGCGTCCACAGATTGGAATGGGAGGATTAGCCTATATAAAATGTCTGTCCGGTCATCCGAAAGAGCCTGCTTTCAAGAGTAGCTTTGATAAATTTTTTGATCAGGATGCGCTAAAAGAAGTAGCTGATTATTGCGGTGCTGAATCCGGTGATCTGATCTTGTTGCTGACTGGTGAAAAAGGGAAAACACAGCATGCAATGGGCGAGCTACGTTTAGAAATGGGAGAGCGCCTGGGACTTCGGAAAAAAGATGAATTTCAAGCGGCTTGGATTGTAGATTTTCCATTGTTTGAATATTCAGAAGAAGATGATCGATGGGTAGCTAAACATCATCCCTTCACTTCACCAAAACCCGAACATCTGCCTTTGATGGATCAGCCGGAACGTTTTGGAGAAATTAGAGCCAATGCGTATGATATGGCATTAAACGGTCAGGAAATTGGCGGCGGATCTATTCGGATTTTCCAAAGAGATTTACAAATGAAAATGTTTGAGGCATTAGGCATGTCGGATGAAGAAGCGAAAGAAAAATTCGGATTTTTGCTAGGTGCTTTTGAATATGGCGCACCACCGCATGGAGGAATCGCTTTTGGATTGGATAGACTTTGTGCTATCTTGGGCGGTAGTGAAAGTATTCGGGATTTTATTGCTTTCCCAAAAAATAATATGGGAAGAGACGTGATGCTAGATGCACCCTCTTTATTAGCCGATACCCAGCTTAAAGAATTAAATCTGAAAATAGCCAAAGATTAAATGTTATGGATAACAGCTTTGACAACATAATAAAACAGCCGGAAGAACCTCGTAAGAAATATATTTTTTATAGAATTTTGGGAGGAATAAATAATTTTGTAGCCATATTTTTCTTGTTTTTGACCTTGATGTCTTTTGCTACCATAGGTTTACAATCGTCCCTATTATTATATTTCTTTATTTTTATTGCTATTTTGATATATACTAATCTAACGACTGTTTTTGCCAGACACGTATTGGTGCGGGGAAACTATATTCGCAGAAGGATTAAAGATTGGATAAGAGTAAATGCTATTGTAGCTCTTTTATTTTCAGGGTTTATGATTGTTTCTATCCTCTATGTTTTGAACAATCATCTTTTTGTAAACAAGATGACAGAACTCTATTCCGGAATGGAAGGGGTAACAGATGAGATGATTCAACAAGCTATTCCGGTGGCAAAAGGAATTCTTATCTTTTTTCTCCTGTGCATGGTTGTTCTGATAGTTCATGTTATATTATCTTTTCGCTATATTAAACGATATGCCGATAAATTTAAAGATCAGGATGAAAGACCCTCGCAAAATGGAGGTTTTCAAGCCTAAGATTTTATTTTCTGCATAGAATAGTTTAGTTTTATCAATGAAAGGAGCTTTTGGCTATTGGCTGTTGGCTGTTGGCAATATAACCAATCAACCAATCAACCATTTAACTATTCAACCCCGCCTACGCTAAGGCTTCGGCGGGCAGGCATTCAACGATTTAACCAATCAACTACCCTATGGCAGATGAAATCAATGGCAGGAAAGTATTCTCTTTACTGGATGTAAATAGGAGCATTCAAAAAACACTTAGAAATAGATATGGAAGTGCTTTTTGGGTGAAAGCAGAGATGATGAAATTGAATCATTATCCGCATTCCGGTCATTGTTATCCCGATTTGGTAGAAAAAAGAAAAGGAAAAATTGTCGCAGAGATGCGGGCGAATCTTTGGCGATCAGATTTTCGGCGGATTAATGCACTTTTTAAAAAGACCCTAAAAGAGCCGTTAAAAGACGGTATAAAGGTGCTCTTTTTAACCAACATAAATTTTGATCCGAAATATGGCTTGTCATTACAGATATTGGATATAGATCCTGCATTTACATTGGGAGATATGGAACAGGAACGGCAGCAGACCATTTCTCAATTACAGGAAGAAAAATTGTTTCATAAAAATAAATCACTGTCATTACCACTCTTACCCAAACGAATTGCCATTATTTCGGTAGAGACCAGCAAGGGATTGGCCGATTTTCGGAAAATTATTGATCACAATACGTTTGGATACAATTATTTCTATTTTTTATTTCCTTCACTTTTACAGGGAGATAATGCAGTTGGTTCTATCATACGGGCTTTGAATAGAATTAGACGTGTAATGAAACATTTTGATATTGTGGCAATTATTAGAGGTGGAGGGGGAGATATTGGTTTGTCCTGCTATAATGATTATGAACTCTGCAAGACGATTGCAAATTTTCCCTTGCCTGTAATTTCTGGTATTGGTCATGCAACCAATGAAACAGTGACGGAGCTTGTGGCTCATAGTAATTGCATTACACCTACCAAAACAGCTGAATGGTTATTGCAACATTTTCATGATGTGGCACAGCCGCTTAAGAAAGGGGAAGAGATTATTGCTCATCACTCCAAACTTATATTAAAGGAGAAAAGAAGTTTATTTGAGAATCAGGTACAAAATTTTAAATCCGAAACACAGAATAAAATAACTTTTTATCATCATCAGCTTACTCATTTACAAAAAGATTTAAAATTACAGACGGATGTTCGTATGAAAGAGCAACGGCAGATTTTGACACAAGTGAAGGAGAGATTAAACAGAGAAGTGAATTTATTTGAACAGCGTGAATCAGAGCAATTATTTTCTTTGCAAAAACAAGTGAAACTGTTGGATCCCATCAATATACTCAAGAGAGGGTATCATTTGCTGTATCAGGATGGGGACATCATTAAGTATATTGATGAAGTAAAAAGAGATGTTGAATTAGAAACGGTTATGAGGGATGGTGTTATAAAAAGTAAGATTGTTAATATTGAGAAAAAACAAACAAATGAGTGAAGAAATAAGTTATACTGATGCATTTGAGGAATTACAAACTATTGTATCTGAAATTGAAAAAGGTGAAATTACGGTGGATGTTTTGTCAGAAAAAGTGAAAAGGGCAACAAAATTGATTGGAATCTGTCAACATAAATTGACAGCTACAGAAGAAGACGTGAATACTATATTGAAAGAACTCGAGGAATAGTTGATTGAGTTGATTAAGTTGGCTTGTTGATTAAAGTGGCGGGGTATTCAAGTTCATTAGTTGGGATTATAAGATTATCCGTATTTGAATCTTGAAATGAGGGGCAAAGAATTATTCCATAGCAATACCCAACTAATCTGAAAATCAATAGTCTATAGACAAGTAGATATTCAACCAATCAACAATTCAACCATTCAACCAATCAACCATTCAACAAATCAACCATTTAACCAATAAACCATTTAACCAATCAACCATTTAACCAATCAACCATTTAGCAATTTACCAATGAACTATATAGATTATTATAAAATATTAGGGATAGATCAAAAAGCTTCCAAGGCGGAAATAAAGAAAGCTTATCGGAAACTGGCACGAAAATATCATCCTGATTTGAATCCTAATGATGAAGAAGCGCAAAAGAAGTTTCAGCAAATCAATGAGGCGAATGAGGTGTTGAGTGATCCGGAGAAGCGGAAAAAGTACGACAAGTATGGGAAAGATTGGAAACATGCGGAAGCTTATGAGAAAGCGGAACAACAACAGGCTTCAGGAAGACAATATTCAGCACGAACAGCAGGAACTGATTGGCAGCACTATACCGGTAGTTTTGAAGAAGATGAGTTTTCTGATTTTTTCTCTTCCATGTTTGGAGGTGGAATGGGCGGTCAACGACAGCATAGAAATGTACGGTTTAAAGGGCAGGATTTTCATGCCAAATTAGAATTGGGTTTACGACAGGCTGCTAAAACTCACAAGCAAAGTTTTAATGTGAATGGTAAAAATATCCGTATTACGATTCCGGCCGGTGTAGCCAATAGTCAGGAAATTAGGATTAAAGGTTATGGTGGCGACGGCGTGAATGGGGGGCCAAAAGGTGATTTATATATCAAGTTTGTTATCAGGAATGACTCCGCATTTAAGCGAAAGAAAGATGATTTATATGTAAATTCTCAACTTGACCTGTATACTACTGTTCTTGGTGGGGATACGATGATTAATACTTTATCGGGGAAAGTGAAAGTAAAAGTAAAACCGGGAACACAAAATGATACTAAAATACGGTTAAAGGGGAAAGGTTTTCCGGTATATAAAAAAGAAGGGCAGTTTGGAGATTTGATTGTGCGGTTTTCTGTTCAGGTTCCCACCAACCTTTCCGAAAAACAGAAAAAATTATTCCAAGAATTGAAGAACAGTTAAATTTTGTACACCATGAGTAAGCAAGAATTATATCCGGTCATTGATTTATGTAAACATTATGAGGCAGAAATTTCTTTTATCCATGAGTTGCAATCTAGTGGAATGGTGGAAATTACAAAGATAGAGGAAAAAGAATACGTAAACGATGAAATGCTAAGTAAAGTAGAACATTTTATGCGATTGCATTATGAACTTTCTATTAATTTTGAGGGATTAGAAGCTATCGGACATTTGTTGGGTCGCATGGAAAAGTTGCAGCAGGAATTGCAAGAGACCAAAAATAGGTTGCTGATGTATGAAGTGGAGGGGTAAGAAGGATTGGTTGCCCTTTTAATTTGCTATTGAGGAGGAAAAATTCCCTTTTTTTCAGAAAATTTGATAGCTTCCATACTTCTTTTAAAATAGCAGGTCATTACTCCCATTGACTGAATATTTTTCAGCAATCTTTCAGTTCCTTTATTGGGTTTTGACCGAGTTTGTCGGATATACACAGCCTTGATATTTTCTGAAAATATTTTACATATTCTTTCATAAATTTGTGCATCATGTTGTCCGTCATCACCCAGTAAAATAAATTTTAATTCGGGATGAAATTCAAGAATATGCTTGATTTTATAAAATTTATGTTCATGATCTTGTTTCCGGACTGCTAAGAATTGAAACAAGTTTTTTTTGATAGATTTTAATTTTAATATTCCTTTTGGGAAGCGATGCAATTCCATAAAATTGACAATAAGATGGTAGAGATTCCATTCACTGCTTGATACGTAGTAGAGTATATTTTTTTTTCTATCCTTTCTCTCAGCTTTGTCTAAACGATCGTATAACTGCACAGTATTCTCATAGGTTTTTCTTTTGTGTATATTTTTGGTAAGCAAGACATAAATTCGTTTAAAGAAACTCCTGCTGTGAGAAATGAGGAAAGTATCATCAATATCGGAAATAATTCCATATTCACCTGGATGAGGTTTAATAAAAGTACTCTTTTCTGTTTTGGTTATTCCCCGATAAGTTACGGAAACAGCTATTTCATGCCAGCCACTCTCCATTTTATCAATATAAGGGATGGTAAACCTAAAATAACCGTCATGTAAAGTTCGGGTAACATATTTATGGTTGTACAGCTGTAATTCTACTTTGGCATTACTAATCGTTTTAATAGAAAACATCCGAATGACCGCCCATGCGTGTTTTATTTTACTTTGTGCTAAGTCATATTTATCAGGTGAACGACTTTTGAAAACGTGACCAATAACGATGACCTTGTCTTTATTGGCATATCCTCGATAGATGGTCAAGTTGAGTTTCATGAAAATATGTTTTTATTTAAAAAAATATGGTTTTAAATAATTACTTTTATAGCCATGTTCAAAAAATTAGAAAATATCTTAGTCGTTGTCAATCCTGTTTCGGGAAACAAAAATAAAGAACCTGTAGTTCAAAAACTATCCGCTTTAGTCAAAGATGAGATTAACCTGACGTTTTACAAAACTTCCGGGGAAAAAGATAAACAAGAAATACAGAAATTGGTTAAGCAACACCGACCTGAACGTATTTTGGTGGCAGGGGGAGACGGAACAATTAAACTTGTTGCAGAAGCTGTTGAAAACGAAACAATTTGTATAGGTATTTTACCGCTTGGTTCTGCTAACGGATTAGCGAATGATTTGGATTTGCCTTTTCGTCAAGAGGATTATCTGTCTGTAGCATTGGGGGAAACCACAAGAAAAATAGATGCGATTCTTCTTAATGACCAATTGGGCTTTCATATTAGTGATCTTGGATTGAATGCGGAATTGATTAAAAAATATGAGGAAAGTAATTTTAGAGGGAAGTTTGGCTATTTTCTCAATTCAATTCCTACTTTATATGACACCGAAATACCTTATGATTTTACAATTGATGCCAATGGAAAAAAAGAAACCTATCAGGGGGTAATGTTGGCATTTGCCAATAGCAGAAAGTATGGAACAGGTGCCATTGTTAATCCAAAAGGGGAAATGGATGATGGGAAATTTGAAATCCTTCTTTTTAAAAAAATTGATATTTTTGAAATTATTAAAAGTTTACAAAGAGAGAATGCCTTTTCTGAAGATTCTATCAAAACCATTGTTACAACAGAGGCTACGATAACTACGAATCATCCTGTTGGATTTCAAATAGATGGTGAATATCAAAAAGCAGTAAAGAAAGTCAAAGCAAAGATAGCGCCCTCAAAATTAGAAATTGCGACTAAATCATAACGAGTATAATGGTTTGAAATGAGTGGAATGACGGACGGTTAAAAAGCAAGAAAATGCTAATTTTTGAAAGTATTTTTAAATCCTTCTTTAGTTTTCTTATATTTATACTCTGAAATTTATTTATTAATAAAAAACAGGAGAAAACTTTAGAAATTATGTCATATCCTTATCAAATTAATTCGAAGGAAGAACGCGATAAAGCGTATCAAAAAAGTGTAGAAAATCCGGAAGGTTTCTGGGAAGAAATAGCAGATAATTTTGAATGGAAAAAGAAGTGGGACAAGGTTTTGGATTATAGATTCGAAGGAGATGGAGCTCCTGTTATAGAATGGTTTAAAGGTGCAAAATTAAATATTACTGAAAACTGTTTGGATCGACACCTAGAAGATAGAGGAGATCAGACTGCTATTGTTTGGGAGCCGAACAATCCGGGAGAACATCATCGGGAACTTACCTACAAACAATTGCATCGCAAGGTGAACATGTTTGCTAACGTTCTTAAGAATAACGGGGTAAAAAAAGGAGATCGTGTTTGTGTCTATATGGGAATGGTTCCTGAACTTGCAATTACTATTTTAGCATGTGCGCGTATTGGAGCTATTCATTCTGTTATTTTTGGTGGTTTTTCTGCGCAATCTATTGCCGATCGAATAAAAGATGGGGAAGCTAAGTTTATCGTGACTTGTGATGGCAGTTACAGAGGAAATAAAGTGATTCCTTTGAAGGATGTGGTAGATGATGCGCTGGTGCAGTGTCCGACAATTGAACGTTGTATTGTATTAACGCGTACACATACCCCGGTTTCTATGATAAAAGGCAGAGATGTGTGGTGGAGTGATGAAATCAAAAGAGTAGAAACACAGGGAAATCCCGAATGCCCTGCCGAAGAAATGGATGCAGAAGATCCGCTGTATATTCTTTATACCAGTGGAAGTACAGGAAAGCCAAAAGGAGTAGTGCATACTACTGCCGGGTATATGATTTATACGACTTATACTTTTGTAAATGTATTTAATTATCAGCCGGGAGAGGTTTATTTCTGTACTGCTGATATTGGCTGGGTAACCGGGCATAGTTATATTGTTTATGGTCCATTGGCTGCAGGAGCAACGACGATGATGTTTGAGGGAACTCCGACATTTCCGGATGCCGGTCGGTTATGGGAAGTAGTGGATAAGCATAAAGTGAACACCCTTTATACCGCACCTACTGCCATTCGTTCTTTAATGGCTCATGGATTGGATTATGTAAATGATAAAGATTTAAGTTCCTTGAGAGTGTTGGGAAGTGTAGGGGAGCCGATAAATGAAGAAGCCTGGAATTGGTTCTATGAAAATATTGGTAAAAAACGTTGTCCAATTGTAGATACTTGGTGGCAAACGGAGAATGGAGGAATATTGATTTCTACCATTGCTACAGTAACAGATACCAAACCTTCTTATGCTACTTATCCATTGCCTGGCGTGCAACCTGCTGTAATGGATGAGGATGGAAAAGAAATTACTACGCCTGCAGCCAAAGGAAATTTATGTATTAAATTTCCATGGCCGGGCATGTTACGTACAACTTGGGGGAATCATGACCGTTGTTATAATACCTACTTTGCGCCCTATCCCGGTAAATATTTTAGTGGAGATGGCTGTCTGAGAGAGGAAAATGGAATGTATAGAATTACAGGTCGTGTAGATGATGTATTAAATGTAAGTGGGCATAGAATCGGAACTGCTGAAGTGGAGAATGCGATAAACATGCATTCAGATGTGGTAGAAAGTGCCGTAGTGGGATATCCGCATGAGATAAAAGGTCAGGGAATTTATGCTTTTGTTATTTTAGAAGATGGTGTGGATACTGCAGAACGTAAAATTCATAGAGATGTGTTGCAGACGGTAAGTCGTGTGATTGGGCCTATCGCCAAACCCGATAAAATACAGTTTGTAAACGGATTGCCAAAAACACGTTCCGGAAAAATTATGCGACGTATCCTAAGAAAGATAGCGGAAGGAGAAAAGGATAATGTGGGAGATGTAACTACTCTGTTAAATCCAAAGGTCGTTGAAGAAATAAAACAGGGTAAATTTTTGGAAAAATAGGATACTTCCGAAAGGATAAATATGACAATCAATTTTAATAAAAAGGCTTTCATCCTACGATGAAAGCCTTTTTATTAAAATATAAATAAGGTAGCATATCTCGAAATGAGAACATTATTTCTCACTTCTGCTTCCTTTATCTATCCTCTTGCCTGTTTTGCTTCAATACTTAGCGTAGCATGAGGTACTGCTTTAAGTCTTTTTTTATCGATGAGTTTACCGGTTACACGGCAGATACCGTATGTTTTATTTTCGATACGTATTAAAGCTTTTTCCAGATGATCAATGAATTTGATTTGGCGGCTGGCAAGTTGGCTGAGTTGTTCTCTGGCCATGGTGCCGCTACCATCTTCCATCCCCATAATTTTACCTCTGGTATCATCAGTTCCGGAATCTCCTTTTCTGGTAATTAAACCTTGAAGATAGGTTACCTCTTCGCGTGCAGCTTCCAATTTTTTCTCTATAAGGTCTTTGAATTCATTGAGATCTGCATCACTATATCTTCTTCCCGGTGTATATTCTGTCTTAGGTGTATCTAGTACAGATGGATCCGGATTATATTTAACCGGTTCTATATTGTTTTTCTTCTTTCTAGCCATATCTCTTTATTTACTTTTTTGAATGTTTACTTTAATTTTGGTTCCATCTACATCAATTTCAGTACCATTATTTTCTTGTAAATCGGAAAGTATTTTCAGCTCATCTGCTAAGATTTCCGTGCAAATATAATGATTAAAATGAATTATCGCATCTTTTAAGCCATTGGCACTTGCTAGCTTAACATTTATTCGGTCAGTTAGTTCAAAATGGTTGTCTTTTCGAAGTTTTTGTATGCGATTTACCAGCTCTCTGGCTTGTCCTTCTTCTTTTAATTCTGATGATAAGGATACATCTAAAGCTACTGTCAATGCTCCTTTTGATGCAACAGACCAGCCTTCAATATCTTCAAAGGTGATTTCAACTTCTTCCAAAAGAATTCTTAGTGTATTATCTTCTAAAGCCAGATCATAATATCCTTGCGACTCAATTAATGCAATGTCTTTTTGCGAAAATTGTGTCAAGGCTTTATTGACCGGTTTCATTTTTTTGCCTAACTTTTTACCAAGAATTTTGAAATTAGGTTTTATCTTTTTTTGAATGAAGCCTTCTGTTTCGGTAATAAATTCAATTTCTTTTACGTTTACTTCATTTTTTATCAAGTCTGAAACAGCTTCAATTTGCTTTTGGATAGATGGGTCGGTGATTGGGATAAGAATTTTTTGCAGTGGCTGACGCACTTTAATTCCTACTTTATCATCAACTTTTACTCTTTTTCTTAAAGATAGTATCAATGAAGTAATATCTTGTGCCAGTTGCATTCTTTCTTCCAATGCATTGTTGCGGACATGCTCCTTTACTTTAGGGTAATCTGTATGATGAATAGAAGAAGCTGTATCTTTAGCGCTTAAGCTTTTCATGTTTTTATACATCCAGTCACTAAAGAAGGGAGAAATTGGCGCCATTAATTTTAAAATGGTATCCATGCATTCATAAAGCGTCTGGTAAGCACATATTTTATCTTCTCCATAATTACCTTTCCAAAATCGGCGACGACATAAACGAACATACCAGTTACTCAATTGTTCACCAACAAATTCCTGTATGGCTCTGCCGGCATGCGTAGGCTCGTAATGATCCATTAATTGGGTTACCTCCTTAACGAGCGTATTTAATTTGGATAATATCCATTGGTCTATTTCAGGACGTTCATTTACAGGAATATATTCTTCTTTAAATGTAAAGCCATCGATATTGGCATACATTGCAAAGAAGTTATAAGTATTGAATAATGTATTGAAAAATTTGCGTTGAACTTCTGCTATGCCAGATTTGTCAAATCTTAAGTTATCCCAGGGAGAAGCATTAGTTGTAAGATACCAACGTGTAGCATCAGCTCCATATTTATCAATAATGGTGAAAGGATCTATGACATTGCCTACCGTTTTACTCATTTTATTGCCATTCTTGTCGAGTACAAGTCCATTGGCCATTACCGTGTTGAAGGCTGTAGAATCAAAGAGAAGTCCGGCAATGGTGTGAAGTGTGTAAAACCAACCACGCGTCTGGTCAACCCCTTCTGCGATAAAGCTTGCAGGGAAATTTCCTTCAAAAGGATCATTAAAAGGTTTAGGATCTCCTTTTTCCAGCTTTTCATAATCTAATCCCCATTGTGCATAAGGCATGGCTCCGCTATCAAACCAAACATCGATTAAATCCGGTTCGCGGTACATAGCCGTTCCTGATTCACTTACCAAGATAATTTCGTCAACATAAGGTTTGTGCAAATCAATTTCATCCCAAGATTCCCATGGCAGTGTTCCCATAATGCCTGCATCTAAGGATTTTTGGATTTCCTTTTTTAATTCGGGAATAGAGCCAATAACCTTGCTGACAGAGCGATCTTCACTAAACCATACCGGTAGCGGAGTTCCCCAAAAACGACTACGGCTAAGGTTCCAGTCTACCATATTTTCCAGCCAATTTCCAAAACGACCTGTTCCGGTAGTCTTAGGTTTCCATTGAATGGTCTTGTTCAGTTCAATCAAACGTTCCTTCAGGGCAGTAGTACGTATAAACCATGCATCCAGGGGATAGTAAATAATGGGTTTATTGGTTCGCCAACAATGAGGATAGCTGTGTTCAAATTTTTCTACCTTAAAAGCTGCTCCTGCTTTCTTTAAGGCGACACAAATATCTACGTTTACATCCTGATAATTAGGATCATCCGTATAATTTTTTACGTATCGGTTACTAAATTCGCCAAGACCGTTAATTAATCTGCCTTTTTTATCTACGGTGGTTAGCATGCCAATACCGTATTTTTTCCCTAATTTGTAGTCATCTGCTCCAAAAGAGGGGGCTGTGTGTACTATTCCGGTACCATCTTCTGTGGTTACAAAATCACCGGTCAATACGCGAAAAGGATCTGCGTCCGGCGTCTGAGCTTTTACTTTCTCTAGTGAATTCCCTTCAAAAGAAAGAAGCTGTTCATATCTACAACCTTCAATATCACTTCCTTTAAAATGGAGAAGAATTCTCCAGGGAAGCATCTGTTTGTCAGCCTCAGTAAAGGATTTATTTTCGTCTTCTGCTTTGAAATATTGCGCAACCAAAGGTGCTGCAATAATTACATTAATACGTTCCTTTGTGTAAGGATTAAGCGTATGAATCAGCACATAATCTATCTTTTTCCCAATGGTTAAAGCCAGATTGGCAGGTAAAGTCCATGGGGTAGTTGTCCAGGCAATAAAGTGAATGGGTAAGGTACTTGCATCTGTATCTTTTGCTGCCGCATTAAATAAGAATTCACTTTTTTTATCCTGAATTGCTTTAAACATAGCCACCATAGAAGTGTCTTTCACATCCTTGTAAGTGCCGGGCTGATTGAGCTCATGCGAACTTAGTCCGGTACTGGCAGCAGGGGAATAGGGCTGTATGCTAACATCCTTGTATAGTAAGTCTTTATTGTGTAGCTGTTTCAGTAAATACCATAGCGTTTCTATGTAGGTATTTTTGAAAGTAATATATGGATTGTCCTGATCTACCCAGTAGCCGATTTTTCTGGTTAGTTCATCCCATTCTGTTTTAAATCGGAGTACTTCTTTTCTACAGATTTCGTTGTATTCTGCGATAGAAATTCCCGGGGTTCCGTCAGGCCGACTTTTTCCTACATCATCTTTCGTGATGCCTAATTTTTTCTCTACGTTCAATTCTACCGGAAGACCATGTGTGTCCCAGCCGGCTTTGCGTTTTACCTCAAAGCCCTGCATCGTTTTATAACGACAGATTAAATCTTTGATTGTTCGTGAAATAACATGATGAATTCCAGGAAGCCCATTGGCAGAAGGAGGGCCTTCAAAAAAGATAAAAGGTGTTTTCCCTTTACGATTGGCAATACTTTGTTCGAAAGCATGCTCTTCTTTCCATGATTTCAGTATCTCCTGCTCTAATTTAGGTAGATTTAACTGTCCAAATTCCGGGTATTTTTGCGTGGCTTCGCTCATCCTCTTCTCCTTTATTGAGTGTTTTTTTTAATTCGGCTATAAAAGTTTGCAAAATTACAAAAAAATAATGGCATTTTTGTATATGAAATTATTGAACAGGTGGACTCAATAAAGTGAATATCAGTTAGAATTATGGGAAATCGATCCGCTCGTGTTTGTTATGCGTATTTCGTTTTCTTTTTTTTAACAAAAATAGGAGAAATGCCAGAATGAGTACTATACCGAGAATCCATAACCAATATTGAAAATGTATAGGTGTTTTTAAAGGGTTTGAGAGTGATAGATGGTTTCCATAATAAACCAGACCTGCCCAATAATAAGGAAGTTTATGTACAGCACTACGCGAAGGAGTGTTAAGCCATTGATTTTTAGCATGGTAAAGGGCAAATGCTTTTTTGTTGCTTTTTTGAAGATTTTGGTAGAATAAAGCTGTTAATTTTGCCGCTGTAATATCATTTATACTCCATAAAGCAGAAATGACTCCGCCGGAGCCAATGGCAGTAAATTGACGGGCAAGACTGATAATTCCTTCTCCGGGAGATAATAAACCGTTGGCTGTTTGGCAGGCGCTGATGACAATTAATGATGGGTGCGCATCTATGGGATAGAGATCCGCCAAAAGTACCTTTTGATTGCTCATTTGTAAAGCAGGAATTTTATTTTCTTTCATCAGAAAAGAATGGGTGCTGATGTGGATAACTTCTTTGTTTTTTATGGACTTAAACAACCGCTTTGTATTGGCTTTTTTATTGACGAAAAATTCGCCACTTAGCACTTTTTCTACGGATGCTATTTCATTTTGTACACCTTTTAGTTCTGCTAAACTGTTGTCCTTTTGGGGAGAAATGAAAAATCCCGTAAAACCTGATTGCTTATTATATTCATTATATGCATTTTGCAAATGATTCCAGACTGATAGAGAATAAGCCTGACTGGTTTGTGCTTTTAGGAGAAGATATGGCCATTTTCCGGGATTCGGTAGATACATAGCGTCTGTAATAAGGGCTTCAAAGGGGAGTCGTCCTAAAATACCATCCGGGATGATGGTGAGTTTTGAGATGTTTGAAGGAAGTTTGAAACTCAGCTTTTGGTATAATTGATTTGCTTTTTGAAAGTATGCTTTAGGATGGTTTATCATTGCTCCTGAGCCATGACTAAACCAATGATTGATGAAATGGGATACTTCTGCGGTTAGTTCTCGGGAATTGCCTAGTTTAGAGAAGGACACAACTCCCTTTTGGCTAACAGAAAAAGCATACCAATGGTCTAATCCTGTAAAATATTCTCGGAAGATAGTGTGAACAGGTATGTTTTTAAATAAAGCTTTTAGCCGAATTGAAGTGTCCCAATTGAGATTTGGGTATCTATTTTTAATTTTTTTGTGAATAAGCGATAGTTGATACTGTGTTTGATCAATCTGATGTTTCCATTTACTGCTATCCCGGCTTTGCTGTTGTAATGTAGCCTGAATATAGGAATGAGTATAAAATGCAATAGCTTGTTTTAGTCGTTTTTGTTTGATAAACAGACTATCATTTTGGTTGGCGTGGGAATGGGACAATCCCTTTTGTAAATCGTTAAGGAGTAAACGTGCTTTATGTTGTTCTGCCGATTTAAATGCAATATTGGCATAGAACGGATATTTTGATTTTTGATAGAGTTTAAAGGCTAATGAAATAGCTTCCTCCGTAGTTTTGAGACTTTGCTTTTGAAGTAGTCTCTTTGCTTCTTTACTAAAAATAGTTTTTCTTAATTTATCGATAACTGTCGTAGCCTTTTGATAGCCGATTAGGGCTATACTGTCCTTGCCTTGGAGTGCAAGTAATTTAGCTTTTCCTGTGAGAGCATCTAATAATGTGTTTTCCGGATATAATGATTTATTTTTTGGCCAGTAATTTGTTTTCTGAAATTTTGGAATTAATCCAACTAATGCGTTATTGAAATGCTGTAAGCCTTTGGATGATTTTTCTTGAGTGGTATTAATCTGTCCTAAAGCTACTTGGATTTTTAGCTTTTCCCTTTGTTTTGAATGAGGAAAATAATATTTAAGCTCGGTCAAGGCCTTATGAAAATATGACAATGCTTCATTGTAATTTTTGCTTTTCTTCTCAATTTCTCCGGCTGTAACCAGTGTTCCGGTGTACCAATAGGCATTATTAGTTTGTTGAGACAGTGGCAGCTTATTAAATAGATGAATTCCTTTTAGAATGGCTGTTTTAGCTTTATTTAGCTTCGACTGACTTTGCAAAATGTCTGCTTTGGTACTATATAATAAAGCCTGCAGTGCAGTATTAGAATGTACTTTTTTCAGCCCTTCGTTAGCGAATTTTAAGGCTCGATCTAATTGATTATTCCATCTGGCTGTTGTACTAATGTTGGCAAGCATGGAAGCTTCTTGCATTGGGTCTTCCAAGCTTTGAGCTAATTTTAATCCTTGTTGTTGTATAAAAAAAGCACGTTCGTAATCTCCTAATCGGGTGTAATTGTTTCCTAATGGTTTGATAAGATATTCCAATATTTCATTAGGATGAATGGAGGAAGTCTGTTGCACAAACTGATAAGCTTTTTCATATACAGAAGTGGATTTTAGGATATTTCCCTGTTGAAGTTCATAATAGCCAATAAGAATATGCAGATAAAACCAAGCTATATCCTCTGATGCGTTTTTGGGTTTCCTCCAAATTGAATGTAATGGGATAGTGAATTCATTATAATGAGTAGATGGCTGGTCTGAAAGATAAACATACCATGCATTGAGCCATGCTTCGAGCGAATCTGTCTCCTTAAGGCTGTCGAGTTGATGTTGAAAGGCAATTGGCGGCAGAGGAGTGCTTTTTTTTGCTACAAATGCATTATTTGCGGTTGACTTTTGATAGAAAAATATTACTCCTCCAACCAAAAATAAAAAAAAGATTAAGTTATGGGAAGATTTTTTCAACATCTTTTATTGAGAAGATAAAACATATTTGATAAAATAGTTTATTCCTTCATTATAATCTCCAAATAGCATATAGCATAAGGCCGGTTTTATTAGGATTGAAGAAATGATAAAATCTGACTCCTAAAGCCGGTCCAACTCTTACGCGACCAATATTCATATCTATAAAACCACCAATATTGATGTGAGAAAAATTCTTTGTGGGTACTGTTTCTTTATTATTTAGAAGCAAAAGGGTGGTATCTGTGAAAAAAGAGTTGTTTGGAAGCGGAGTAAGATTCATTTTAGGGGTTTTTCTGATATTTTCATACAAATTCCCTCTTAACCACAATCCTGCACCTACACTTAGCCAATCATTGAGATTGTTTCTAACTTCCAGAGGAATGATATTTAGTGTAACCAACTTTCGGGTTTTAAGATATCCCGATTTTACAATTCTGTATTCCATTTTGGTTATTCCATTAGGTCCCTGCACGTCCAAAACTTTATATTTATCCTGGGTTAAGGTGTGGAGATTGTTGTATGAATCTTCTCCATATAAGCCCAAATATGCTTCTACCTGAAAATAAGTTTTATATGGTGAATATGGGGCTAAAGCTGCACCAATAAGAAATGCATTTGGATTAAATTCTTCATTAAATCCCATTTGATATCCTGCGATGATTGCCGGAGAAATACCGGGAGAAAAACGGGTATGCATTTTATTGGTATATACAGGTTCATTCTTATCAAAAACAATCCCTGCCTGAGACCAAAAGGGTAGTTTTGGTGGCTTTTCTTTAAATCGAAGTTGATAGGCAACAAAACCCTTGGTAGAATCTTTGTCTTCCACGTTTTTTTGTCTGATTCCCGGGAGGTAAATATTTTTGAAAACAAAATGAATGCTGTCTTGTGAAATAATAGTATCCAGGCAGCTTTCTCCGGGATAAGCCGTTGCGCAAGGATTACATTCAGGATACATATCCTTAATTTCCAACGTGTGAGGATTAACAATTGCAGGCAGCTTAATTCCTAAATCCACCTTTTTGGCAGGACCTTTTCCTGTGTTTTGGAAGTGGATTTCATATTTTTGTTTCTTATTTTTACCGGTAAAACGATAATTTAAAATACGATTTCCCAACATCATTCTATTGGGGTCATGAGAAGCAACAATCTGGAGCTTTAAATTAGTTTCTAAAATGGGAGATGTAGGATCATCAGGTATCATCATCGCACTCAGCGTGACGGTTGCATTGGTGTCTTTAATCATTTCCGGGGTAGTATGTAAAACGGCATATACGTATCTTTTTTCTCCTGCTTGAAGGTCTTCAAAATGTAATGCATCTTTACTATCGAAAAGTGTTTGTTTGTACATGAGTAGATCTGCTGCAGAATTGGAAGTAACTCTTTTAAAGCTGCTAGTGTATTTTGGACCATGGGTAGCTACTTCATTTAAAGCATATATGGGAACCTGATGCTGATTGCTATATTTTGCTAATAAGGTAGTCATATTCACCGTTTTTTCCTGATTATATTTTCTTAGGTTGGTAAGTCCGAAATTTTTTTTCTTAAATTTTGTATCATTGTAGAATAAAACAAGGGAGCCATTTAAGGAGGATGTTGTATTTTTTGAATTTTTGTAACCAATGATACAAACCATATCCTCATTAGGTTTTGGCATTCTGTTAACCTTTAATTGTAGATTGTGCCCTTTTTCGAAAAAGCCATCGTGGTGATAGTTAGTTGCCAAGGTGCCTTTATTATTCACTTTGATTTTTCTGGGTCGGGTAGGAGGTGCTTTCCCATCATCATAATTGTTGGTGGCGTAAACTCTGATGACGTATTCTCCCGTATCCGGGAATGCATGCCGAGGGAATTTATTGAAACTAAAATCACCATCTCCAAATTCCCAAAAATAGGTATAGAAAGCTTCCGGAGCGCCGGCTATTTGACGTAGCGGTCGTAGATGTGATTGGAAATGTATGGCTGAATCTTTCTGCTGCCAACTGATTTGGGTAATTGCGGAATCTTTTGTTTGAGCAGAGCTTGTATCCCCGATGAATATAAAAATAAAAAAATTACAAAGAATGTATATGCAAAGTATATTATTTTTCATGTAATTGTATTTACATTTTGGAATTTATGTGTTATGTAAAAATACAAATATTCCTATTAATACCAATATATTTTTTAAAAATAGAGATATAATACTCTTTTATTTATAAAATTTAGCTGAATTATTATATGCTAAGGCACTACTGTCCAATCTTTGATTAATAAAAGGTACGATAATATGCGACAATATAGGGATACAGCCTTTTTTTATTTTTTTTGATTTAAATTTTGCCGGAAAAACCCGGTTATGAATTCAGGACGAACTGTTTTTTCACAATTATTTGACTTTATTTCAAAATACGAAATTGACAAATTGGTAAACAGATATGGTGGAAATTACAAAGCCAAAACTTTTAGTTGTTGGGAGCAATATGCAGTAATGAGTTTTGCTCAATTAATTTTTTGAGAGAGCTTAAGAGATATTGAGGCATGTCTTAAAGCGGTCTCTGAAAAGCTTTATCATTGTGGGATACGCAATAAGGTATCCAGATCAAAACTCGCCTATTGGAATGAGACAAGAGACTGGCATATTTATTCTGATTTTGCGCAAATTTTAATTAAGGAAGCCCGTAGATTATATCAAAAAGATAATGCATTTGGACTGGATATAGATGGATTAATTTATGCCTTCGATAGTACCACGATAGACCTATGTTTATCTCTATTCCCTTGGGCAAAATTCCGTAAGACAAAAGCCGCTGTCAACGCTCATATTTTATTAGACTTGAGAGGGAATATCCCTACGTGGATATACATTACTGATGGGAGTGTTCATGATGTTAACGCACTAGATAAATTAGCTATTGAAACTGGTGCATTTTATATAATGGATAGAGGATATGTAGATTATGAACGACTATATCATATGCATCAGTCTTCAGCCTTTTTTGTTACTCGAGCAAAAGATAACTTTGCATTCAGGAGAATTTATTCTGATAAGGTTGATAAAACTACTGGTCTAAGATGTGACCAAACTATTGTATTAACAGGCTATTATGCCCAAAAAAATTACCCTGGTAAAATGCGCAGAATAAAATATTATGATAAAGAGATAAACAAATTATTTGTTTTTATAACAAATAATTTTTCCTTAGATGCTTTACTAATAACCCAATTGTATAAAGCGAGATGGAATGTGGAATTGTTCTTTAAATGGTTAAAACAACATTTAAGAATCAAGGCGTTTTACGGAACATCTCAGAATGCTGTTTACACTCAAATATGGATTGTCGTAAGTGTTTATGTTTTGGTAGCGATAATCAAGAAAAAGCTGGTGCTGAAACAATCCCTTTACACAATTCTACAGATTTTGAGTATAAGCCTTTTCGAGAGAATGCCTATCAAACAAGCGTTTCAGGGAATTGAACTGCAAAATGGAGATGGCAATGCTTATAATCAGTTGAAACTGTTCTAGTTAGGGTTTGCTCAATAACTCCACACTAGCGACAAGATATTTTTGGTCGAGTTTT
>CAZLDH010000011.1:0-31095 GCA_964558275.1 uncultured Chitinophagaceae bacterium
TGGCACAATTCAAACCGTGAAAGTTGGCACAGTTTGAACCGAAATTACTGGCACAAATCAATCCGAAATATCCAAAACTCCTCGAAATAGACTACCTAAATTAGCAGAGTTAGGGATTAAACATAGAAGATTTTCACGGTATTTTTCTGTACGTATTTTAGGAATAAGTTGCTCCGATTGATTACCACTACCGTTTGCTGGAAGACGACACGTCAAATATACTACTTTTCGTTTAATCCTTGCCCGTCCGGTAGGCGGGGAAACCGTTTATCCCGCCTTACAGAACAGCCGTTTGTTTGTGAGCCGTACATTTTTTTCTTGCTGTTTTAAATTTTATTCTATACTTTTGTTGTGTAAAGATGTATAAGGTTGTATAATCTATGGAAAAGTTAGTAAATATCAAAAAGGCCGCTGAAATACTCAATGTGAGTGCTGAAACACTTAGAAGATGGGATAATAACGGAAAGTTTAAAAGTTTAAGGCATCCAATGAATAATTATAGGGTTTATTCAGAAGAGCAATTAAATAGTTTAATTCAGGAAATGGATGGAAGTTACGGTTTATTTTCTGATATTGAAGAAGAAGTCCAAATTGATATTAAGCCGTTTTTCGAGACAAATCTTGGAAAATTATATAATTACGATGCCATAGAATTTTTAAAGCAGTTAGAGCCTAATTCTGTAGATTTAATCTTTGCTGACCCACCCTATAATATTAAAAAGGCTGAATGGGACACCTTCGCGAATCAAAAAGAATATATAAGTTGGAGTTTGGAATGGATTAAAGAGACTCATAGGGTTTTAAAAAATACAGGGTCTTTGTATATCTGTGGATTTTCAGAAATTTTAGCGGATATAAAATGGGCGGCTTCGCCATTATTTAAAGGGTGTAAATGGCTGGTCTGGTATTATAGGAATAAAGCAAATTTGGGAAATGACTGGGGGCGTTCTCACGAAAGTATTTTGCATTTTAGAAAGTCTAAAAAATTTACCTTCAATGTGGATGAAGTTAGAATTCCGTACAATGCCCATACTTTGAAATATCCAAAAAGAACACAAGCTGAAACATCTCAATATAGCAATGGAAGGAAAAGAAATAAAGTATGGGAACCAAACCCATTAGGAGCTAAACCCAAAGATGTAATAGAAATACCGACTATTTCAAATGGTTCGTGGGAGCGCTATCCGCATTTGACGCAAAAGCCGGTTGAGTTATTAACTAAAGTCATTCTTTCGTCAAGTAATGAAGGCGATTTGGTTTTAGACCCTTTCGGTGGTTCTGGTACAACCTATGCTGTTTCAGAGGCGTTTAATAGAAAATGGCTTGGAACTGAATTAGAGCTTAAATATTGCAATATTATTCAAGAGCGTATAAATGATAGCGAACATATTCAAAGGATTGCAAGCCATAAGGATGAAATTTCAGCATCAAGCAGGCGAAAAAAATTAAGGGGTTAGTAATTTTTTATAATCCGTTGTTATTAAGTCCGAAAATCGTTTAATATAATCTGAATAAGGCTTTTTTGTTGTAATGGGAGGAGGGTCTAAATAATAGATTCCTTCCAATTGGGTTAGAAATTTGGAGTAAACCATAAAAAGCCCCGAAACGAGGGTGAAACTTATGCCGTCCTTAGATTTTCTTTGAACATCATTTTGAAATATTCCGATAACTTTTTGAGGATGTTTGACAAAACGCTCCAATAGGATTTTATCGATAAAGATTTTACCCATCCGGTCTTTGGAAGATGTTTTGATAGATACTACTATTTCCTTTTCGTCTAAAGACATAGCAGTAGATTTTACATTCTCATAAGGAGAAAGAATAAGGTCATTTTCTGCTTTGTAAACTTTGTTTCCTTTTTCAGTCTCATAAGGAATTTGTAAAACGACTTTTTTGTTGGCAACACCAATCTCTGAAAAAACGCCTTTTATCAATTCTTCAAATCGGTTTCCTACGTGCTTTCTTGCGCTGTTGGGGTTTACGAGCAAATCAAATCCTGCTCCAATGGCTTGCTGAATAGTATATAAGGTGCTGTCAATATTATCTTTTTCTTCTGATGAAAAGTATGCTTTTCCATTTTTGATTTCTCGTAAAACAGTCTTTAACTTTTCAAAACTCGCTTTAAATTTTTGTTGGTCTTCTATGAATAATTTATTGTTGATTGGTCTTATGAATTTTGTAGTTCCGGCAAGTACAGAAGATGAAATGGTATAATCGTCTTTGATTTCGGAATTACTGATGACGTTGGGTAAATAGCTCAATACACGTTCTGTCACTTCTCCAAATTCGTCAATATTTTGTTTTCGTGTTTGTAAGTCCTTGTCTAACGATTGCATTTTTTGCTTTCAAAGATAATTTAATTTTTGGAACTGTGCTCGTGTTCCTTGTATGGCTCATAACTTATAAATAGATGTGTTATGAAAATGTTTTATACACTTTGCTTACTTTCACTTTCCCTTCTTCTAGGATGCCATAAATCCAATGTAACAGAGACTTCTAATAAGCATAAATCGGATAGCTGTGATTTGAAATTTTCTTCAGGTTTTGAAATATTGGAAAATCGAAGAGGGATACTTCTTTATTCAGATTCGGTGTCGCCAATGTTGCAATTTAGTAAACCTGCCTACTATATCATTGCTCAACCTCTCGAATATCCACCTTTATATATTTGTAATTATCGAACAATATCGCTTCCCAAGATCGGGGTAGGAGGCAGCTTAAATGTTGTTTTTAATGGTAAGATACAATTGGGACCGGAAGGAAGTGATGTTAGTGGTCTTAATATGGTGCTTTATTCTATTAAGAAGGATAAATAACGAATAAAGTAAAAGTAGTCAGTTATGAAAAAAGTGATACGCTTTGCAGTTCCTCTTTTATTATTGTTTCAACTTTCCTTTTCACAGATAGTATTATAAGGAAGTTTGGTGTGTCTTTAAACAAAAAGGTCTTTCTGCTGTTGAATCCATTCAAACAAAACCGAAATATTATGCAAATTTTAGTCATTGGTGCGAGTGGGAGAGTAGGTAATCAATTGGTGGAAAAACTTTTAGCTGACGGTCACCAAGTCGTGGGTACCACGCGAAAAGAAGAAAAGCTTTTTGACTCTTCTGATTATACGCAAATCAAATTAGATCTAACGGAACAATTAGCAGAGATAGAAGCGAATATTCCGGAGGGTACGGAGGCTATTTATTTTGTCTCCGGATCCAGAGGGGCTGATGTCTTGAAAATAGATTTACATGGGGCTGTAAAAACTATGCAGGCAGCGGAAAATAAGGGAATTAAACGCTATATTATGTTGAGTGCCCTCTATTCTCTTGAACCTGAGAAATGGACGACTATTCCCGATTATTTTACCGGAAAATACTTTGCCGATCATTGGTTGGTACATAATACAGATTTAGATTATACCATCCTGCAGCCCGGATCGCTCACTGAGACAGAGGGCTCCGGAAAAATAACTACCCAAATAGAAGGGAAAGGGAAAATTGCTATATCGAATGTTGCAGAAAGCCTGAAAGAAGTACTGGGAAAGTCTAATACTTATGGGAAACTTATTCCGATGTTGGATGGAGATACGCCTATAGCTGAAGCCATAGAGCAGGTATAAACTACATTATTATTCCGTCCTTTTGTTTCAAGACAAAAGGACGGAGAGTTTTGTATGAAAGATGAAAGATGGGCAGACGCTTAATAGTTTTCAACAAGTGCTATGCAGATGTGCGACTGCGCTGCAGTCGGACGGGTCACTTTTTCTTTTCGGTTACAAATATTTGACTGCGCTGCAGTCAGCGGATGCACATTAACTTTTACACATTAGTCTTTAATACGTCCTATTGGATAGCCAAATTATAGCTTACTGACATCAGAGATGTTCAAATATTGGTAACAATTAATCTTCTGATTAAAGAAATACGTTGCATCGCGCTTATGACCTTAGGAAAAAAACGTAAAGAAAATAGGCGAAATGGGCGTTGAAAATAAAATGCTAAGATAGGCTGTGAATTTGAAGTTTAGGATTAGAGTATTTCATTATGTTCGTTGAATAAGAAAAAAAAGAAGCTTATTTTATTTTAGCCCAATGAGACTATTTTTAGTTTTTTTCCATTAGTCTTGAATTTTTGGTCCTTTTGTTTCAAGACAAAAGGACAGAGATTTTTGTGTGAAAGAGGATAGAGAGGCATGTGCATAAGAAAATAAATTATTTATAAAACTTCCATGCTGCTTTAGCTACTTCGGCGATAATCTGCTTGTTCGTATCAGGTGTTTCTTTGGAAGCCGTAACGAATACACTGACAAAGAGCGGGTTGCCGTTAGGCAAGAAAATGACACCGATGTCATTTTCTGCTGCAGTTATTCCTGATTCGTTTTGTCCGGAACTTCCGGTTTTATGAGCAACTATTACAGCTTTGGGAAGTTGTCCTCTCAGTTTTTTAACCCCGGTTTGGGTACCTCTCAAAATATCCCAGATGAAAGTATGGGTTTCATCTTTTAAGAGTTGATCTTCATTGAAATAGAAAAGACGCAGTAATTTATTGGCTGCTTGGGGCGTGATCCAGTTTTTGTATTGAGCCTTTTCGTTTTTGTGCATGGTGGCTTCATTTACTTTTATGGAAACGTCTTTTATTCCTTTCTGATGAAGATATTGCTCTACCTGATCATGGCCATCCACCATACGAAGTAAAATATCACAACCATTATTATCACTCCAGGCTACGGTATATGCAATGAGTTTGGACAGTGGCATGGTGGTGCCATTAGGAAACTTTTCTCGAATGGGGCTCCATGTATTCGGATGTAAGTCGTCCCGGCTAATGTTAATAGGTTGTTGCAATGACCATTTCCCCTGATCTACCAAATGGAGTACATACAAGGCTATGGGAAGCTTAAATACACTTTGCATGACAAAATGCTTGTTTTTATTCCAATAAACCGGATGCTGTCCTTTGAAATCAGAAATAGCTATCCCCACCGTTGCTTGTTTCCCTTTGACAATAGATTGGATCTCCTGTTGAAGAGGGTTTATCTCTTGCGCACTCAGCCGATGAAAACCAAGGATAAAAAATAGGCAAATTGTCAGTTGGAAGGCTTTCTTCATGTGTTTAAATTTGTGGAGCCTGAGGCTCCTTTAGAAGTGTGGAGACTGAGGCTCTCGAAGTGTGGAGACTGAGGCTCTCGAAGTCGCCTTTTTAATCATCCTCATGTGTGTCAATTATATTACCATGGCTGTTCCTGTCTTTTTACCGTTTAAAGGTTCCGGACTTTAGCTTATTCTCAAGCCATTTTTAACGTTTTTCCCCGGGTGAATAAGCGTCACTTTATCATCTTCTACAGCACCAAGAATTAGACATTCACTATGCATATTAGCGATTTGTTTGGGTGGAAAATTAACGACAGCGATAATCTGTTTGCCGATGAGTTCTTCCGGTCGGTATAGTTTAGTTACCTGTGCGGAAGATTTACGTTTTCCCAACGAGCCAAAGTCGATAACGAATTTGTAGGCCGGTTTTTTGGCTTCTTTAAAGGGAGTAGCTTCTAATACCGTACCTACTCTGATATCGATTTGGGAAAAATCCTCCCAATTGATAGTTGGTTTTTCCATTATTCTTTTATTTTAAAAGTTGTTAATACCGCACGATGATCGGAGACCCAATCTTTTTGTGGAATAACAATGAGATCTTCACTTTGATTGGATACGGTTTTTGTTTTATTAATGTAAATCTTTTGCGGCCCAACGATTGCGCTATGAATAGGATGTATTTTATGGCTTTTCGCATAATAATAGATAAAGTCGATTCGATCTCTTTCGTCGGCATCAATCCAGGGGGTATTGACCACCCAGGTAAAGCCCGGATGTTTTCTTACATTTGGATAAACGACTCTGTAACTATCCTTAAATCCATTATTGTATAACATTTTAGAACAGGTCCACGGAATGACGGCGCCATTATGCTCCCATAAATGTTTGGTTTTCTCTGTCCAATCCAAGAATGAAGCCTCATTAAAATCACCGGCTACAATAACTTGCCGTCCCTCTCTCCGATCTGCCGAGGCTGCTTTCAGAAAAGCTTTCACTTGTTCATCCCGCTTGGAGCGGTCGTTAATGGTTAATACTTTTTTACTGTCGATGATAGAACCTTCTTTTGACTTTTGATAAGTGGTCACATCATAGCCTCTGGGCAAATATTCTGCATATTGAGTATAGTCTATATGCAGGGAATAAAAAGCTAGCGGAATACCATGAATATCTATCACTGCTTTAACGAAATCGTTACTGTAATTCTTGAATATATGAATAGGGTAGCGGCTAAGGATGCCTACATTATCGCTTGAATCCGTATAATAATTAACTCCTTTCTCTTCCAGATGATGCTGTAATTTGTTCATAAAATTGACGCCATCGTGGTTGCTTACTTCGCTCAGAGCAATCAAGTCCGGTTTTAGCTGAAGAATGGTAGAAACAATTTTATCAAACCCATCGGTTACCTTGGCACCTGCCTGCCAGATATTAAACTGTAACACCGTGAAAGTTGTTGCTTGAGTAAGTGTCGATTTTTCCGGTATTGTGGACTTTATCTTTGCACTGATGAATAGCGGAATGCAAAGGGTAAGGCAAAGTAAAGAATAGCGGATTTTTTTCATCATCTTATCATTTATTTTAAAAGTATAGAACTTACCGTTAAAATCCTTATTTTCACTATCATAAATGAATATTTCAATTCATAGTAGGAAATAGCAACGTAAAGGAGTTATTTTTTTCTGAAGAAAAGTCTAATAGGCACTCCGCTTAGGTCGAAATTCTTTCGTAATTGATTCTCCAGATAATGTTTATACGGTGGACGAATATCCTTGGGATGATTACTGAAAAAGGCGAAACTTGGTGTTTTAGTCGGGAGTTGGGTTACATATTTGATACTTATATTATAGCCTCTCACCAAGGGAGGAGTGTGCTTTTCTATGGCTTTTAGCATGATATCGTTCAGCTTGGAAGAGGGAATCCTGGAATGCCTGTTTTTATAGACTGACAGCGCCTTGTCTAAGGCTTTAAATACGCGTTTCTTTTCTGTTACAGAGGTGAAGATGACGGGAATATCATTAAAAGGAGCCAGTTTTTTCTTTAGCTTTTCTTCGTATTCTTTAGCTGTTTGCGTTTCTTTTTCGATTAAATCCCATTTGTTTACCAGAATAACGATTCCTTTTCCTTTTTTGGCTGCCGTATTGAATATATTTAAATCCTGTGCAGTAATCCCTTTTTCTGCATCTAAAAGTAACATGCATACGTCGGCTTCATCTATGGCTTTGATGGCTCGGATAACTGAATAAAATTCTAAGTCTTCATGTACTTTATTTTTTCTTCTGATACCGGCGGTGTCTATCAGGACGAAATCCTTGTTATAGAGGTTATATCGGGTATGAACGGTATCTCTTGTTGTTCCGGGGATATCCGAAATAATGTTTCTTTCCTCTCCGATAAGTAGATTCAAAAGAGAGGATTTTCCTACATTGGGCTGACCGATGATGGCCAGTCGTGGAGGTTCTTCTTCGGGTATTTTTTCTTGTTCTGTTTGATCGGGGATATAACTGGTAAGTTTATCCAACATCTCTCCTGTTCCGCTGCCGGTGATAGAGGAGAGGAAAAACATATTCTCAAAACCGAGGGCATAAAATTCCGTGGCATCTAACTGTCGTTCGTGATTATCTACTTTATTAACCACAGCAAGTACCGGTTTCTCCGTACGTCTGAGCATTTCCGCTACTTCCTGATCGAGTGTGGTAATGCCTGAAGTGACGTCACAAAGAAATACGATGAGATGAGCCTCTTCCAGAGCCAGCCTGACCTGTTTTCTTATTGCTTTTTCAAAAATATCTTCTGAATTGGAGACAAAACCTCCGGTATCAATGATATTAAAATCTTTTCCGTTCCAGTCTGCTACTCCGTATTGTCGGTCTCTGGTTACTCCGCTGATGTTATCAACAATCGCCTTTCGCTGTTCTATCAGTCGATTGAAAAGTGTTGATTTCCCTACGTTGGGCCGTCCTACGATGGCTACTGTAAATCCTGACATAATCTCTTCTATTAATGGTATCCGTATTCTTTTAAAAAATGTGCTTTATTCCTCCACTTGTTCCTTACTTTAACGTGGAGTTCCAGGAAGACCTTTCGATCTAGAAAGGCTTCGATGTCTTTTCTGGCCGCTTGTCCAATTTGTTTAATACTTCGTCCGCCTTTTCCCAGAATAATAGCTTTCTGGCTTTGCCGTTCCACTACGATATCAGCGGATATTTTGGTTAAGGTTTTCTTCTCTTCAAATTGACGAATGACGGCGGTGGTCTGGTAAGGGATTTCGTCTCGAAATTGCGTGTATAACTTTTCTCTAATAAGCTCAGAAATAAAAAAACGAAGTGGACGGTCGGTCAAAGCATCTTCCGGGTAAAAGGGTGGATTTTCGGGTAAATTTTTGGCGATTAGTTGCAGTAATTCTTCTATTCCGTTCTTTTGTAATGCGCTCACGCTGATTATCTCTACCCATTGAGATGCTGTGAATGCAGCTTCAATTTCTTGTAGTTTTGCTTTAGAGACGAGCTCCTTTTTATTAATCACCAGTATTTTGGGTGCTTTGACAAGAAGCTCATTAAATACGGCTTTTATCTTGGCAATATCTTCCCTCACGTCCATGATAAACAACGCTAAATCCGCATCTTCTGTAGCAGCTTGTACTGCGCCCATCATGTTTTCCTGAAGTTTGTATTTGGGAGTGATAATGCCGGGCGTATCTGAGAATACAATTTGAAAATCCGGTTTGGATAAAATGCCCAAAATCCGATGGCGCGTGGTTTGTACTTTCGGAGAAGTAATTGCCAGTTTCTCGCCGGTTAATGCATTCAACAAGGTGCTTTTTCCTGCATTAGGTTTCCCGAATATATTTACAAATCCTGCCCGATGTGTCATTGCGCTCATTTGGACAAAGATAGTTTTTCTACATTAAAAATCGTTATTCTAATACTGTTATCTATGCTAATCTCATTTATTGTAGCACTTTAGATTTTATTTCTGCTTGGTGGATATTTAACGTACTTCATTTTATCAGATAGCCAAAATTATCGTAATTGTTTTTTGGATAATCAGCATTAATACAAGTAATCAATTAAAAAACAACATTATAGTTACAAAAATTGTTATCTTCACAACAATTTAGTCAATAAAAAATAAAAGATTATGCCTGAACTCATCATTAATGCGCGTCAGGCTTCCATAAGTGAGACCTTAAGTGTTCAACGTATTCTCCCTTTCCGCAGAAAGAGAATGGTTGGGCCGTTTATATTTATGGATCACGCCGGACCGGTGGATAAGACGCCTACAGTTATATCTTCCTTAGATGTCTTACCTCATCCGCACATTGGTCTGTCCACCGTCACCTATTTGTTTGGGGGCACGGTTACCCATCGTGATAGTTTGGGGGTAGAACAAGTCATCAAACCTGGCGAAGTGAATTGGATGACAGCCGGAAAAGGAATCACCCATTCAGAGCGTTTTGACGACCCCAATGCGCTTGCGGGAGGAACCTTGGAAATGATGCAAACCTGGGTGGCCTTGCCTAAAGAAGATGAAGAACAATCGCCTACTTTTAATAATTTCAGCTCCGATAGCCTTCCGGTATATACCGATAAAGGAATTTGGATGCGTTTGGTTGCCGGAAATGCTTACGGTTTAAACAATAGCGTAGAAGTCCATTCCCCCTTATGTTATCTGCACGTCAAATTAGAGGCTGATGTACGGTTCGGACTTCCCAAAGAACATTCCGAAAAAGCGGTCTATATAGTGAAAGGGAGTATTGAAATATTGGGAGAAAACTATAAAGCGGGGCAGATGATTGTCTTTAAAAAAAAGGAAGATCCCATCATTCGAGCAAAAGAAAAATCTGTTTTGATGCTTTTGGGAGGCGAGCCTCTAGGGGAGCGCTATATCTGGTGGAATTTTGTTTCTTCTTCAAAAGAAAGAATAGAACAGGCCAAAAATGACTGGAGGCAGGGCAGAATGACCTTGCCACAGTTAGATAATCAGGAATTTATACCCTTGCCTGATGAGCGGTCAAAACCTTCAGATCCGCCCCCAGCTCCCTTGCTGTCATAGGTCTTTAAAACAAACAACTCACACTTAACCTGCCCGTAATGGGAATGGTCGGATGAAAATGAACATCTTCTTCATGGTTGCTTTCAACTGTTCTTTCAATTTATACAATTACGTTAGGTATCCAAACCAGGATGTGTACGTGCAAAGTAGATAATCGCAAAAAATGCGGAAAGAATAGAGGTTATTGACAGATATTTGGAGACTAAATTATCTGAAAGTAGCCCTACTCCGCCATAAAAAATGAAGATGAGACCGATCGATACGATCCAAAGAACAGCCTGCCGGTAAGTATTGTTTGGGAACGAACGATCCATTACTATTGGAAAGAGGCGCCAGAACAGATGCCGAATTGCTATTGCTGTGGGTACCCCGAGTGCAAATAAAATGAGCCATGGAGAACAACCCAAATCACGCACAATGTAGGCGATATCTCCAGAGTGAGCAAAAGTACGAATAGGAACATAGTCGTAGAAGTTGCCTACATTCATCAGGCATAGCCAGAAGAAAAACAAACGCCATAATGGTTTGAGTGATAATTTTGAACTGAGAAGTATCCAAAGGCAGAAAAAGTACAAAACGACATTGCCAATGCCGGATCCCGCAAATGCTATAAGCGCGGCAAGATATCCATGACCTTGCGAATAGATTGATGCGAAATTTACGTTCTCGCTGACTTGTGACAGAATTGCAATATTGGAGAAAGTTGGCTTGCCGAAATGTAGTAACCATGGATTGGGCTTAAAGCCAAGTATGGTGGCTAGAAACGAATGCGCATACTCGTGAAAGAGGAATGCTATACCATGAGCCACCCAGATTTGAGTAGCACAAAGTAGAGCGAATCGCCATCCTTTTATTGAGTGAATGGGCGTGCTGCTTGTATTACCAATATCCGATAAATTGTTTGTTTGCGAGTGCTTGTTATATGTAATCTTATGTCCGCTATTACTTTTCAACTGTTTCTTTTAAAGCATTCAACATCATAGTCCAATTTTTCTCTGAATGCTCGCGTGTTTTTTCATCAGGATTATTGTCTTGGGTTAAAACAACATTAACTCCATTAGTTTGATCTGTTAACTCGATTGTAACTGTATGATAATTTTCCGGGATGTCTTCTTGTCCTGTAAGTGGACTGTAATGACTATATTGAAGTAGGTTTTGAGGATGAAACTGAAGGATTTTTCCTTTGTCTTCATACTTTTTCCCTTCATATTCTCCTTTCCATACAATTGAGCTTCCTTCTTCCCAATCAGAAACAACTGTTGTCCCAAACATGTACTGTTTTATCTTTTGAGGATTAATGAGAGCTTCCCAAACATCGTCGATTGAAGCATTGATAGTTGTTGATGCTTCTGCAATGATTTTTTTAGTCATAATTTAAGATTTGGATTAAATTTTAATATAAATATTGAAAATTTTCTTGTTGTTTCCAAACTAAACAAGATTAGAATATAATTGATAGTCCCTCTTATCACAGGATTTAGTCTCCGGGTAATCTCTTTTATTAATTTAAGCTATAGAATAAGGTACTTAGATACTTCAGTTTACTTCCCTGAATCCATTTATACCGTGTAAACTGTAATATTTCCATGATTCTACTTCTTTCTACGCCTATTAGATCCAATATGACATTGAATATAGAGTGACGGCATTATACCAATTTTTATGGAAAATTATATCGGAATTGGTATTATTGGTTTTCCCGACTATGCCTGTCTGCCAATAAAGGCAGGATCTGACTACAATAAATGTGAGTGGGATGAGGTGGTTTCGGCTACGCTCAACTACCTGCTTCGACAGGCTCAGCATGGACTTTGACTTAAACACATGGGGGCGCAGCGGAATGTGTTTAAACCTTTTATTGTTAGCGGTTCGTTGTTTTAATTTTAAGTAATAATTGTCCATTTTTTAGTCAATAATAACATTCTTTCCTTGCTCTCTAAGTTTTTCTAACCCGTCTTTCATAGCTTTAATCTCTTCATAAGTATGTCCGTGCCAAACGGCTACTTCTCCAACAACTTTAAACGGATGTTCCGAACGATAGGATCTTGTGGGGTTGCCTGGGAATTTTTTGTCCGTAACGTTGGGGTCATCTTCTATGTCGCCTGTTGCTTCTACTAAATAAATCCTTTCACGTCCGTTGCCCGAAGCAAGTTCTGCTCCTAATATTGCAGTATTCAGCGTAGCCGAAACATAAATGTGTTTTAATATTCTGTTTTCTTCATAATTGCAGTTGAACCCTACTTCAATGAAATCACCAATTTTAAGGTCAGCCTTTGTTCCGTGAAAATAGGTTTGGGCAAAAGGTGCAGGAATATGAAGTGTGGATTTGTCTTCTGTTTTGTCTGTGTTCATAGTTATTTCTTATTGTTTTTCGTTTACCTTTTCAATTTCTTTATTCATCAGCTCTAATGCTTTGTGAAAGTATCTTTCCAAGGCGGTTAATTCATTATTGCTGAATGATGAGAAAAGCTCGTCTGTGTTGTTTTGATAGTTTCTATAAAATTGCATAACCAACCGTATTATTCTATCAACATTAGGCACTATGATTATTTTTCTCCTGTCAGTTAGGGGTTGTCCAATAAACAAAAAGCTTTTTAAATCATATTTATTAACAATCAATATGCCATAACCCAAAACCAGACAGGATGACTACTAAACAAACGGTGATATCGTTTTAATAATCAAACAGCGAAGATTTATCTTGCTTAACAGTATGTAGCGTCTGTTTTTTATGCCACTCTTGCCTTTAATGGAGAGACTAAGCGTAAAAAGATCAATAAACTAAAACAGAGAACTGTAGCTTGTGTGTGGCCACTCCGCAACCGGACTAAGCGACACAAATACAATGACTACTTATAGGATGCTGGGTATGTTGATTTAAAAAAAAGACTCATATTTGCTTATGGAAAAACTCTTGCGAAGGGGAAAGGTTTAATTCAGGTCAAATCTTTTCCTTTCAAAAGAAATTAATTAGACTACATATTATAATTGCCTAGAGAGGTACATAGGAGTCGTTTGTTATAGGGCGTTTTTCTTTATTCTATCGTCATTTTACAATCTTTTGAATTGAAGGCTCGTCAACTCTCAACCACCTTAATATTTCCTTTGCTCTCGTTTTATCTTTCTTTTTAGCTATGTCAAACTCGTCCATTAATTTACTTTCCCAAAGTCTTTCATTTACTGTCATTCCTGAAAGTCCAACAATCTTTTGTATTCTGGAAAGTGTCTGTTCGTCAATGAGTTTATTATAGATATATTCACAAGCTTCATTTTCAGTTGCAAAAGTCCTTATTGAGTGTTTTTCGCCACGCTCTCTATAATATGTTTCGTATTCAACTCCGTGTTGCCCTTTTCTTATCGTCAAACCAATTTTATCATTATCGTCAGTAGAGCCAAAAAGTCCGTGAAGGAAATATCGGTCTTCCTTAATTCCACATTCCTTTAATTGATTATGTAATTCCTTAATTGTCATTTAATTCAGTTATCCATTCAATACATCCGTTTTTTTCTCTGCATAATTTAAGGCTTCCCATTCCATAATTATAAGAAACAGAATATTCTACATTGCGGTCAATTATAAACTTTTTCAGGTCAGGTGAAACAGTATGCATTTTCGTAAATAACTCCTTTGTCTCGTCCAATTTATTTAAGGCTCTGGTTTTTGATATGTTTTTTAGTTCATAGCTTTCGACCCAACCTAAAACGAAAAAATTGTTTTTCTTATCACAACCAAATGTCAAGTCGCCAACGTTAAATGAATGTCCATCTGAAAGTAGAACCATTGCACTTTTTATTCTATCTGCCAATTCTTTTTCGTTCATCAGTAATGTCTTGGTCGTCTTTTAAAATGCCCTATAACTTCTATATATACGCAATTCCAATCTTACTTAAGTTGTACAACTCGCTCATTATCAAATCTATTAATAAAATAGAGCTTGTGGGTTTTGTATATGTTCTTACCTTATGCAAATGCTTACAAGCATTTACAAACAAATATATTTAGGATGTTGTCTTTTTTTTTGCATCTAAGATAAAGAAATATTTTTGTATATAAAACAGCAAGCGTTTATTTATGGCTAGAAAAGTAACTGCTTTAGGGAGGAGTAGGTAGAGGAGGAAGGTGGATATTGACGATAAATTGCACCATAACAACGCATCATTTGCTTTGGATATTCCTTGATTTTAAAAAATAATGTGCTTGGGATTATATTTTACTGTAAAGGAGAATGAGACCAAAAGTGATAACTGTTGTTTATGATAGTTTTTTATCATGGTTTCTCTTTTTCGATAAAAAAGGAAGATAAATCTGTAGCGATAATTCCGAGGAGTGAATATTATGTTTTCTAAAAGGAAATTCATACCTTTGCAGGCTTAAAACCTTATCCCTAGATGAAGTTATCCCAATTTAAATTTGATCTCCCACTAAATTTGATTGCACAACATCCTAATGAACAGAGAGATGAGTCTCGCCTGATGGTTGTTCACAAAGATAGCGGGAAAATTGAACATAAAATTTTTAAAGATATTAGGGACTATTTTGATGATCAAGATACCATTATAGTCAATAATACGAAAGTTTTTCCTGCCAGATTACATGGAAGAAAAGAAAAAACAGGAGCAAAAATAAAAGTCTTCCTTTTACGGGAATTGAATATGAATACCCGTCTATGGGATGTAATTGTAGATCCTGCCAGAAAGATTAGAGTAGGAAATAAGCTTTTCTTTGGAGAAAATGATGAGTTAGTGGCTGAAGTGATAGATAATACGACCTCTCGTGGTCGTACGATTCGATTTCTTCATGAAGGCACGGATGAAGAATATAAGGCTCTTCTGAACAAGTTGGGGGAAACGCCGCTGCCCGATTATATCAAGAGAGAACCGGAAGCTGCCGATAAAGATCGTTATCAAACTGTTTATGCTAAATATGAAGGTGCTGTAGCTGCGCCAACTGCCGGATTGCATTTTACGGAATCACTAATCAAACGCCTTGAAATACAAGGGATTAACTTTGCAGAATTGACTTTGCATACAGGGTTAGGCACTTTCAGGCCGATTGAAGTTGAAGATTTGAGTAAGCATAAAATGGACGCAGAATATTATGAAATTACAGAACGTTCTGCAAATATTGTAAATACAGCACTCAAAAATAAGAAAAGAGTTTGTGCTGTAGGGACAACTACGATGAGAGCAGTTGAGTCTTCTGTAACGGCAACGGATTTGCTACGGGCTGATGAAGGATGGACCAACTTATTTATTCATCCGCCTTATAATTTCAGGATTGCTAACTGTATGATTACAAATTTCCATTTGCCTAAAACGAGTCTGCTGATTATGGTGGCTTCTTTTGCGGGATATGATTTAACGATGGAAGTTTATGAAGAAGCAATTAAGGAAAAATATAACTTCTATAGCTACGGAGATGCGATGCTGATTATTTAATCTGTAGAAGCAATTGATTTTATAGCCGATAATGCTGTCTGTGTTATCGGCTTTTTATTTGCGGTCGTCTGCTGCTAGAGGTATCTGGGCGCTCATCCTTTTTTATAATATCATCTCTATTCATCTCTATTCACTGTACATACGACAGTACTTTTTTGAGCATTTGCATGACCAATAACAAATATTCCAAGTTCGTAATTTTTAGTGAGTGGAAATGCAGTTTTTGATAGTGTGTCTTTAATATCATTGTATCCTATACAGGAAATTTGTATGATATTCTGCTGGACTATTATGCTGTCGGGAATAACAATGTGATACTTCCCGGAAGTATCAGAAATTCCTAAAGCGTGATTATTTATAAAAATGGATGCACCTATTATTTTTTTATGCGTTTGCTTATTGAATAATTTTCCCTCCATGCGATATGGCGTTTGTTTGATTGTAGTGTCACTAGTGTATAATTGCTTGTTTTCGAAATTAAGTGCATAGCTTTGATAAGAATACCCACTACTCACAATAAGGATAAATGAAGCCATTATCATTATGTAAACGAGTTTCTTCATCGATTATTCATTTGGTTTGTTTTTTAAAAAGAACCATTTTAAAGATAAAAAAATATTTCGGATACTTTATCATTAAAATACTTTAGTTATTATCGATATTCTATTGTAGTTTCAGCACCTTTTTTGACTTGAATTTAAGATTTGAAAGTAAATTAAGGAACGATTACTTAACGTCATTTTTATTGTTTTAAGACATGGGTTATGGTCTGACCAACCGGCCAATCTTGTACTTTATAGTTAAATCCTAGAATCTTAGCGATTGTACTGGCATATTGCGTCTGGTAAATCTGTTCTTTCTTTTTTACGACACCTAATGGTTTCGTGTCCGGTCCCATAACCATAAACCATGTTTCATCCGCGTGGGCAATGCTGGAACCATGACTGGTCCATTCACTACCAAGGCCTCTTCCGTGGTCGGGTACGATAAAAAACGTTGTATTTCCTTTATAAAAAGGATCGTTTTGCATCAGCTTCCAGAGTTTCCCAATCATCGCATCCAGATTATGAATATCATTTAAGTAACCATCGTATTGACCATGGTGGGCGTATTCATCGGTGTCGCCAAAGTCAATATAAATCACTTTAGGGTGGCTGGCTATAATGTAAGACTTGGCTAAAGCATATACATTAGCATCGAGTCTTTCAATATTACCCCATATTTTAGGAATGAAATGTTGCATCTCATTGGCTAATATTTCTGCATCGGTCAGGTGGTCGCCATTGATGTTTTCCCAGGGAACATTAATCAGCATATCGCTGTTGGGTTTATTCAAACACCTGCCTGTGGCACCCCAGCAGGCAAAGGTTACTACTTTACCTTTGTACCCGGTCTGTTTATTAATGAATTCCAGCACATTGGGGTTGGTATTAATACCATAGCCATTGGAGTTGATCTTTTTATCTACAAAACCGCTTAATACCTCAGCGCGACCGGGATAAGAAATCCAGTATGGATTTTTTACATTCACTTTATTTCCCTTATCACGATTGCCATACAGTTGACCATGTTTGGCAATATAGTTCCAGGTAAAAGGCATCAGCTTTGTCCTGCGTATTTCTACATCATCCGCCCAATATTTTTTCATTCGCTGCAACGAATCCCCCGAATTATATTTGGGGTTGGTGAGTAAATCATAATTTGCGCCGTTAAATAATTCCTGCCAACGATAGCCATCAATAAGGATGAGGACAACGTTTTCCGTCTTTTGTGTATTGGTTTGTGCCCACCCACTTTGGCAGGCTAACAGAAAGAAGGTAAATATGACTAGTTTGAATCTCATATAGTTATGTATTTTAATGAATGATTGGCTGATATTCTGCTTAACCTAAATAATTGTTCAAGGTAATTAAATGGATGAAAAATCGGCTTATTATTTTATTGAATTAGGTCTCATGTCTCGTTATGGGGCTAAAGCCACATTTACGATAACTATCTAATTCAATTATTTTAAAAGCCACATTTCGCCATTTACATTATCACCATTAGGATATTGCCTGTCAACGGCAGCTTCCACATTAGCAGCATTATTATCGTATTCTCCAATGGGATACATCCAGCGAAGCGGTACCGCATTCTGGTCATTTATTTGATTAATAATCCCTGAACCTGACACGTCAAAATGGGGGTAACCCGTTCTGCGGTGCTCGTAGAAAGGTTGCCATCCTGTGTTCATGTACATACTGATATATTTCTGTGTAATGATTTGTTTAATTTCCGTACCGGATTGCAAAGTGATCATTGGCTGATTGATATAATCATCAATATCGCTTTGTGAATATGTATTCTCAAAATTAGAAAACTTCATAGCAGCTCTGATCCCCTCTTTGTAGTAAGCATCCGCGTCGCCACTGATCCAGCCTCTTACTACTGCTTCGGCAAGAATAAATTGCTGTTCAGCATAACCAAAAAATACACTGGGTTCATTTATCGGCACATAAGAATATCTCTTGTGCATCTGGGAGGCTTTTCCGGCAGCTTCGGTGGTTTTATTGTCACCCAAGGGTGCACTACCCGGTAATCCGGCATAAGCATCAAAATCTGTCGCAGATAAACCATTTTCTATAGCTACCGTGGTAGGACGGCCATAAACAAACAACCTTGGATCATTCAAGCCTTTCAGCATATTTACAAAACTTTTTTCCAGGTCGTAATCCGTTTTCATTGAATTGTCATTGTAATACGGATAACGATTCCCACTCACATCATAATAATCCAATTGTCCGTTGTCATCATTTGAGGATAGCAAGGGATATTTATTGGGGTTATTAACGATCTCCTGAAATCGCTGCTTAATGTTTAAGGAAGGATCACTTTCTTTTTTAGAAAGGCTCATCAAAACCCTGAGCGTATATCCATTCACCAATTGTTTCCACTTACTAAGGTCTCCTCCATAAATAATATCACCTTCTACAGAACCATTGGCAGCAGAAAGAGAATCACTTACTATTTTTAGATCATTCAAAACGCCCAGATAGATGTCATGTTGTTTATCATAAACCGGATGTGTAGCTGAACTGTCAAAGTTGCCATCTCGTAAAGACTGCATTATTTGAGAATAAGGAATGTCTCCAAAAGTCCTTGTCATGTCAATAATATAGGCATCAATAAAGAACTTCCCCAGGTAATAATAATTGGGTTTTCCAGTTCTTTTAGCTTCCATTTGCATCTTCACTGCCTGACTGACCTGACCGTAACTAAATCCTGCTCTTTTCCAGCCATAATATTGGTTATTTGAAGAAGTCTGAAGATAAACGACTTGTCTGCATGCCAAGGGTGCACTATTTGTCACCACATTAAATAAGTCCTGTTCTAAATTGGTTAATTCGAGAGAAGGATCAGCCTTGGTAGGAGCATTCGGATCCTCCTGAAAGTAACTCATCTTCCTGCAGGAAACAATAAATAGCGCAAGACCTGCAATTAATAATATTTTAAAAGTCTTCATATATTATTTTTATTCAAGTTTTAAAATTTAAGATTGATGTTAAAGCCCATTGTCCTGATAGAGGGAGCTTCCATGTCTCCACTCTCAGCCCCTGGGTTGTCAGGATCAACATTTGGAGCTTTTGCAAAGAGCAGTAGGTTCTTTCCAATAAAAGATACGGAAGCTTGTTTGAATATTCCTTTTGTCCAGTTACTGGGGAGGGTATAAGTAAGCGCCACCTTACGCAACTTCACATATGTTTTAGGATAATACCAGTAATTATGGAACATGCCACCTCCTGAGTTACTCGTCTGGAAACTTTCATAATCTACAGCCGTGGTGTTGGGTTCAAAGGTACGGGTGTCTTTAATAATATTTCCATGAGAATCATAAGTAACACTTCCGTTAGCCACCACAACGCCGGGAGCAACATAATTATGTTTGCCGTTGTTGGAGGCTACACGGTGTTCATTGACGGTACCCACGGCTTTACCGCCCCACCACATTTTTTGATTTGTAGTAGAATAAAACAACCCTCCCAGACGTCCATCAAAGGCAATATTCAGAGAAAAGTTTTTATAAGATAACCTGTTGTGCCAGCCATAAATCAAATCAGGATCACTATATCCCAACAAATGGGCATATGGGGCAAAGGCACCAAAGCCATTTGCCTGAAATATAGGGGTGCCATCAGGAGTCACAGCATTATTAATATAAATTCCATCAGTTCTTTCTCCTTCCTTGATATAAGTATTATAATACCCATCATGTCCGGGAGCAGCTGTTTTAAGCCATCTGTGGACACTACTAAGGTTTATACCTGTTTTCCATTTGAAGTTCCTATTATCAACCGGTCTTCCATTTAAAACAAGTTCCCATCCTTTTCTCACAAAAGTCAAAGCATTCGTCAGAACAGCGGAATAGCCGCTGGCAGAAGATTGGGAAACAGTGGTCAGGTTATTATAATCCTTGTTCTTATAATAAGTAGCATTTACATTTATACGATCATTAAACAATCCCACAACCAATCCATATTCTTGAGAATTGGTAGTAGCAGGCACTAAACCGGGATCAATGGAATTACTTGGCCAAGTCAGGGATGGAATATTATTCCATTTACCGCCTATACCATAAACCAAAAGTTGGGCATAAGGATCATTCTTATTTATAACGCCGGTATTCACTTTGGCCCAAGCCCCTCTCACTTTCAAGTAAGAAATTGCTCTTGGGAGATCCAAAGCATCGGAAAGTACAACAGAAATATTTGCTGATGGGTAGAAATAAGCATTATTATCAATGGGCAGGGTGGATACTCTATCCCGACGACCGGTTAAGGATAAATATAAAAAACCCAATACATTGACATCTAACATGCCATACAAGCTGAAAGTACGACGCTGCCTGATGGAATTACTTCCCTGAAGAGGGTTGGTAGAGTTACCTATATTATAAAATCCGGGAATAGTTAACCCGTCCGTCGAAACATAATTAGTTCGGTTGATAATGTAAAAATTAGATCCTCCTAAAGTAACATTAAGCCCAAAATTATTACTGAACTGATGATCATACTTTAACATGAGATCAGAAGTAATATCAAAATGATTTGCTTTATTTATACTGTAATTCCCCTTGGAAATTACTCCATAAGCGATATAACTTTTGGGTTCGTTTGCAGTTGTTTGGGCAAAGGATGCATTAAATCCATTACGGAATGTCAAAGAGAAATCTTTATTGATCTGGTAGTCAAAGGTTACTTGACCATAAGCATTGTCTTTTTTGTATCCATTAAGATATTCAAACGCCATAAAATAAGGATTATTATACCAGGATAAATTGTAATTCCTTTGCTGAAGGCCTTCTTTCCCTTCCACCCAATAGTTTCTCAGATCTCTGATATCTACATCAGCTCCAATCCACAGAATAAGATTATACAAGTAATTCTTTGGTCCATATCCTACTGTAGGATAATTATTAGAGTATTCCTTGTTATAGGTCAATTTGGTATTGACATTTAAATTTGGAGTCAGATTATAATCTCCGCCCAGAGAAAAAGAGGAATTGTTTACGCTGGTATTGGGAACCTTCCCTTTTTGGTAAATGTGAGAAGCCGAAATTAAGAAAGAACCTTTGTCGTTTCCGGCCGTAGCCGAAACCGTGTTACTCGACAAAATCCCTGTTCGGAAAAAGTTTTTGATATTATTCTTACCTCTGGAAATAAAAGGAAGGGGAACAAGTTTTCCTGTATTGGGATCACGGGGACTATTGTACTGGGGAGTTTCCCAGTATCCGCTTTTTGTGCTCGGGTCTTTTTGATCCAGTTTTGGACCCCAAATCCAGCCGGCACCTTCTTTGGAGCCACCTTCCCCATTTACAAACTCATATTCTCCATGAAAACCAGCTCCATACTCGGTTTGAACTTCCGGAATAACTGTATATCCTGTTTGAAACATGGTGGAAGAATTCACCTCTACCTGTAATTTACCCTGTTTCCCTTTTTTTGTGGTATATAAGATTGCCCCGTTAATACCGATAGATCCATATAAGGCCGCAGCTGCTGTTCCCTTTAACACGGAAATAGATTTGATATTGTCCGAGTTTATTTTCCAGGGATCAGCATCCGGTTGAGGAATACCATCAATAACTATTAGCGGGGTCTTTCCTCTTAACGAAATCCCCGGGTTTCTAAAAAGGCTCGTACTCTTTGATATATTAAGACCGGCCACATGACCAACCAATGAACCTATGGCGGTAGGAGTTTTAACTTTCTCTAAAACATCTCCACTAACTTCTTGTGTAGAATATCCTAAAGCCTTCTTTTCTTTTTTAATCCCAAGGGCTGTAACCATGACAGCATCCAAAGTTTTATTGGAAAGAGGCAATCGGATATCAAGATTGGTTCTGCCATCTACCACAATTGTTTTTGTTTGATACCCTATATAGCTAACGGTAAGGATAGCATCATCAGGTACATTCAATTTGAACTTTCCATTTGTATTTGTCGCAGTTCCTCTTGAAGTTCCCTGAATAACAATCGATACGCCAACAAGAGGTTTGCCTGTCGCAGAATCTCTCACCGTCCCTTCCAGTTTATGTGATATATTTTGTAGCTCTTCAGTATAAGCATATCCACTTTTGATAGAGAAAACTCCAAAAACAGTAAGAGACAGTATTACTGCTAAAGCTTTAGATTTACTTAATAGATGGTGTGTTAATGAGAAGCGGCGAATGTTTTCAACGCGTGACTGGTAATTGTACTTCATAATGATTTATTAAGAGCTGGATAAAAATTGTATAGATATTTATTTTTTGTTCATAAAAGTAGAGTTTTGAAATGAAAATACAAAATTATTTTGATTGAATGTTCAATTAATCTATTGTTGACTTTCTTTATTTTTATTTTATCTTTACAAATTCTTGCTCACCATTAATCTTGCCTATTTATGGTGCGAAAAAATATATTATGGGAAGGAAAAGTTTAAAATCAATCCGTCAGAAGGAAATTATTAAAACCTTCTATAAAGTAGCTAAAAAAGAAGGACTGGAACATGCTTCAATAGCTAAAACCGCTGCTGCTATGGATATCAATCCCAGTCTGGTTCTTCATTATTTTGCAAGTAAAGAACAGCTTATATTTGGATTGATAGAATATATATTGGACAAATATATGAAAATATTCAATGTAGATACTAAAAAGGATATTGATCCCATCGTTAAGCTTGTTAAGGTTATTAATAATGTTTTCTCCAGAAAATGGAATGTTCTTTTTGATGATGATGTATCTTATAGTTGCTATTCCCTTACATTTCGAGATCAGAAAATAAAAAATAATTTCAAAACAGTGCTTGACGCACTCCGAAAAAAGTTGGAAGATCTCATTATAGTCTGTAATGAAAATAGCAATCTTGCTGTAAAAGACCCTCACCTGACGGCCGACTTAATTTTTATATTGGCTGACGGAGCCTATTATTATTTAAATCTGGTGAAAGATAAATCGGAATATCAGGAAAAATTACAAGTATATAAACAGAGAGCCTTTGAATTGCTGAATCTGACTGATTATGTTTCTAAGGAAGAACCCGTACACAAATAAATATTTTAAATGAATAATATAAATACTAAGCGACCGATGCTTTATTATGAAGGGGAGCGACAATTTGGAACCGCGCAAGCCTATATTGATAACATCAATCCTGCGACAGGAAATAGAATCAATAAAATTCCCATTGCCGGAAAAGAAGATATAGAAAAAGCTGTTCAGTCTGCCCGCAAAGGGTTTCAGATATGGTCGAACACTCCGCCTTCAGAACGGGGAAGAATCTTGAGAAAAACTGCTCAACTTTTAAGAGAACGAAATGAAGAACTTGCGAAAATTGAAGTGGAAGATTGTGGAAAACCTATTGCCGAATCGCTAACAGATGATGTCACCTCAGGTGCTGACGCCTTGGAATATTACGGAGGATTAGCGGCCGGACTGCATGGTACATATCACGATTTAGGACAAAGTTTTGCTTATACCCGCAGAGAACCCTTAGGTATTTGTGCTGGTATCGGAGCTTGGAACTATCCTATTCAAATTGCCTGTTGGAAATCGGCACCGGCGCTGGCATGTGGTAATTCCATGATTTTTAAACCTGCCGAATTAACTCCACGAACAGCTGTTATGGTAGCTGAAATATTCACCGAAGCCGGTCTCCCTGATGGAGTATTCAATGTCGTTCAGGGAGATGGTGCCGTTGGACAAATGCTCACAAGCCACGATGAAATAAGAAAGGTATCCTTAACCGGAGAAGTAGCTACGGGAAAGAAAGTAATGGCAGATGCTTCAAAAACGCTGAAACATGTCACCTTGGAATTAGGTGGTAAATCCCCATTGCTGATCTTTAAAGATGCTGACCTTGATGAAGCGGTTAATGCAGCAATGTTGGCCAACTTTTATACCCAGGGAGAAATTTGTTCCAACGGAACGAGAGTCTTTATAGAAGAAGAAATAAAAGGTCTTTTTTTAGACAAATTAATAGCTAAAACTCAACGGCTGAAGATAGGCAACCCCATGAACAAAGAGACACAGGTGGGGGCGCTCATCAGCAAGGAGCACATGGATAAAGTATTGCATTATATTGACCTTGGTAAAAAGAACGATACTCTTCTTTTGGGTGGGAATCAATGGATTAGTCAAGAAGAAGATATCAAAGGTGGTTATTTTGTAGAACCTACCATTTTTGAAGCTAAAAATGACGCTTCCCCTATTATGAGGGAAGAAATATTTGGTCCGGTAATGACGGTTACGACTTTTAAAGATGAAAAAGAAGCCATAGAAAGAGCTAATGATACTCCTTATGGCCTGTCTGCCGGAGTCTTTACCCGGGATCTTCAACGTGGTCACCGGGTGGTTCATGCCCTGCAGGCAGGAATGTGCTGGATTAATCATTATAACTTGACTCCGGTAGAAGTTCCTTTTGGACCTTACAAAGAATCGGGTTTTGGAAGAGAGAATGGATTTGCGGGAATAGAGGCTTATAGCCAATTAAAAACCATTTACGTGGAAATGAATAAAATCGACAGTCCCTATTAATTTGTTGACAAAATGAAGTACGATTATATTATTGTCGGAGGAGGATCGGCAGGATCCGTCTTGGCGAACAGGCTCAGCGCAGATTCTAACAATAAAGTATTGGTCTTAGAAGCTGGAAAGCCAGATTATCTGTGGGATATCCGAATTCACATGCCAGCTCTGCTGAGCTCATTATTAACTAACACTACCTATAACTGGGGCTATTCATCAGAGCCGGAACCTTATATGCACAACAGAAGGATTGCACAACCAAGAGGGAAGGTGTTAGGTGGTTCCAGTTCTATCAACGGAATGATTTGGATTCGAGGAAACAAAGCTGATTATGATAAGTGGGGAAGAGAAGACGGCTTGCAGGATTGGGATTACGCCCATGTGCTCCCCTATTTCAAAAGATTGGAAGGCCGACTGATAGGAGGAGATAAATACCATGGCGGAAAGGGACCGCTAAAATTGACTACCCCAAAAGCTAAAAATCCACTTTTTCAGGCCTTTTTTGATTCAGTAAAAGAAGCCGGTTATCCATTGACTGATGATGTAAATGGATCCTTACAGGAAGGATTTGGAAAGTTTGATCAGACCATTTACCGTGGACGTCGAAGAAGTGCAGCCCGTGCTTATCTCCACCCTGTAAAGAATAGATTAAACCTAACAGTTATTACACGGGCTATGGTTCATCAAATTCTATTCGAGGGGAAACAAGCAACCGGAGTCGAATATAAAAAAAAGGGACAGTTGAAGCAAGTCTTTGCCGACAAGGAAGTTATTCTCTGTGGAGGGTCCATCAATTCCCCTCAATTGCTCCAACTATCCGGCATCGGTAACAAAGAAGAACTCGAGAAACATGATATCACCACAGTACATCATCTTCCGGGAGTTGGAGAAAACCTTCAAGATCATCTGGAAGTATACGTTCAATGGGCATGTAAAGAGCCTGTAAGTGAATATCCTAATCTGAGTCCTTGGCGTGCTCCAAAGATAGGCTTTGATTGGCTCTTTCGTAGAAAAGGGCCGGGAGCAACGAATCATTTTGAAGCCGGAGGGTTTATTAAAAGCGCTCCGGATAAACCTTATCCCAATCTTCAATACCATTTTTTGCCATTGGCTATTCGTTACGATGGAACGGCGACAGAAGGTCATGGCTTTCAAGTCCATATTGGCCCTATGAATTCTGATGTGAGGGGATCGGTCAAAATCAAATCAAAAGATCCTTATGAAGCTCCGGCGATTTTATTTAATTATCTATCAACCCCTTCAGAACGCGAAGACTGGATCAATGCTATTCATAAGACAAGAGCGTTGGTAGATACGGAGGCTATGAGTAAATATAAAGGAGACGAATTGTCGCCCGGGAAAAGTGTTCAATCCGATGAAGAAATCTTGGATTGGGTAGCTCGTGATGGAGAGAGTGCTTATCATCCTTGTGGTACATGTGCTATGGGAGTGGATAAGATGTCTGTTGTAGATGATCAACTTAAAGTACATGGAATAGACAATCTGAGAGTGGTAGATGCCTCTGTAATGCCCTATATCACTAATGGGAATATCTATTCTCCGGTTCTGATGATTGCAGAAAAAGCAGCCGACATAATATTAGACAATGATATGCTGCCTCCCGAATCTGATCTTTAAAATAATCAAAATACCCATTTTTATTTATGGATAATAAGAGAAATGTTTTCAAGAGCTTTTTACCATCTTTAATACTTATAGGACTCCTGACAGTTGTTGGTCTTATCCTTTACTTTTTTACAAATACCGATATTTTTTGGCCGGGATTTATCTTTATGATTATTTTCTTTGGAGCTCTTTTTTATATTGGAAGCTATGCTGCCAAACTAAAGCAGGAAGATAAGGGCAGTACCAACGATATCTTGTTGGCGGGGAGAAATATTCCCTTTTGGATGGGGGTATTTACGATGATTGCCACCTGGGTAGGTGGGGGATATATTAACGGAACAGCGGGCTATACCTATAATCCCAATCAGGGACTTGTTTGGATACAAGCTCCCTGGGGATATGGGCTCAGTCTTATTATAGGAGGTTTGTTTTTCGCCGGTACCATGAGAAGACACAAATTCAAGACTCTGCTGGATCCTCTACATCAAAGATTTGGTAAAAGGATGTCTACGCTCTTGTATCTACCTGCACTGACCGGAGAGCTATTTTGGACGGCAGCTATCTTAACAGCTCTCGGAGCAACGTTCGCAACTATTATGGGAATAGATATTAAAACAGGTATCGTTATTTCTTCTTTTATTACCATTACTTATACAGCTATCGGAGGACAATGGGCCGTTGCGTTGACAGATGTTTTTCAATTGATTCTCCTTGCTGTAGGTTTAATCATTGTCGTTCCTTTTGCTGCCTCCAATGTCGGAGGGTGGGATCATGCCTGGGGGCATTATGAAGCCAGTCGTGGAGGATTGGAACAGCTTATTCCTACTAAAGAATCGTTAGGAGATTATTATTATAAATGGTGGGACACCGCCATGTTGTTAATCTTTGGAGGAATCCCCTGGCAGGTATATTTTCAGAGAGTATTATCTTCCGATTCTGTAAGAACAGCTAAAAGGATGTCTATCATTGCAGGGTTCTTCTGTATTATTGCCGTTATTCCACCTATTATGATAGGCGTTATAGGTACAAATGTGTCTTCCTGGACGGCCTTGGGAGCTGATCATGCTCCGGAGAATGCAGCGCTTATTCTTCCTTACGTCGTTCGTTATCTCACGCCCGGCTTCATTGCTGCGTTAGGATTAGGAGCCGTCGTAGCAGCTGTATTGTCATCAGTAGATGCCTCTATACTTTCTGCATCATCTATGACCAGTTGGAACATCTACCGCCCCATTTTTCAACCGAATATTTCCAGTAGAAAACTATCTAAAGTCATCAAAAGGTGTATTTGGATTATTGGGATCACGGCTGTCCTTTTGGCACTCAACATCACAAGTGTTTATGCTTTGTGGGTATTGGCAAGTGATTTTGTTTTTGTCTTGATTTTTCCACAACTGGTAACAGCCCTATTCGATACAAAGGCAAATACCTGGGGTTCAGCCGCAGGATTTATTGTAGGTCTTGTTTTACGTTTGGGAGGTGGAGGTAAACTTTTACATTTACCTATATGGCTGCCCTATCCCATGATTGAGCATGGAGAAGTGTTGTTCCCTTTCAGGACATTCGCTATGATCTGTAGTCTGATTACTATCATTGTAGTTTCCAGACTGACACAGCGATGGAATCCTCCTAAAAAATTGAGAGTTATAAAGGATTAAAGGAGAATATTCCTTTTGTATTATGATTGGATTTTGAATATCAATAGCTGTTTCATGAATAACGAAAGAAAAATAAAGATTAAAGTAGAAGATCTAATTCTTATTTTCGGAAAACAGTCAATGAAAGGGCTGCAACTTATTAAAGAAGGAAAAACGAAACAACAGATCTTTAAATCTACAGGATGTACAGTAGGGGTCAACCGAGCCAATTTAAGAATCAATGACGGCGAAATATTCGTTATTATGGGCTTGTCAGGAAGTGGCAAATCTACTTTATTGCGTTGTTTAAACAGACTTATTTCGCCTACTTCGGGAAAGATTTATATTAATAATGATGAGATTACTAAGAAGTCTTATAAAGACCTCCTCCACATAAGGAGAAAAGAGATGAGTATGGTATTCCAAAACTTTGGACTTCTGCCTCATCGCACCGTTTTAGAGAATGTTGCTTTTGGATTAGAATTAAGAAAAGAAAAGAAAGAGGTTCGGGAACAGAAAGCATTAAAAATCATAGAGACGGTAGGTCTTCATGGCTTTGACCAACAATACCCGAATCAATTATCGGGGGGTATGCAGCAACGAGTAGGACTGGCACGTGCTTTAGCCAACGATCCGGAGATACTATTGATGGATGAATCTTTTTCCGCTTTGGATCCGCTGATTAAAAATGAAATGCAGGATGAGTTACTCCAATTGCAAGAAAAATTACAAAAGACAATCGTTTTTATCACGCACGATTTAAATGAAGCCATTAAATTGGGGGATAGAATTGCGATTATGAAAGACGGTCGCATTGAACAAATAGGCACTGCAGAAGAGATCCTAACCCGTCCTGCGACAGATTATGTTAAAACATTTACGGAAAAAGTAGATCGAAAAACCATTATTACTGCGGCATCGCTTATTGAGGAAGACGATCAACTTATCGGAGTGGAACAACAAAAATCTGGTGATATATACAATATATTACATGATAATGCGCTTGATGTAGCCGCTGTTACCAACCAATCCGGGATTTTTCAAGGGCTTATATGGATGGATGATCTTATTGATAAGGACAAAAAGGAGGATTATGCAGTACAGGATATTCTTCGTACAGAAATTCCTCAAGTGTCAGATGATGCAACAGTAGAGGATATGCTGGCCAGGATAAGCAATACCAAATCACCAGTAGCTGTCACTGAGAAAAAGTCCGGGAGATACCTGGGGTTGGTTACTCAAAATACTATTATCACTGAAGCGACACGTTTTAACAAAACGGAACTCAAGGAATTTACAGAGTAGTAGATAAAATAAATAGTTATGGAAAAGATTGTTGATCTCGGACATTATGTGGCTGTTTTGGTCAATTGGATGACAACTCATCTCAAGCCATTATTTGACTTTATAAAAGACAATGGTAATATTGTTGTCGATAGTGTAGAGTGGGCTTTTTTATCTACTCCTTTTTATGTGGTCATTGCTATATTTTCCTTGATTGCCTGGCGGGCTGCTGGGAAGGGATTGGCTTTATTTACGTTGCTGGGGTTGATCCTAGTAGATCTCATGGGACTTTGGATACCTACTATGCAGACGCTGGCTTTAATTCTTGTTTCTACAGTCATTGCACTGATTATTGCCATCCCTCTGGGGATCTGGGGTGCTAAGAATACAACAGCTCATAAGATTATCCGCCCTATTCTCGATTTCATGCAGACCATGCCGGCATTTGTGTATCTCATTCCTGCAGTACTTTTCTTTAGCATTGGTAAGCTTCCCGGCGCATTTGCTACCATCATCTTTGCTATGCCGCCAGCTGTTCGATTAACGACATTGGGTATCAATCAGGTGCCGGAAGATATCATAGAAGCAGCAGAGTCCATGGGCGCGACCAGTAAACAAATACTATTTAAAATAGAATTACCTTTGGCTATGAAAACGATCCTGACCGGAGTGAACCAAACCATATTACTGGCATTGTCGATGGTTGTTATTGCAGGAATGATTGCTGCCGGTGGCCTGGGCGAAAAAGTCCTTGAAGCTATTAATAATTTAGACATAGGATTAGGCTTTGAAAGTGGGTTGTCAGTAGTGATTTTAGCTATTATCTTAGATCGGATAACACAATCATTGGGTAAAAAAAGTAGGAGGTGAAAGATGAAAAAGTATAAATTAATTATTATCGGGATACTTTCTATTTTTCTTTTCGGCTGTGGTCAAAATTTTTCTAAAAGGATTAGTCTGGGACTGGTTCCCGGATGGGCGGAAGGAGAGGCTATGACCTTAATTACACGGGAAATATTGGATCGGTCCGGCTATCATGTGGTGATACAAAAAGCGGCCGCCAACCTCTTGTTCGCGTCTATGGATCACGGAGATACAGATGCTTTCATGGATGTGTGGCTTCCCAAAACACATGGAAAAAAGATTGCCCGTTTTAGTCACATCAAAAGCGCAGGCGTAAATTATGAAGGAGCTCTCCTTGGGTTGGTTGTCCCCGACTATGTCACCATAGACTCTATTCAGCAATTAAATGTACACAAAAAGCAATTCAAAGGACAAATCATAGCCATAGAAAGAGGAAGTGGAATCGTTGCTGCTACTGATCAGGCCATTAAAAAGTATCATTTAGACTACGTCATGCTTAATTCATCTACTGTTGCCATGGTATCTGAACTAAAAAAAGCCATCAAAGAAAACAGATGGATTGTCATTACCGGATGGAAACCTCATTGGATGTTTAGTCGGTTTAAACTCAAATTTCTAAAAGATCCCAAGCATGTTTACGGAGAAGCAGAACACATTGAAACCTATACACGGGAAAACTTAAATAAGGACTACCCCAAAGTGGAACAATATTTTCAGAATTTCTACCTGAATGACACAACCATGTCTAAATTATTGGAAAAAATTCAAAATAGTGATAACAAAAAAAAGGCAGCTAAGGACTGGGTTGATCACCATCAAAAACTGGTACATTTCTGGTTAGATTAGCCTGAAATTGAGGTAGGTGAAGTGGGAGAATGGATATCGGGCTACTCATTCATGCGTTAGCTAATAACCTGAAATGATTTTTTTATAAAAAATCGTCTTCTTTTCTCCTATTGCAATTTCAATACCTTTTTTACAATCTTTTCATCTCCGTTAAGAATTTGAACGAAATAAATCCCTGCCGGCAGGTCTTTTAAGTAAAAATTAATCTTATTACCGCTATTGA
>CAZLDH010000012.1:0-18750 GCA_964558275.1 uncultured Chitinophagaceae bacterium
TTTTTTCTAAGCTTCGACTCCGCTCAGCGCTAGTGTTTTTTATTTCTTTTTCGCTAATAATTTTAACTTTATCAGACCTGACAGTTTTTAAAAACCTGTCTGGTTGTTTTTTTCTTATAAGCTAATGATTTTTGTAATTGTTAGGAGGGGTTTTCTCTAGAAGATACTTAACAAAATAATCCCAACGACGGCGCATTTGATAGTAGTAGAATTTGCCATATCCATGGCGCGCATTGGGGTAAACAATTAAATCAAAAGTTTTATTTGCTTCTTCTAATGCTTGAACCACAAGAAGGGTATTTTGTGGAGGAACATTGTTGTCCATTAGGCCAACGACCAGCATCAAATGTCCTTTGAGATTCTTTGCGTAATTCTGATTGGCTTGTTTGGAATAGGACTCGTTGCTAATATCACCGTTGAATCGGTCTCCCCAGTCGGCTTCATAGTTTCTGTTGTCATGATTGCCGGATTCAGCAATGCCAACATCAAAGAAATTCGGATAGCGGAACATGGCTGCTGCAGTAGCAAAACCGCCACCAGAATGCCCCCATATGCCTACGCTGGAGGTGTCAATATAATTATGACGCTTTGCTAGTTGGCGAATGGCGGCAATTTGATCCGGTAAAGTGTTGACTGCCATATTTCCATAGCTGGCATCCTGAAAATCTTTGGTTCTACGGGGATTGCCGGTGCCAACTACTTGGACGACAATAAATCCAAGTTCAGAGAGGGCTTGGTTGTCGCGATGAGCAGGAATAAATGACCAGTTGGAGATGCTTCCACCTTGCGGTCCCGGATAAATATAATCAATGATTGGATATTTTTTTGTTGTGTCTATATCAGTAGGGGTGTACATCAATCCATAAATGTCAGTCACTCCGTCTGCGGCTTTTACTTTAAATGGAATTGGAGCTTTCCAGCCTTCTGCTTCCAATCGGGAAATATTTGTTCTGGACACGGTGAGTAATTTTTCCCCTGCCATATTTTTCACGACAGTGACCGGTGGTACATCGGGTTTGGAATAACTGTCAAGAAAATATTCTTTAGAAGGAGAGAATGTGATATCGTGATTACCAGGTTCAGGAGTTAATATTTTGAATCCTTTTCCGTTTAAGTTGATGCGGCAAAGTTTGGCAAAGTACGGATTCTCATCATCTAACCCATAAGCGATGAAGTAAATAATTCTTTTATTCCGATTAAATTTGACTATATCCCCAACAGTATAGTCTCCTTTGGTGATTTTGTGTTTTAATTTTCCGTTTTCAGCATCATACAGATATAAATGTCCCCAATTATCACGTTGAGAGAACCAAATAAATTCTTGAGATTTGGGGAGATATCTCCAGTTTACACCGCCATATCCTGAACTAAATTGTGTTTTTGTTTTTTCTTTAAATACTTCTCTCACTTTACCCGTTTCTGCATTTGCAATACGCACTTTTTCTGTTGTGTGGTAGCGAGAAGTAGATACAAAGGCAAGTTTGCTGCCATCTGCACTCCATTGTACATCAGCCAGGTGGTCATTGTTGGTAATGTCGTCCATTTGCGTAGAGCGACGCGGATCTGCCGGAATATCTAAAGGAATGACTTTTTGATGAGGTACGTCTATAATGACCCTGTGAATCATCATGATATTAGAATCTCCGGGATAGGCATATTTCCATTTTTCCAATTTTGGCTCTCCCACCTTCGTGCCGACTAAGTACATGTTACTCACTTTTCGCATATCTTGACGATAAGTTGCAATTTTTTTTGAATCTGGAGACCAACGAATAATAGGTCGATCTGTATGGCGCCAGGAAGCATTGTCTGTGGCGTATCCGAAGTTTTTCTTTCCTTTGGTAGTAAGCTGAATTTCCTCTTCTGTTTCTACATTACGAACCCAGAGGTTGTAATCTTTTATGAAAGCTACCAATTTTCCGTTAGGAGAAACAATTTCGTTTCTGTTGTGATGCGCCTCCTCTTTTTGATTTTTAGTATTAATTTCTTTACAATGATAATTTTCTAAATCGCATTTCCATTCCTTATTGTTGACATGAAAAACGATGGATGAACCTTGGTCAACATATTTAAAAGAGCCAAAGGGTAATTTATTTTTCTTGAACTGAAGACCAGTAGCTTTGGAAAGAGATTTAGCGAGTTTCTTCTGATTAAAAGCAGGTTTTTTTGTTCCTTTTTTGGGATTGATTAAGAAAAATTGTGTGCCTGTTGCTGACCAATCTCTATACCAGAATGAGCCATTATCTAGCCAGTGAGGATGTACGCTTCCATGATCTACATATCGTGCTACATGAGAATAAAGAAACTTTACAGCTTTATCGTAATCATTTTTGGTGAGTGAATCTTGATGGCTCTGAGCCATGGCAGTAGTAGAACCAAGTAGGAGTATTGTGAGTAAAATTTGGGACTTTACAGTACCGGAGTGTTTAGAATAATTGTTCCACTTCATAAGTATAGTTTAGTATTCAGAATTTAATTCAATAGAATAAATTGGCCTTATAAAAGACTTTGCAAGGTACTTTATTTAGTGGATTTTGGAAAGTTGCGCTAGTTAATTAAGAAATGGCGCTATAGTTTTTGTACGATGGCTAAAGATTTGGTAACATGTTGATCCGGAGAAATTTTATCTTTGTCGGATGAAAATACGGCAATAATTTTTCGTTTTTTATTAATGACATAAGTGGTTCTGGGAATGAATCCATGATTTATTTTTACCCCACGAACGTCTTTCATGCCAGATTGAGCAGGGCTAATATTGAGTCCGTAAGAAGCTGCAATTTTACCGTTGGCATCTGATGCTACCGGAAATTTTCCTGCGCAGTAATCAGGGTCGGCTGAAAAATCATTTAATCTTTTTATATTATCAGCAGAAACCCCAATGATGGATGCACCTGCAGCAGTAAATTTGTCTTTAAGAGTAGCAAAGGTATGGGCTTCCAAATCGCAGCCCCCGGTATATGCAGAAGGATAAAAGTAAACAACTACCGGCCCTTTTTTTAAGGCATCTTTCAGAGAAAAATTGAATGCATTCCCATCTAAACTGGCTTTTGCATTAAATAGGGGTGCTGTGGCTCCTTTAGATAACATCTGAGATTGAGCAGTTCCTGTCTGGGAAATGAAAAGGAATAGTCCTGATAGAACAAATAGAGCGAAGATTTTTTTCTTAAGCATAGTAATTCTCTTTTTTATAAAACAGAAAAGAATACATTTTGTTGTCGATTTCTATATTATGCAACTTTTTATTTTGGTGAAATATCTTCTGTTGTAATATTATCGTAAGATGTTTTTTCTTTTTTATTTCTAAAATGAACATCCATTTGCGGAAATGTAATATCGACACCAGCCTCTTTAAAAGCTTTGTGAACACCAAAATGAAGGTCACTTTTTACTCTGGGTTCCAGTTTTGCATCATCTAGCCAACCCATCAGACGAAAGTCAAAATAAGATTGTTCGAAATGTTCAAAAAAAACAATGGGTTGAGGTGTTTCAAGGATATCGGGATGTTTTTTAGCCACGCTAATGAGAATATCTCTAACTTGTTCCGGATCGGTATTATGAGCGACTCCTACATTAATTCGAATACGGTAATAACCTTGTTCATAAATTCTATTTACCACTACGCCATTGATTAATTCACCATTTGGAATTTGTATCTCAATATCATCATAAGTTCTGATGATAGTAGCGCGTAATCCAATATCTAAAACGGTTCCTTGTTTTTCTCCTACTTCAATATAATCGCCTTTTCGAATAGGGCGCTCTAACAGCAAAATAAGTCCACTGATAAAATTCTTTGCCAGTTCCTGAAGACCAAATCCGATACCTACCAATAACACTCCCCCGATGGCGGCTAAAGCAGTAAGTGAGATACCCAAATTGTCGATGGCCAGATATATGCCAATGGCAATAATAAGATAATGAAGAATTCGATTTAAGGAATGCTGAACGCCTTCCGCCATATTTCTCCTTCGATATACCCTGGTGAGAATTTTGCGCAAAAATTTTGAGATAAAAATAGCTATAATAATAAATAGGATAGCTGTAAATACAGAAACTACTGATATCGGCGTTTTACCAATATTAAATAATGGTTCTCCAAAACTTTTCAATAAATCGACGATATTGGTAAAAATAGCATTACCCGTGTCTCCTTGTGGCATAATAGAAAATAATGTTTAATTTCCAAAAACGATTCTTTTAGGTGGTTGAAATTAATATATTTTTTTGGAAATAGTGTGACCAGAATGGTACCTGCTATTCTTTTGTCGGTTTTTTTGTGTAAAAAAAAGACCTGTTCTCAATAAAAGAATAGGTCTTGGAAAGAAACTTATTTGGTAAAGGTTGTAGTTTTCGTCAGTTATTAAATGGAAATCAATTCGGAAAATAAAAATTATTGGGATGTGCAGAAAGGGAATAATTTTAATTCATCTTCTGTCATTTGTATAAATGATAGATTAGTGGTTGTTTGGATCGAAAAAATGCCTTGTCCTTTTATATTGAATTGGCAGTTAATGATGGATTCCCCGAATGTGGAAGCCTTTTATTCAATGATTTGGCAAAGACTCCACAGGGGAAATAATATCTTGTGTATGTATCATGTATAATAAATATGGATAAAAATAAAATTGGTATTACCCCGGAGGATATCGATTATGGCAACCTGTAGTGTAAAATTAAACAGAATAAAATAAATTAAGAGACCTGAAAATAATAATTTTTATTTTTAAAATAGTAGAAAAAAATATACCTTTATATGTGTCGATCAAAAACAAATCGATGAAAAGATTAAAAGTGAAAGATGTGTTGAGAATGTTGAAAAAAGATGGTTGGTATCTTCATACACAAAAAGGAAGTCATCGTCAATTTAAACATCCAAAAAAGAAAGGAAGGGTCACAGTAAATGGAAAACCGAGTGATACACTTTCTCAATATTTACTAAACAGTATTTTTAAACAAGCCGGATGGAAATAGTCCGGTTCAAAAAAATTAACTATGGAAAAAATAAAAGTTATTGTGGAATGGACCGATAATAATTTTAGTGCTGGAGTAGGCGGAATAAACGGAGTAGTGATATCTACCGGTAATACGATAGAAGATTTGAAGAGAGAATTTAAGTCCGCTTTTCAGTTTCATATAGAGGAATCTATTAAAGATGGAGACAAATTACCCGATTATATTATTTCAGGGAACTATGAATTGAAGTTTCAATTAGGGGCATCAGCTATGCTACATCTTTCGGATGGGTTGATATCCCGATCCGCTATTGCCAGAGTAACTGGCATTAATGAAAAACAACTTAGCCATTATCTTACCGGTAAAAAAGTGGCACGAGAAAAGCAAAGCAAAAGGATATCTTCAGGTATTAAAGAGATTAGTCATCAATTAGATGCATTAAGGTCTATCGTGTAGTTTTTGTTTGAAAAGAAGTTTACTTGGTGCAGGTTGTAGTTTTCGTCAGTTATTAAATGGAAATCGATTCAAAAAAATGAAAATTATTAGGACGAGCCGAAAGAGAATAATTTTAATTCATCTTTTGCTATTTATATAAATGATAAATTAGGAGATGTTTGTATCAAAAAAAATAATGCCTCATCCCTTTGGTTTGAAATTGACAGTTAATAACGTATTCCCGAATGCGGAAGCCTTTTATCATTGGTTCAATACAGACTCTGAAGGAAAAATTATCGCTTGGACAGACCTAAAATATTAATCGTTAAAAGAAATAAAAAAAGAGTATTTTTTATTTTAAATAGTATATAAATAGTTACCTTTGTATCAGTTAAAACGAGTTTTAATGAAATCAAGAAGAAAGGATGGAAACTTATACGTCAGGGGAAAGGGAGTCATCAAATATATGGTAAAGAAGGAAAAGAGGTAACTGTTCCTAACCACGGATCAAAAGAACTTGGTAAAGGTTTGGAGAAGAAATTACGTAAACAAATGGGATTGTAAAATACACCAATTATGAAAAATATAAGAATAATAATAGAACGAAGCAGCGATGGCTTTTTTTGGGCTTATTCTGAAAATGTGGACGATATCAATGGAGGCGGAGCAACTGCAACAGATTGTAAAAAAGATGTTTTAGATTGTATAGATACATTAAAAAGTCTAAAAGGAGATAACAGACCAAAGTGGTTAGATAAAGAGTATCGGCTAATTTGGAAGTTTGACACGGAAAGTTTTTTGGACTATTATAAAAGTATTTTTTCTGCACCGGCTTTATCTCGCATGACCGGTATTAATGAAAAACAAATACACCATTATGCTTCCGGGTTGAAAAAGCCGCGCCCGAAAACCATTAAGAAATTTGAGAATGCCTTACATCAGTTGGGTGAAGAACTCTTGACTGTAGAACTTTAGTTTTTGATTGACACTTAAACTGACGTACAGACAGCCCCATCATTCATTTGGTGGGGCATATTTGAAAAAAAAGCATGTTCATGAAATCAGCAATCAGCTACATCAGAATTTCTACAAAAGATTAATCCATTCTCCCTTTTCCGGGCAGCAGAAATATTTTGTCTGTATATTGTGTAAAAAAAGACCTATTCTCAATAAAAGAATATGTCCTGGAAAGAAACTTATTTGGTACCACGTACGGGATTCGAACCCGTGATTCCTCCGTGAAAGGGAGGCGTCTTAACCCCTTGACCAACGCGGCAGATTTATTTAACGAGCCGCAAAGTTATGCAGTATTTTTTTACCAACAAAAAAAATGTAGAATAAAATTGCAAAGTCTCATATATGCATTAAATTTGCCGTATTAGTAGTATAAAATATCAATTATATAGTTATGGGAAATTTAAAAATTGCCATTAATGGATTCGGTCGTATTGGTCGTTTATCCTTTAGGGCTTTACAGGAAAAAGAAGGTGTAGAAGTCGTTGCAGTTAATGACTTAACAGATACCACTACGCTGGCTCATTTGTTAAAACATGATACTGCTCATGGTCTTTTTAATGGTGAAATTTCAAACGATGAAAACAGCATCACTGTAGATGGTCATCCTATCAAAGTTTTAAAAGAAAGAGATCCCGCTCAATTACCATGGGCTGCATTAGAAGTTGACGTTGTTTTAGAATCAACAGGGCTTTTTAGAAGTAAGGATGCAGCTTCTAAGCATCTGGATGCAGGAGCAAAAAAAGTAGTTATTTCTGCGCCCGGTAGCGGTGGCGTAAAAACAATCGTATTAGGTGTAAATGAAGAAGATTTAACTACCGAGGATACCATTGTATCTAATGCTTCTTGTACTACCAACTGTTTGGCGCCAATGGTAAAGGTAATAGATGATGCTTTTGGTATTGAAACTGGATTGATGGCTACCATTCATGCTTATACTGCAGACCAATGTATTCAGGATGCTCCTCACAAAGATTTGCGTCGTGCACGTGCTGCTGCGATGAATGTGATTCCAACTTCTACCGGAGCTGCTAAAGCCGTTACCCAGGTAATGCCTCATTTGAAAGGTAAATTAACCGGTATTGCTTATCGTGTACCTGTTATTACCGGTTCTATCACCGACTTTACCGTAAAGGTGAAAAAGAGTGTTACAGTTGAAGAGGTGAACGCTGCCTTGAAAAGTGCTGCAGACGGTGCTTTGAGTCATGTGTTACAATATACAGATGAACCTTTGGTTTCTAGCGATATCATTTCTAACACCAATTCCTGTATCTTTGATTCAGGAATGACAACTATTAATGATGATGAAAATACCCTGATCAAGGTAGTTGGATGGTATGATAATGAAAGTGGATATTCTAACCGTGTGGCTGATTTATTAGAGAAAATTGGAAAATTATCCTAATCCGGCCTGACGTTGTTAGCATTTAAATAAACAGAAGGCTTCCTATTTGTATGATGGGAAGCCTTTTTCTTTTTAATTAAAAATATTTTTTATGGCAGATATAAATTCTTTTTCCTTTACAGGAAAAACGGCGCTGGTCAGAGTGGATTTTAATGTTCCCTTAAATGATCAGTTAGAAATTACAGACGATACCCGTATTCGTGCTGCTTTGCCAACCATTCAACATATTCTTGGAGAAAGTGGTTCTGTAATACTTATGGCTCATTTGGGAAGACCTAAATCCGGTCCTGAGGATCGTTTCTCTCTCAGACATCTTGTGGATCATCTTTCTGAATTGATAGGCAAGAAAGTACAATTCTGCGAAGATTGTATAGGTCCTCTAGCAGAGCAGGCATCTAAAGAACTTCAATCGGGTGAAGTGTTGTTATTGGAAAATCTGCGATTCCATCCGGAAGAAAAACAAGGAGATGAAGCTTTCGCTAAAGAATTGTCTTCCTTAGCTCATATTTATGTAAATGATGCTTTTGGAACAGCTCATCGGGCACATGCTTCAACCGCAGTTATTGCAAAATTCTTTGAACCGGAACATAGGATGTTTGGTTTCTTGATGGAAAAAGAAGTAAACAATGCCAATAAAGTATTATATCATTCGGATGAACCATTTACAGCTATCCTCGGAGGAGCAAAAGTGTCAGATAAAATCTTAATCATTGAGAATTTGCTGGATAGGGTACAAAATATGATTATTGGTGGCGGAATGGCTTATACCTTCTTGAAAGCACAAGGTAAAGAAATTGGCAGTTCGCTTTGTGAAAATGATAAGCTGGATCTGGCAAAAGAGATTCTTAGAAAAGTAGATGAAAAAGGTGTGGAAATATTGCTTCCTGTAGATTCTATCTTGGCTGATGAATTCGCAAAGGATGCCAATACAGAAGAAGCTTCCAGTGATGATATTCCCGCTGAAGGCGGTTGGATGGGACTAGATATAGGTAGCCAAACCATAGAACGCTTTTCCAATGTTTTAAAAGATTCTAAAACGATCCTTTGGAATGGACCGATGGGTGTTTTTGAAATGGAAGCTTTTCAAAAAGGAACCGTTGCGGTAGCTAAAGCGGTTGCAGCATCTACAGACAATGGTGCTTTCTCTTTAGTTGGCGGAGGAGATTCAGTTGCCGCAGTGAATCAATTTGATTTAGCAGACAGAGTAAGTTATGTTTCTACCGGCGGAGGAGCTCTTTTGGAGTTCTTTGAAGGTAAGACCTTACCCGGAATAGCCGCTATCGAAGCTTAATTCTAATATGGATAAATAGGAGAGAGGTGATGTCGTATTATATAGGCATCACCTCTTTTATTTTGTGGTAGCCGGGATGACTACAATTTTTAAAGATTGTATATTATGCAACTTCTATTGACAGTTGGCTTCGAATACCTCCTCAAAATGTCTGACCAACTTTTGCTTCACTTCAGCCATATATACATCCTGTCCTACTTCTTCTTTGATTGAAGCCACTTTTTTATCTTTGATGCCACAAGGTACGATGAGGTCAAAATAACTTAAATCTGTATTCACGTTTAATGCAAATCCGTGCATGGTTACCCAGCGGCTACATCTTACTCCCATCGCGCAAATCTTTCTTGCCTTGGTCGGATCTTTGGCATCTATCCAGACGCCGGTTTCCCCTTTTGATCTTTCTCCTTTGATTCCATATTCGGCTATGGTTCTGATAATGACTTCTTCAAGGCTACGCAAATATTTTGCAATGTCTGTAAAGAAATTTTCCAAGTCTAAAATAGGATACCCTACAATTTGTTCGGGACCATGGAAAGTGATATCTCCTCCACGATTGGTCTTTACAAATTCAATTCCTTTTTCTTTAAGTCTGTCTTCGCTGGCAAGTAGGTTCGCCATATGACCACTTTTCCCAAGCGTGAAAACAGGTGGATGCTCACAAAAGATTAATCGGTTTTGTGTTTCATCCTGTTTATTATCGTGTTTTAATTGGACATTTTTATGAAGTAAAGCTTCTTGCTGATCCCAAGCTTTTTGGTAGCCTATTCTTTTCCAATCCTCTACGATTACTGTTTTATTTTTCATGTGTTTTTCCTCTTCTTACTTAAATGACAATAAGATTATAGAATTGTTCTTCATTCAGGTATTTTTGTGCCAGGTCTTGTATCTCCTCTGCCTGAATGTGTTTAATGGTATCTATGCTGTGATAAAAATGTTTTTCGTCCAAATCAGAAATGATAAGGTTTTTCCAATATCGAATGGCTCTGAAACATCCATCTAGTGCGCCCAGCATGCTTCCCATGATGTAGTTTCGTACCAGATGTAGCTCACTTTCTTGTACGCGTTCTTGTTTGAGTCTGTTCATTTCTTTAAAGACTTCTTCCACTACATTTTCACATATATCTGTGCCTGCTTCAGTTTGTATCATGAGACTTCCACCTTTAGCAAATAGGTTTAGAGAACTGTAAATCCCATAGGTATAGCCCTTATCTTCTCTTATATTGCTCATGAGTCGCGAACCAAAATAACCACCAAATATAGTATTCAGTATTTGGAGTTTTGGGACATCAGGATGGTATCTGTTTGGAAAAGGGGAGGCAATTCGAACTGCGCCTTGAACACCTTTTGAATTTGATATATTTTTTCGATGTTTTTTTTCTAGTGACGGTTGGATTGGATATTTTTTTTGAAGTAGCGATTTTTTTTCGTTCCAGGCATCGCCAAAATATTGATTCAGTTGCTGCTCAAAGGTTTTTGATAACTTTCCAGCAGCAAATATTCTACAGTGATTATGGGTGTAATATTGACGAAAGAAAGCTAAAATATTTTCACGTTGTAAAGCATCATAGGCTTCGTGGGAGCTATGTCTTCCGTAGGGATGATAGGAGCCGAATAAATAAGTATCTATAAGTTGGTTAGCGACAAATTCACTCTTTTTGGTGTTGACAGCTAAAGCCTGGTTTTTGTTTTTTTTGAATAAGGCAATTTCATTTTTCGGATAGGTCGCTTCGGTCAGTATTGTTCTTATTAAAGGCAATAAATGAGGCAATTGCTTTTCTAAACAATGTAATGTTAATGAAGCCACCTCGTGATAACAACTTAAACTCAGGAAAGCGCCGTAATATTCTATTTCTTCTTCAATCTCTAAGGCACTTAAATCTACTGTGCCGCTTTTGAGGAGTTTGTTTGCGCTTAATGCAATAGAAGTCGCAGATTCATACCAACTTCCCGCTTTGAATATCCACTGAATCTGTAGTGTCTCCTGCTGGTTGGATGGAATATAATATACCGGAATTTTGTTGTCCAGTCGGAAGTGTTTGCAGTCAGGCAATGTTATTTTAAAGTCGGCTGCATTTTTTATGATGGGTGGTTGTTTTCGATCCATAGGTTATAAATATAGAGAGAAAAATTTGTTCTTTTTTGTTAACTGTTATTTGATATTAGGTGTAAAATAGGGAGAACGAAAAGAAATCATATTATTCTTGTTTTGAAAAATAATATAGGGTATTACTGTGTTCTGGTTTAAAGATTTCTTTTGATACATTTAAGATGTCGTCTGGAGTTACTGCTTCATATCTTTCACTTTCCTGATTAATCATTTGGGCATCCCCCAGCAATTCATAAAACGCTAAGCTATTACAACGGCTGAGTAATTCTGAATCTTCAAAAGCAATAAGGCTTTCAATCCTGTTTTTTACCTTATCTAATTCTCTTTTCTCGACAGGTTCTTCTCTGAGTTTTCTTAATTCTTCTTCCACCGCTTTTTCTGCTTCGCGCATTTTGACTCCTTTGATGAGTTTTCCTTCAATGGTGAGCATCCCCGCATCCAGGCTGCCATAATGATAACAGGTGATTTGGCTAAATAACTGCTGATTTTTCACGAGGGATTGATATAATCTGGCCGATCGCCCTCCTGAAAGTAAATCTGTAATAAGATCTACGACATAATATCTGTAATCCAGCCGATCATATATCGGGTAATTTCTATAAAAGGCGTCTAAGGGTACATTGGCAGTAGTTTCTTTTTTTCTGGCTTCTTTTTGTTCGGGTTCCGGTTCTAATTTTCTTTCATATCTTTCTCCGGCAGGAATGGAACCAAACCATTTTTCAGCCTTTTCTTTGACGTCTTTAGTTTTGATATTGCCGCCAACTACAAGAATGGCGTTGGAGGGATTATAATGTAGGTGGAAAAATTTTTTTACATCTTCTAATTGTGCTCCTTCAATATGAGAAAGCTCCCGACCTATTGTTAACCATTGATATGGGTGTTTTTTATATGTCATTTCCCTAAGTATCTTTCCGGCATCGCCATAGGGCATATTAATATAATGCTCTTTAAATTCTTCACTTACTACTTTCCTTTGCACTTCAAGGCTTTTTTTTGTGAAAGCCAAAGAAAGCATTCTGTCACTCTCCAACCAAAAAGCGGTTTCCAAATTTTGAGCAGGAAGCTGAATGTAATAATCTGTCATGTCGTTGGTCGTAAAAGCATTGTTGTTTCCACCAGCACGTTGTAACGGTTCATCATAGAAGGGGATGTTTTTAGATCCCCCAAACATTAAATGCTCAAACAAGTGGGCAAATCCTGTTTGATTCGGTCTTTCGTCTCTGGCTCCAACATCATAAAGTACGTTAACAACAGCGAGCGGAGTGGTCGAATCTTCATGTACAATGACCTTTAACCCATTGGTTAATCTGAAACGATTAAAATGAATCATACTTTAATTTTTAATTTGAACGACAAGGTACTTACTTTTGCAGTCTTAATTTACTATAGGTTTTTCAAATATCATGAAAACATTCTACAAAAGAACACTAACAGCCGTATTTTTTGTTCTTATTATGCTTGGCGGAATACTTTGGAATAGTATATCTTTCTATTTACTATTTCTTGTTGTCGCTTTACTAGGCTTGTTTGAGTACTTTAAACTAATAAAGAAGATTCATCCTAAGTATAAGGAAGCTTCCATTGCACAGCAAATTATTGCAGGGTTACTTATCCCTGCCGGATTTTTAATTGCATCCGGTACACATTTCTCATTTTGGGGACAATCTGCTTTGTTCTTTGGTATGCAGCTTTTAGGTTTTTTACTGATGCTGTTGCTGGTGGTTTCTATCTTTTCCGGAGAAACGTCGCTGGCGATTAAGAATTTGGGTTATAGTCTTCTGGGAGTAGCTTATTTGGGGATCCCTTTTTCCTTAATGATTGTTTTGTATTGGTATGCTGATGGAGCAGGATTTCCGTTAATTCCGCTGAGTATTCTTGTCGCATTGTGGATAAATGATACGATGGCTTATGTGACAGGTGCTTTGATTGGGAAAGTGCCTTTTGCTCCCAGAATATCTCCCAAGAAAACTTGGGAAGGAACCATGGGTGGTGTTTTATTCACCTTGATTGCAGCCGGTATTTTTAGTTTGTATAATCATCAATTCTCCACGGGAATATGGATAGCTATAGGTGGTGTAGTTGCCATATTTGGAACAATAGGAGATCTTTTGGAATCTGTATTAAAACGAAAAGCCGGGGTAAAGGATTCCGGGAATCTGTTGCCGGGGCATGGTGGAATTCTTGATCGGTTTGATTCTATGATTTTAGCTATCCCGTTTGTTTGGATTTTGGTGCAGATATTATAAAAAATAAAAGCGAACAGTTTTTTCTGTTCGCCTTTTCAATACCAAATTATTTTATTTTACAATCCAAAGATACCTTTATTCAGTAGTTGTAACACTTGCTGTTTGTGCGCACTATTGATAAGGATTGAGATATTATGACGACTTCCTCCGTAAGAAATCATGCGGATTGGAATAGGTTCAAGTGCATCAAATATTTTGGTAATAACAGAAGGTGTAGAAACGATTTCGTTTCCTACCAGGCTAACGATTGTTTGTTCATGATCTATCTCTATACTTCCGAAAGGATCTAATTCTGTTTGAATATGTGGTAGCTTGCTAATGTTATCAATGGTTAGAGATACTGCCACTTCTGAAGTGGTAATCATGTCTATAGAAGTTTGGTATTTTTCAAATACTTCAAAGATTTTTCTCATAAAGCCATAAGCTAATAACATGCGACTTGAATTAATTTTAATAGCCGTAATGCCATCTTTAGCAGCAATCGCTTTTACGCCATTCCCGTTTGGGTTTTCTGTAATGACTGTCCCTTTTGCTTTGGGTTCCATCGTATTTAATAGTTTTACGGGGATGTTAAAGTGTTGAGCCGGCCAGATAGAGGCAGGATGTAGGATTTTGGCTCCGAAATAGGCTAATTCTGCTGCTTCTTCAAAAGCAAGCTGATCGATGTGTAGTGTATCTTCTACAAAACGTGGATCATTGTTACGCATGCCGTCAATATCAGTCCAAATTTGTATTTCGGTAGCATTGAGTGCTGCGCCTACCAAAGATGCGGTATAATCACTGCCCCCTCTTCGTAGATTATCTACTTCTCCCTTGGCATTTTTACAAATGAATCCTTGGGTGATGTATAGTTTTTCTCCTTTATTTTCATTCATGAGGCGTTGTAATCTCTTTTTTATTTTAGGGATTACCGGCTCATTTTGTTCATTGATATACATGAATTCTAAAGCGGGAAGTAAAACAGCTTTAATTCCCTTTTCTTCCAGGTACAAAGAAAATAAATGGGTAGAAAGAAGCTCCCCCTGCGAAAGAATATCCTTTAATAAAGCCTCGCTAAAAGATATTTTGAGAATAATTTCCAGAAACTCAAAGCGTTCATCAAGTAGATCTTGAGCTTTCTTTTTTGCTTTTTTTGTAGAAAATAATTCGTCGCAATAAATGTTGTAATGTTCACGCAAATCTTTGATTTGCAAGGCTGCTAAATCCCGATGACTTGTAGCTAAGGAATTGCCTATTTCTTCCAGAGTATTGGTTGTTCCGGAGAGGGCTGAAAGTACAACTGTACAAGGTTCATTTTGGTTGGTTACTAAATCGGCAACGGCTTTCATCCTTTCTGATTTGCCAACGGATGTCCCACCAAATTTTAAAACTTTCATGTTTTTTATATTTTAAAGATATGTTATTGGTTTATGCGTATTAGGGGAAATTTTAATAAAATTAGGCTTGTGCCGTAGGGCCTCCAAAATTCATGGGAATATTAGGGGATCCTTCATCTTTGATGGGACCATTTGCAGCTTCAAATTTTTTAATGTTATCTGCTAATGCCTTCATTAAGCGTTTGGCATGTTGTGGCGTCAAAATAATACGTGACTTCACCTTTGCTTTTGGTATGCCGGGCATGACATTAATAAAATCTGCAATAAATTCTGCATTAGAGTGAGTGATAACGGCTAAATTGGAATATGTTCCTTCGGCCATTTCATCGGTCAACTCTATATTGACTTGTTGTTCTCCCTGTTGTTGTTCTTCTGCCATAATAGTAGTTTCTTTAGGTTGCAAAGTTAAATGACTTTATTTGTTTTTTTCAATAAAGATGTTTTTATGTAATTTTATATAAAAAATAAAAATATGGATGAATCTGTTAAAGTGGAAAAATTGCCGGATAGACAGGGGATAAAAACCTGGCCACTGGATGATCGTCCGCGAGAAAAACTTCAATTAAAAGGAGTAGAGGCGTTGAGTAATGCTGAACTAATTGCTATTCTTTTACGCACTTCGGGAAACAGGAATAAGACGGCTTTGGAAGTAGCACAGGAGCTTTTACAAATTGCCGAAGGCGATTTGTATGCTTTAAGCAGGCTGAGTGTGAAGGATTGTATGAAAATTAAAGGCATTGGTTCAGCCAAGGCTGTTACGCTGGTGGCAGCACTTGAATTAGGTCGTCGTCGGCAGTCTGCGGCTCCTGTTCGTAAACCAGTAATTAAGAGAAGCCGGGATGCCGCAGATCTATTACAGCCACGGATGGCGGATTTAAGACATGAAGTTTTTGTTGTTTTGTATTTGAGTACATCAAATAAAGTATTGCATGAAGAAAAAATTAGCAAGGGGGGATCAAAAGGAACAATGGTCGATCCTAAAATTGTCATGAAGGTAGCTCTTGAGCAGGATGCCAATAACATGATTTTGTGTCACAATCATCCTTCCGGAAATTTAAAACCTAGCAAAGCCGATATCCGGTTAACGCAGAAGTTGATTGCAGCGGCTCAATTATTAGATCTTAAAATTTTGGATCATTTGATTGTTTCTTCTCAAGGTTTTTATAGTTTTGCTGATGAGGGATTGATGTAAAATCCTTTTCCTCTCAATTTTATTAAAACATAATACATGCTCAAAGTAGGAATATTCGGTTTAGGTCACTTGGGAAAAATTCATTTATCTCAGTGGCATTCTATAAAGGAGGTTTCCATTATTGGATTTTTTGATCCGGATAATAATAATGCAGAAGAAATAGAAAATCAATATCATTTAAAAAGATATACTGATCCGGCTGATTTAATTGCGGATGCAGATGCAATAGATATTGTTGCACCCACTACGCATCATTTTGAAATTTGTGAGTTAGCGATTAGAAGCGGGAAACATATTTTTGTAGAGAAGCCAATGGCTAATTCTATGGAGGAAGCCCATAAAATTTTGAAATTACTTTCTGAAAGCAAAATAAAATTTCAGGTGGGTCATGTAGAACGTTTTAATCCGGCTTTTCTGGCATTGAAAGATAAGGATTTAGATCCGATGTTTATTGAGGTACACCGGTTGGCAGAATTTAATCCCAGAGGAACGGATGTAAGTGTGATACTGGATTTGATGATTCATGATATAGATATAGTGCTGAATCTGGTAAAAGCCAGGGTCAATCGTATTTCTGCAAGTGGCGTAGCGGTCATGAGTGATACACCGGATATTGCTAATGTGCGGATTGAATTTTATAATGGTTGCGTTGCTAATTTAACTTCCAGCAGAATTTCACTCAAGAAGATGCGTAAGGCCAGACTCTTCCAAAAAGATGCTTATATTGGTATTGATTTCTTACATAAAAAAGCAGAAATAATTAAGCTAAAAGAAGAAGATGATCAAGGTGTTTTCACCATGGATATCGATACGGCTAAGGGAACAAAAACAATTGCAATTGCCAACCCTGCGGTGAAAGAAACCAATGCCATACGTATGGAATTAGAAGAATTTAAAAACGCAATTCTTGAAGACAAGAAAGTTCCGGTAACTGCCTATGATGGCTTTCAGGCGATGGAGGTAGCGCATCAGATTCTAGAGAAAATAGAAAGGAACACGAATTGATGATTGTTTTTGAATCATAATGAAAAAGAGTACTACTTTTTAGCTTACTTTGCAGTATATGAATAAAGTGCATAAAAATCCCTGGACTACATTAAGTAAAGAACAGGTATATGATAATCCGTGGATAGGAGTTGCCCATCATGAAGTCATTACGCCGGGAGGATCTGATGGGGTCTATGGGGTGATTCATTTTAAAAATCTGGCTACCGGGGTGGTCGCATTGGATGAAGAGGATAATATTTATCTGGTGGGACAATATCGCTATCCATTGGAAAAATATAGCTGGGAGCTTCCTGAAGGCGGTTGTCCGGAAGGAGAATCTCCACTTGAAGCGGCCAAACGAGAACTGCTGGAAGAAGCCGGAGTGAAAGCACAAGATTGGGAACCTCTGATGGAAATAGATATGTCAAACTCGATTACAGATGAACATTGTCATACTTTTCTGGCAAAGAAGTTAGAAAAAGGGCAGTCTTGTCCGGAGGATACAGAAGAATTGAAAGTGAAAAAAGTACCTTTTGGAGAGGCCTTAGAGATGGTACTTCAAGGTGAAATAACAGATGCTATCTCAGTGGCTGCAATTTTGAAAGCAAAAATTGTATTGGATTTATAGTTGTTTTTTGGGTTTGGATGCTTTTTAATCTTCTATCTGTTATGGATAATTCAGATTAATAAGCTACCAATTATCTTCAAAATATAAAGAATTGAAAAAAAAGAATAGGAACAAAATTATTACTGGTCGCAAGCCAATAATTGAAGCTATAAAGGCAGGTATAGCCTTGGAACGTATCTTTTTATCTAAACGGTCAAATGGAGATTCTATTAAAGAATTAAGGCAGCTGGCACAAAATTTTCAGATTCCCGTAAATAGTGTCCCCGAAGAAAAATTAAACCGTTTGCATCCAGCACGTAGGTCGGGAAAAAACGATCAGGGCTGTGTGGCTATCGTTTCTAAAGTGACGTATCTAGATTTACAAGATGTGATTTCTCAGGTTGTAGAAAAAGGAGAAATTCCTTTGTTTGTTCTTGTGGATGGAATAACAGATGTTCGAAATATCGGGGCTATGGCAAGAAGTGCTTTATGCTGTGGATCTCAGGCCATGATTCTTCCTCAAAAGGGCGTAGCACCCTTGAATGAGGAAGCAGTCAAAAGTTCGGCTGGTGCTTTAGAACATATTGCTGTTTGCAGGGTAAATCATTTAAAAGAAGCAGCTAATATTCTGCACTTAAATGGATTTCAAATACTAGCTAGTGATATGAGTGGGAATAAGTTATTGGCTGATTGTGATTGGACTAGTCCTTCCGCTGTGGTTATGGGTGCCGAGGATAAAGGGGTTCAGCCTGCTTTGTTAAGAACAGCAGAGGAAATTTTTAAAATTCCGATGGCTACCAATTTTGATTCTTTTAATGTATCGGTAGCCACCGGGATTGTACTTTATGAAGCTATGAAACAGCGAGGGAGCTAAGCTTATCATATTTACTATTCTATGTCATCAACATAGAAGCCGATCAGTTGAAAATATCCACCTTCGGAACTTTCTTCTTTTGTTTCTGTTTATCGGAAATATTTTTTTCTTTATTATTAGGGACATCGTTGCGTTTATTGATGAGTTTATATAGTTCATCCAGATTGGGAGATAAAATAATATCTGTTCTTCTGTTGTGCGCACGTCCTGCTTCTGTTTCATTGGTAGCTACAGGATTATATTTACTATGACCGGAGGCAATT
>CAZLDH010000012.1:18760-30979 GCA_964558275.1 uncultured Chitinophagaceae bacterium
TAACACCATAAGTTTGCGTTAATATCCGAACTACAGAAGCTGCACGATCCAGGCTGAGAGCCCAATTGTCCTTATATCTCCCACTAATTGGGATAGAGTCTGTATGTCCTTCTACGTCTATTTGTATTTGTTTGTTATTTTTCAGGACATTAGCTACCTTTTCTAGCGCTTGTTTTCCTTTTTGACCTACTCTAGCGCTTGCGGTTTTGAATAGTAATTTTTCTTGTAAAGAGATATAAACTTTCCCGTTTTTTCGAGTTACGGTCAATTCATCAGAATCAAAGCCCATTAAAGCCTGTGAAATGGATTGATGAAGTTTTTGTGTAATAGCTCTTTGTTCATCCAAAATTTCTTGAAGATGGCTCAGGCTTTTTTGTTGTTCTGCAATTCTAGCTTGTGCATCACTAATGGCATTCTTTTGTGTAGAAATTTGAGATTTTGCCGCTGTGATGAATTGATTTAATCTGTTGTTTAATGAATCTACATTGCCATTTAATTGATTATTGGTTACTCTACATTGCTCCAGAGATTGGGATAGTCGTACACTGTCTGCTCTTAATGAACCTATATGTAGCCTTGCCTGCGTATATTTTTTAGTTGATACACATGAAGAAAGTGTCCAAGCTAAAATGACAATTAAGCCAAAAATGAGAGAATTTTTCATAAATTACATTATTTTAGATAGGTTAAATATACAAAGTTTAATTTGTTGCTTGCAAAATAAGTACCGAATTTCAATAAATTAAAATATTAAAACAAATTTTATGCGATTAATTAGTACTTTCTTATTTTTTATTGGATTTTTAATGTTGGGAATACCGACATTTGCTCAGCGTTATGGAGCTCATTATGTTGGAAAACATTTTAAGAAGGATAAAGCGCTTACTGCTCAATTACATCAATTTTTAGAAAAGAGAAATTTTAAAGGTGATGTTGGGATTTATGTCTATAATTTAAAAGATAGGAGAGAAGCTGCTATTCATGCAGATACCATTTTCCCTACTGCGAGCATTATTAAAGTGCCAATATTAATTAATATTTTTAAAAAAATTGTGGATAAGGAATTAACTTATCACCAGCCGTTGATGTATAGAGATTCCATTGCTAGAGGAGGTTCCGGCTTATTACAATATTTTAAAGATAGTACAAAGTTGGATCTTAGTAAAATTGTCAGATTGATGATTGCTCATAGTGATAATACGGCTGCAATATGGTGTCAACAATTGGCCGGTGGAGGCGCTTCGATTAATCGTTGGTTGGCAGAACACGATTATAAATTTACCCGGGTAAATTCTCGTACAAAAGGTCGTGAAGAGGCCTATGATAAATATGGCTGGGGGCAAACAACCCCCCGGGAAATGGCTAATCTTTTGATTGCTATTCGAAAAAAATACATACTCACCTCTGCGGCCTGCGAACGCATGTATAGAGATATGAGCGGTGTATATTGGGATGATTATGCCCTATCTCAAATTCCGCCTTATGTTCAAACTGCCTCCAAGCAGGGAATGGTTAATGCGTCTCGCTCTGAACTGGTGATGGTGAATGCCCCTCATGGAGATTATGTTTTTTATATAGCCACTAAGAATAATAAGGATCAACGCTGGTCGCCGGATAATGAGGCTTGGCAATTAGCAAGAGATGTATCCAAATTACTCTGGAATTACTATGAGCCTAAGAGTGAATGGGAAATGCCGAAAGGAGCTGCAATATATTGGGATTGGCATTGACTCGTTAAAGCAATGTCATTAATTTATTGATAGGCTTTATATTGAATTCGTCAGATAGAAAAATAAATTATAAAAAAAGCCCTCCTGCATTGGAAGGCTTTTTTTATAATTTATGATGGTTGGGATATTACATTCCCATTCCCATGCCACCCATTCCTCCGGGAGCGCCTCCTGCAGGAGCAGCAGGTGCCGGATTGTCTTCAGGTTTGTCAGCAATAACACATTCTGTGGTTAATACCATTCCTGCGATAGATGCTGAATTTTCTAAAGCGATACGGGTAACTTTAGTTGGGTCAATAACACCAATCTTAGCCAGATTATCATAAGTTTCGGTGCGGGCATTGAAACCAAAGTCGTCTTTGCCTTCTTTCACTTTCTGTACAACGATAGATCCTTCTACACCAGCGTTTTCAGCGATTTGACGTAAAGGTTCTTCAATCGCACGTTTAACGATCTGAATTCCTGTTTTTTCGTCTGTATTTTCGCCTTCAACCTTGTCCAGACTACCGATTGAACGAATAAATGCAGTGCCACCGCCGGCAACGATGCCTTCTTCTACTGCTGCACGTGTGGCATGAAGTGCATCATCCACTCGATCTTTCTTTTCTTTCATTTCTACCTCAGTAGCAGCACCTACGTAGAGTACAGCTACACCACCGCTTAATTTAGCTAAGCGCTCTTGTAATTTTTCTTTGTCGTAATCGGAAGTAGAGACTTCAATCTGAGATTTAATCTGGTTGATACGTGCTTCGATATCACTTTTTTCTCCTTTACCATCAACAACAGTGGTGTTGTCTTTATCCATGGTTACAGATTCAGCTCTACCTAAGTGATCCAATTCTACGTTTTCCAATTTATAGCCTTGTTCTTCACTGATTACTGTACCTCCGGTTAATACGGCAATATCTTGTAGCATTTCTTTACGACGGTCACCAAAGCCAGGAGCTTTTACAGCTGCAACTTTTAATGTACCACGCAATTTGTTTACTACCAAAGTAGCCAATGCTTCCCCTTCTAAGTCTTCTGCAATGATTAATAGCGGAGCGCCTTGTTGAGCCACTTTTTCCAGAATGTGAACGATATCCTTCATGGTGCTGATTTTCTTGTCGAAAATCAAGATGTAAGGATTTTCTAATTCGGTCTGCATTTTTTCACTATCGGTAACGAAGTAAGGAGAAAGATATCCGCGATCAAACTGCATTCCTTCTACTACGTCAACGTATGTATCAGTTCCTTTCGCTTCTTCTACAGTAATAACACCGTCTTTGCTTACTTTTTCCATTGCCTGCGCAATCAAATCACCTATTTGCTGATCGTTATTTGCAGAAATAGAAGCTACCTGACGAATCTTGTCAGCATCAGTACCAACAGTTTCAGACTGTTCTTGAAGATTTGCAACAATAGCTTTAACTGCTTTGTCGATGCCACGTTTTAAGTCCAATGGATTAGCACCGGAAGCGACATTTCTTAAACCTTCAGTGATGATTGATTGAGCCAGTACGGTTGCTGTAGTAGTTCCGTCTCCTGCAATGTCTGCAGTTTTAGAAGCTACTTCTTTTACCATCTGTGCGCCCATGTTTTCTATAGCATCTTCTAATTCGATTTCTTTTGCTACAGAAACACCATCTTTAGTAATGGTAGGAGCACCATATTTTTTTTCAAGTACAACATTGCGACCTTTAGGTCCAAGCGTTACTTTTACTGCATTGCTTAAAGCATCTACCCCGTCTTTCATTTTATTGCGGGCTTCAATATTGAAGAACAATTGCTTTGCCATGATTTACATTAATTTTAAATGATAATTAGATTTAATTCTGACCAATATAAAGTTGGTCTGATTTAAAGGATAGCGAGAATATCTGATTCGCGCATGATTAAATAATCATTTCCTTCGTAGTTTAATTCTGTTCCGGCGTACTTTCCGTAAAGTACAGTATCGCCAACAGAAACAGTAGTTGGTTCATCCTTTTTTCCGGGACCGGCAGCTACTATTGTACCTTTCTGAGGTTTTTCTTTAGCTGTATCGGGAATGATGATTCCTCCCTTTGTTGTTTCTTCTGCCTCAGCAGCTTGTACGACAACTCTGTCGGACAATGGTTTAATGCTTAATTCTTTTGCCATGATTTGTATTTTAAAATTGAAATCAATGTTTTTAGATAAAAATTATCTGTAAACTTATTTAGCTATAATTATGCCATTCGAATAAAGCTGTTTTTTTCGGTCATTTTTACAGTTAACTGGCAGTAGTTCTTCACTCAAATTATTTTAGTACTGTCATTATTGCAGTTTTTGTATAGGTCGGATCAATTATGCGTGTCCTGATAAAATAATTTCAGGCTTTGAAGATTGTCAATTTTGTGTAAAATAAATAAGACAATAATATCTTAATTAAAATATTGAACTATCTTTGTCTCATTATTAAACTTTAAATTGTGTGAGATGGAAACTACTATGCTTGATGTAACTAAAATAGAACCTAGGTTAAAACATCCAACTATTTTTCAAACTTTTGATAATTTGAAAGAGGGAGAGGCGTTTGTTATTCATAATGATCATGATCCTAAACCCTTGTATTATCAATTGAAAGCAACGCGTGGAGCTATTTTTGATTGGGAATATCTTAAAGAAGGTCCGGCCTGGTGGGAAATTAAAATTTCCAAAAGCGTACTTTCCGATGGAGCAGCAGAAACCATTGGTGAAATAGCAGGAAAGGATTTACGTAATGCGGAAGTTTTTAAAGAATATGGTTTGGAGTTTTGTTGTGATGGCAATAAGACATTGTCTGAGGCCTGTGTGGGAGCAGGTGTTGCTGAGGAAGAGGTGAAAGAAGCCTTGAATGAAGCAGCTAAATCCGAATCTAAAACAGGTCATGATTATAATAGCTGGGAATTAGATTTTCTTGCAGATTATATCGTCAATGTGCATCATAAATATGTAAAGAAATCTGCACAGATGTTTACTGATTTGTCAAAAAAAATTGCCACTGTTCATGGAGATTCACATCCTGAATTATATAAGATTAAGGAACATCTTGATACCTTATTGTCGGATATGCTGGCTCATCAAAAAGAAGAAGAAACTGTCGTATTCCCCTTTATTTGTCAGTTAGTACAAGCAGGGGAGCAGAAAGAGATCTTAGCGGATAAAGGTTCTATTGAAGAGCCGGTAAGATTGATGAAAGATGAACATAAGGCGGTAGCGAAACATGTTCATGCCATAGAAGATCTTTCTGATAGTTATGAAGTTCCTGCCGATGGCTGTGAAAGTTATCGTCTTTATTTCAACAAATTAAAGGAACTGGACGATGATTTGCATCTTCATATTCATTTAGAAAATAATATTTTATTTCCTAAAGCTTTGAAGAAACAAGCGACGTTGAACTAAAAAATGATGAATTGTGGAAATGCGGGAAATTATTAAAGGTGGATATCATACTGTACTAGATGTCCACCTTTTGTCAGGAGAAGCGCTAGAAGAGCATTATGCCACTTCTGATGCTATTGTTATTGTATTGGAAGGTAGTGGGAAGCTGGTATTTGATGAAGAGCAGGTTTATCTAAAAAAAGAGTCTGCTTATCTTATTCCCGGATTAAAACGACATGTTCTGGAAGCTATTGATGATCTGAAAGCTTATATTGTTTTAGATACAATAGGAAACATTCAGATGTCAGAAACAAAGGTTGGTAATTAAGATTAGAATGTCTTATATTTGAAGAAAATAATTGTTATGGGAATTGTGGAAATTTTTAAAGGAAAGGAGAGTAAAGTATTAAAGGCAGTGATTCCTGCGGGGAAAAGAATGCCTACACATTATGCGTCTTCCGAGGCTTTTGTGATGGTGACAAAGGGAAAGGGAGAAATTATTTTTAGTAATAAAGAGCATCAACTAAAAGAGGGGTGTACGATTGAGATTCCTGAAAGAAAGCCACATACCCTACATATTATAGAGGATTTTGAAGCTTATATTGTTTTGAGTAGCGGAGCCAGCCTAGAATATGCAAACCACTCTGCTAAAATTGCAATGGGAGATGACTAAAATAAATAAGAATACAAAAATAGCTGTTCTGATAAAAAAAGATAAGAAAGCTATTGATGTTTTGACCAAGGTTTCTTCAAAATTTGAAAGGCTTCGAAATCCGATTTTGAGAAAACTATTGGCAGGTAGAACTACTATTGGGCATGCCGCGAGTATTGGCAAGTGCAAGGTGGAGGAAATCGCAGAAGCACTGGAACCTCTGGGTTTTGAATTTCAAAAATTGAAAGAAGAAGAGCAAATAAAAAAAATGCCGGTGCCTGATTTTGTAAAGCGTTTGAAGGAGGCGGATTGTGAAACCTTGGATGTTAGAGAAGACATTGAGGCAGGAAGAGATCCTTTGAAACTTATCATGAAGGTGATAAAGAAACTTCCTGATGATAAAATTTTGAAAATTATTAATTCTTTTGAACCAACACCCTTAATTAATGTATTGGGAAAAAGAGGTTATGAAAGTTATATTGAGACAATCTCCCCGGAAGAGGTACACGCTTTTTTTAAATTAAAGAAAGAAGAAAGGAAGGGAGACTTGAATCAGGAAATGCCGGATTTGGTTTCGGCGGAAACGTTTAATACACAATTAGAAAGTTTTGGTGGAAAGGTGACTCAGGTGGATGTCAGTATGATGGAAATGCCTATGCCGATGGTAACCATCTTAGAAGCCTTGTCCGCATTACCGAAAGATTTTGTTTTATCTGTGCAACATAAACGGATTCCCGTGTTTTTGTTTAGTGAATTGAAGGATAGAAATTTTGACTACATGGTGTATCAGGAGGTAGAGGATGACGTCAAACTATTAATCTTTCATAAAAAATAGGGAGAGATGATACCTTTTGGCACACAAAAAGCACCTGGCCCATCCGTTGTTTTACCTTATTATGGCACCGCTGCAGTTTCATTTCTACTACTTACAGTGCTATTGTTGTTATCGGCAGGACATTTTACCGGTCATTTTTTTCAACCTCATATTTTAGCTATTACACATCTGGCGACATTAGGTTGGGGAACAATGCTTATTTTTGGTGCGTCGCATCAGCTGTTGCCGGTTGTGATGGAAGTTCATTTATATAGTGAGAAATTAGCCAAGATTTGTTATTGGCTGCTTTTGCCGGGAGTGATTTTGTTGGTTTTTTCTTTTTGGTTCTTTTGGGTCGGTTGGTCTATGCAGGTAGGAGGGCTTCTTGTTCTTTCGGCTACCATACTTTATGCAATAAATGCCTACCTTACTGCAAAGCAAAATAAAAAATGGAATTTGCCGGCAGAATGTATGGTGACTGCTGCCTGGTGGTTGGTAATTACAGCACTTCTAGGTACATTATTAGTGTTTAATCTGCGGTATAGGTTTTTTCCTGCCGGAGATATTTTTTATTTAAAAGTACATGCTCATCTGGGAATTGCCGGTTGGTTTTTACTTTTAATTATGGGCGTTGGTGGAAAGCTCATTCCTATGTTTTTGCTTTCTCATAAAGAACCGGGAGTTTTTGTAAAAGTTTCTTATTATGGAATAAACATTGCATTGCTGGGACTTTTAATAATGGCTTTCATATTTAATACGCTGGCTTATTGGCCTGTATTTGCATTTATTGGTGCCGTATCTGTCCTCAGTTATATCATTTTTGTTAGAAAAGCATATAATGAAGCAGCCCGAAAGAAAACGGAATTGCCGATGACCATTACTCTGACAGCTGTTGGATTAATGATACTACCCGTTGCTTTATTGGTAGTTTTGGCTTTATTGCCCAAGCAAAATCCGAAAGTAGTTCCTTTCAGTTTGGCCTATGGAATAAGTGTGTTTGGCGGTTTTATTACTGCTATTATCCTTGGTCAGACCTATAAAACTTTACCATTTATTATTTTTATGCATCGGTACAAAAAACTAATCGGGAAGATGAAAACTCCACTTCCTAAGGATTTATATAAACATCAGTGGGTAAAGTATCAGTTTGCAACATACATAGTAGGAATTATTTTGACTATTGTCGGGGTTATTTTACAGAATGAATTACTTATTATATTGGGTAGTATAGGGCTTGTTTTAACAGCTGTTTTTTATAATATGAATGTATTTTTTACGTTGACACATAAACCTAAGGAGGGAAATAAAGATGACGGAAGAAGAACAAAACCAAAGCGTGGATCCGTACGCATCGTTGAAGGATAATGTTGGTCAGATATTGCATAACGTGATAGATCCGGAAATCGGACTTGATATTATGACTATGGGATTGGTTTATAATATAGATTTCGAGGAGGATGAAAATACTATTCTTGTAGTGATGACTTTGACCACTCGAGGTTGTCCTTTTGGACCAATGATTACACAGAATGTAAGTGATTTATTGCAAGACGAGTATCCGGATAAAGATATACATATTCATATGGTATGGGAACCAAAATGGTCCGTTGATATGATTAATGATGAAGGAAAAGCGCAGTTGGGAATGATTTAATTGTTAAAAAATGAGATTTATTAAAAAAAATGGAATGATTTTTGTTTTTGAGATGTTTTGCATAACTTTGCATCCCATTTTTAAACATTAAAAGAATAATTCATGAAAAAGCTATTCATTTTAACTGCTCTTGTAGGAGTTGTGGCCCTAACTTCTTGTGGCGGATCTGGAAATAGTAATGGCAATTCTGCTGACTCATCTCAGAGTGCAATTGAATCAACTGTTAACAGTACTACTGAAACTGTTAAAGCAGGTGCTGATTCTGTTGGTGCTGCTGTTGGTAATGCAGCGGATAGCGTAAGTGCTAAAGCAGATTCTCTTACAGAAGGTGAATAAGGCTTAAGTTAAATACCATCGAACAAAAAGAGTCTCGCATTGGCGAGGCTCTTTTTTTTGGCAGAAGATAAGATTGGTTTTGTACAAAAAGTAATTATTTTGTAACTTGCTGAGGTTAATATTAGACAAATTGATATAATTTTTGAAAAAAATAAAAATAAATAATTATGCCATATGGTAGTTGTGGAACGAAGGTAAATGGCAATCCGGCAAGTACGAAGAAATATTGTAGTGGAGGTTGTAATAAAAGAGAGGTTTATGATTGGTTGGCGGATATTCCGCAGAGTGATCAATCGACTCCTTTTAATATTGTGGAAATCAGTTTTAATAAAGGCAGTAGAAAAGAATTTTTTCGAAATACAATGCATCAGACTTTTCAAAAAGGACAGATGTTAGTAGTAGAAGGAGTTGGTGGTTTTGATGTGGGGCAGGTTTCTTTGTCAGGTGAATTGGTTCGTCTTCAAATGAAAAGAAAGAAAGTCAATAAAGATGCCGAATTAAAAAAGATATTGCGAACAGCTACAGCATCGGATTTAGAGGCTTTTCGTGCCAATAAGGATCGTCAGAAAGCGATATTGGTTCGTTCCAGAGTGATTGCGAGGGAGCTTGGATTAAAAATGAAGATTACTGAAATTGATATGCAGGCTGACGGTAAAAAAGCTACTTTTTATTATACTGCCGATTCCCGAGTGGACTTTAGGCAATTGATTAGAGAATATGCTTCGGCGTTTCATGTGAAAGTAGAAATGAGACAGATTGGTGCCCGGCAGGAGGCGGCTAAACTAGGTGGGGTAGGAGCCTGTGGCAGAGAGCTCTGTTGCGCTTCTTGGTTGCATAACATGAAATCTGTGAGCACATCTGCTGCCCGATATCAAAACCTATCTATTAATCAAAATAAATTGTCCGGATTATGTGGCAGGTTGAAATGTTGTTTGAATTTTGAACTGGATATGTATTTGGATGCATTGCAGCATTTTCCAAATGATGCGAATAAATTACAAACAGAGCAAGGAACACTGTATCTTCAGAAGAAAGATATTTTTAAAGAATTAATGTGGTACTCTTACACCGGTTCACATAAGCAATATCCTCTGTCTATCAAGAGGGTGCTTGAAATTCAAAAAATGAATAAATCCGGAGAAAAAGTGGCAGATCTTGGTCCTGTGGTTTTAGAATCTAAAAAAGGAGAAGAAGAACATTCCTTTGTGGATGTGGTAGGTCAGATTAGTTTGAATTCGTTAGAACGCGGTCGGCCTAAGAAAGGAAGAGGAAAACGAGGGCGGCGTTATAATAAAAAAAATAATAGACAGAATAATCGCAGGAGACGCAGTTAGTCTTGTGTGAATGCCTTAAAAAGCATATCTTTGTGAGTTTTTGAGGAGAAAATTGAATACTGTATAAGTTGAAAATATATGGAAGAAAATAACCTTGAATCTCAGGGGGGAAGAATCATTCCAATTAATATTGAGGAACAAATGAAATCGGCCTATATCGACTATTCTATGTCGGTTATTGTCGGTCGTGCACTTCCTGATGTTAGAGATGGATTAAAGCCCGTTCATCGTCGTGTTTTATTTGCCATGCATGGACTTGGTCTCATACATAGTAAACCAACCAAAAAATCTGCGCGTATTGTCGGAGAGGTTTTGGGTAAATATCATCCGCATGGTGACAGCTCGGTATATGATGCCATGGTACGTATGGCACAGCCTTGGAGTATGCGCTATCGGCTTGTTGAAGGACAGGGTAATTTCGGCTCTCAAGATGGTGATGGTCCGGCGGCAATGCGTTATACTGAAGCCCGGTTACAGGATATTGCCGAAAATATGTTGGGGGACATCAAGAAAGATACGGTTGATTTTACGCTTAATTTTGATGACACCCTGGAAGAACCTGCCGTATTGCCGAGTAGAATTCCCCAGCTGTTGGTGAATGGTGCTTCCGGAATTGCAGTTGGAATGGCAACCAATATGGTGCCTCATAATCTTTCAGAAGTTATTGATGGATGTATCGCTTATATTGAGGATAATGAGATATCTATTGATGATTTGATGCAACATGTGCCGGCTCCTGATTTCCCTACCGGAGGTATAATATATGGTATGGAAGGGGTGAAAAAGGCCATGCATACCGGTCGTGGCAGGGTAGTACTCAGAGGAAAGGTAGAAGTGGAGACCTCAAATACAGGAAAAGAACGCATTGTTATTAATGAAGTGCCTTATCAGGTGAGCAGAGATGCCCTGGCGGAAAAAATAGGAAAACTCGTTAATAACAAAGTAATTGAAGGTATAACGCATGTTTCTAACCAATCTAATAAGAAAGGTACACGCATAGTTGTAGAACTTAGGAAGGATGCTATTTCTCAGGTCATTATTAATAAACTATATAAGTATAGTGAATTACAGACTTCTTACGGAATTAATAACGTGGCTCTTGTTAATGGAAGACCGGAAATATTAAATCTGAAGTCTTTAATTAAAGAATTTGTTGATTTTCGCCATGAGGTTATCATCAGAAGGACAAAATACGAATTAAGAGAAGCCGAGAAGAGAGCTCATATTTTAGAAGGTTATTTGATTGCTTTAGATCATTTAGATGAGATTATTTCTCTGATTAGAAACTCTAAGACACCGGATGAAGCTAAAGCTGCGTTGATAGAGAATTATGAGTTCTCAGAAATACAGGCAAAGGCGATTTTGGATCTTCGGCTTCATCGTCTTACCGGCATGGAGCGTGATAAGATTAAGGCGGAATATGAGGAACTCGCTAAACAGATTAATCATCTGCGGGAAATTCTTTCTAATGAAGGTTTGCGTATGCAAATCATTAAGGATGAATTATTGGAGGTGAAGAAGAAATTTGGAGATGAGCGAAAAACCGATATAGAATTCCGAGCTGATGAAATGAGTATAGAAGATATGATTGCCGATGAAGATGTGGTAATTACCATTTCTAAATTGGGTTATATTAAGAGAACGTTGTTAGAAAATTATAGACAACAACGCCGTGGGGGACGAGGACATATTGGTAGTAGAGCCAGGGAGGAAGATGTTATTGAGCATTTGTTTATTTCTTCAACACATTCTACCTTGTTGTTCTTTACGGAGCAAGGTCGTTGTTTTTGGCTTCGGGTTTATCAGATTCCGGAAGCAGGAAGACAAAGCAAGGGAAGAGCCATTCAAAATTTGGTGAGTATTCCTCCGGATGATAATGTTCGTGCTATTATTGATGTTCATAAATTAAAGGATAAAGAATTTGTAGAGAATCATTATATCATTTTAGGAACGCGAAAGGGGATTATTAAGAAAACAAGGTTAGAAGATTTCTCCCGACCACGCCAGAATGGTATTAATGCCATTACAATCAATGATGGTGATGAGCTGTTGGAAGCCAGGTTAACAGATGGGGATAATTATGTGATGATGGCCGTCAAAAGTGGTAGAGCAATTCATTTCCATGAAGAAAAAGTACTAGCAACCGGAAGAGGTGCCATAGGAGTGAGAGGTATAGAAGTGAATGCCACAGATGATGAAGTCGTTGGCATGATTTGTGTGAAAAAAGACTCGGAAGTAGAGAATAAAACCGTATTGGTCGTTTCCGAAAACGGGTATGGAAAACGAACACAGGTGGAAGATTATCGCATTACCAACCGCGCAGGTAAAGGGGTCAA
>CAZLDH010000013.1:0-20733 GCA_964558275.1 uncultured Chitinophagaceae bacterium
TAGCAGCTCGGGTGATTTCTCCGTTTTCTGTCAAACGCAGTTTTTCCATTATTTCCGAAACTGGTAAGCCTGAAGTATCGGGTAAACGACCTTTATCTTTAGAGGATTCAATAAAAGATTTCAAGGTTTTTTCATCAATGTCTCCGATTGTAGCTCTTGGTTCAATTACTTCATCCCAAGTTTTACCTGATTTTTTCAAAAGGAATTCATTAAGAGCAGTTCCCGTTAATTCTTGTTTTGTGCTACCGCTTCGGTAATAATATTTTCCACGTAAAGAAATGGGGACAGAGTAGGGCTGGACATTAATTTCAATAAAATGTTTATCTTTTTCTTTGAGAAGATTTACTTCGGTTGTAATTCCCAATGTGTTCTGAATTTGATTGGGAATATCATCCATTAATTTTTTGTAGTTATCAACACCAATAGTTTTACCATCATCATTTTTTCCAATGAAAATTGTTCCGCCTTGAGCATTCGCAAAACCGCAAATCCATTTTAAATATTGGGTGTGCCAACTGCTTTTATATTCTATGTCTTGCTTTTCTGCCATTCTGCTACAAACTTGCGAAAATTTTCATTAATATTTATCAATAACAGAATGTAATTTAGGGGCAAAATTTTGTTTTTAGCTTGCCTGTAACGGTTTGCATATTGGCGAGGGAGCGGATTTTCATTACAAACAGTCAATCAAAGCAGAGACCGTAAATTTAGTACTTTCCCTTTAATCGGAGACGTTCACCAGCCATTGCGGCAAACTGTTGTGCGTTCGGTGTTCTTTTTGGGTCGTCTGTCAGCGTTGGCACAGACACACTCTTTGCCAAGTTTTGGTTTGTGCGTTGGCAGGCGCGACTTGGCAATGTGTGTGGCTGTTAAGTGGTGGAATTATTTGTCAATAATACTGTTCTTCTTAAAGTTTTCTGCTTGTTCAAAGATGTCTTTATAAACTTCATCTCGTTCTACGGGTGGATAGCCGTGCTCGTCTAAAAGTAAAATGAGACCGACCTTTAGAGCAGATTTTATGTCCTCGCGTTTATTCCAATCGGGAAATTTGGCTTGTGAATCAACTAAGTCCTTAACGGCTTTTGCCAATTCAATCAATTTATTCTCCGGATACTTAAAGTCATACTTGATGCATAAGTCTTTTAAAATGTCATAAAAAGCTTTTTCCTCAAAATCAATTCCTAATTCGTCGCCTGCATTAAACTCTTTTTGTACCTCCCAAATCATATTGGTTAAATGTTCTGCCATCTCTTCGTAAACTTCGCTCCGCAAAACATCATTTTCCTTGCGTTCGTTGTATTTCTCCACCAAGGCCTCCATCTTCTTGCTAAAGTCAATTCCTTTAACCTTGTTCACTTTTTTTATTTCGCCAATGGTTTTTGCTAATAGTTGCTGCAATAGTTTTATTTTGGTATTGGGCAGTTTGATTTTATCTATCTTTGCTAAGTAGTCTTCTGAAAAAAGATCCTGTTCGCTATGGGTTTCGTCACCGAGTTTAAAAATTTCCTGAACACCATCACTTTCTAAAGCATCCTTTATCATTTCTCTTACCCTTGCATTCATCTGTGCGGTATCCGGTGCGTTTCCCTTTGTTAGTTTGAATACGATAGAACGTATGGCGAGATAAAAGTGGGTGTAATCCCTTTCTTTTTGGGTGAGCTTTTCGCTTCCTGCACAAATATCGTAAGCTGCTTTCAGGCGTTTCACCAAGCCCATAAATCGAGTTTCCAATTCTTTGGTGGTCTGAACATATTCAGCTGCCATATTGAGCGTGTTCAATTGCTGTAATTCTGTTCCGTCAAAATAGCCTGAACTATCAAACCCGCCTGCCGCTGAACTCTGGCGGGCAGGTTTATGGAAGATTTTAGCCAATAAATCAAGATGATTTCGAACTACGATCAAGGATTCGTGAATGTCCTCAAAGTTTTCTCTTTCTCCTTTGTTGTATTGAGCAAGGGCGAGATTCATTTGTTTTTTGATGCCGATATAATCGACCACCAAACCTTTGTTTTTGCCTTCAAATTTTCGATTGACTCGTGAAATGGTTTGAATTAAGTTGTGCTGTTTTATAGGTTTGTCTATGTAAATGGAATCCAAAAATGGAACATCAAATCCGGTCAGCCACATATCGACCACAATGGCAATTTTGAAATTGGATTTTTCATTTTTGAACTGCCTGTCCAATTCTTTGCGATATTCTTTTGTGCCGAGTAAATCGTACATCTCTTTTGGGTCGTCTTTTCCTCGGGTCATTATCATTTTGATACATTCCATCGGTTTGATTTCCCGTTTTTCTTTGTCGGTTAAAACAGCTCCGTCCTCCGCAACTTTCACTTTTGCCCATTCCGGGCGTAATTCGATAATGTTTTTATACAATTCATACCCAATTTCACGGCTACTGCAAACGAACATCGCTTTTCCTTTTACTGTTGCACCTTCGTTTATCCGATTTTCGTAATGCGCTACAAAATCTTTTGCCACGGCTTCTAATCGTTTTGGGTCACCCAAAATAGCGTTCATTGTGGCAGTGGCTTTCTTGCTTTCTTCTATTTGATATTCGTTGGCCCCTTCTTCGGCCGCTTCTTCATAATATTTTTCGATTTTGTCTAATTCGCTGTTATCTAGGGCGACTTTGGCAGCTCTACCTTCATAAACGATTCTCACGGTAATTTCATCTCGTACGGAATCCGTCATTGTGTAGGCATCAATTACTTCTCCGAATACATCTAAAGTGGCATCTATCGGTGTTCCGGTAAACCCTACAAAAGTGGCGTTGGGCAAAGAATCGTGTAAATATTTGGCGAAGCCAAAGGTCTTTTTTACGCCTTCTTTGGTTACTTTAATTTTTTGGTCGAGATTGGTCTGACTTCTGTGGGCTTCATCCGAAATACAAATCACATTGGTTCGCTCGGTAAGTAGTTCCGTATCTTCTGTAAATTTGTGAATAGTAGTCAAGAAAACACCACCGCTTTGTCGGCCTTGCAATTTTTCTCTTAGGTCGGCTCTACTTTCTACACTTTCTACGGTGTTGTCGCCAATAAACTGTTTGGCATTGGTAAATTGTGCCGAAAGTTGGTCGTCCAAATCAGTACGATCTGTAATAAGGACAATGGTCGGGCTTTCAAAATGTTTGCTTTTCATCAACAAGCGTGCGAGATAGAGCATTGTAAAACTCTTTCCGCTCCCGGTTGCCCCAAAATAAGTTCCTCCTTTCCCATCTCCATCCGGTTTTTGTGCCTTTTTGATGTTTTCATATAACCTTCGAGCTGCGTAATATTGTGGATAACGACAGACAATTTTTTCATCCTTCTTGGAAGTATCCGGAATGTAAATAAAATTCCGAATAATATCCCGCAAACGTTTTTTATCGAACATTCCCTGAATAAGTGTAAACATTGAATCGATGCCGTCCACTTCCTTTGCCAAGCCTTCAATTCTTCGCCAAGCATAATAAAATTCGTAGGGTGCAAAAAATGAACCTGCTTTGTTGTTTACACCATCGCTAATGACACAAAACGCATTGTATTTAAACAGTTCGGGAATATCCCTTTTGTAGCGCGTTGTTAGTTGAACATAGGCATTGTGGATTGTGGTATTTCCCTGAATGGCGGTTTTAAATTCAAATACCACTACGGGAATACCGTTGATATATAAAATACCGTCGGGAATACGCCTGTGGGTACCGACGATTTCTAACTGATTGACGAACTTGTAAATATTGGTGTCCGGTGGATATTGTTTTTTGGGTTCAGCAGCAATAGTGTCTAAATTTTTGCTTTTTATCTGCTGCTCCAAGCCCGCATAATCAATCAGGGAAATATGGATGTCTTTTTGCGTGCGGTCCTCTCGTTTTAGGATAAAACCATCCGAGAGCCAACGCATTATTTTCTTATTGCTTTCGTAAAGGTCGGCAGAAGAAAGCGATTTGAGTTGCAGCACAATAGATTGGGCTTCCATTTTGGTTAAATTTTCCTGCTCGTATCGCTGCATTAAAAACGAAATCAAATCTTCCTCAATCAGCACTTCATTTTCACCGCTACGCATAACGCTGCTGCCCACAAAATGCGGGTAGCCTTCTTGCGCAAGCAATTCTATAAAGGTTTGTTCTAATTTGGCTTCGGTGAATTTCATTTTATTAGTTTTTTAATCTTTAAAATGGTAAATCATCCTCCTCTGAAGAACCATCTTCGCTACTATAATCATTATCATCAACTTCATTACTGCCATCTTCAATTTTAGATTGTTCTATGTTTTCTTCATCATAATTATTTTGGTTTTCCTGCCAATCATCCGAAATTTCTTTCCAGTTAACTTCTCTGGTAACGGTATCACTATTTTTATTTTTTCTAGTCCAAACATCCCAGAAATCAGGGTCTTCTGATTGCGGTCTTTGTTCTTTAGGCAAATCTCTGACTTTCATTAAAATAGGTAATTCTGATGCCCAACCAAGCAATACAGCCATTTGTGAGGGTAATGAAGGGAGCTCGCGAAGCAATCCTCTAAAATTATCTGGGAGTAATTTTGCAACTAAATCCTGGTCGCGACTATTACTAATTCTATGAAGAATAAAACTATTACATTGGGATAAAACCGTAGGAGAAAGCTCAGAGGGTCTTTGAGAAGAAATCACTAGTCCTAAACCAAATTTCCTGCCTTCTCTGGCTATTTTTTCAAAAGCCTTAGTACAGATAGCTGAAGATTCTGATTCATTCAAATCACTATATCGTGTAATAAAAGAATGAGCTTCCTCCATTACTAAAACTGTTGGTAGAATTTCACTATTTAATTTTCTATATCGCTGTAAAGCTTCAAAAATAATTCTTGAAATAACAGAAGTGATAATATGCGTAATCTCAGAAGGAACAAGAGATAAATCAATTATGGTCACCGCCTCATCTTTAGTATCACCTAAATAATTTTCAAGCCATTTATCCAGTTCTTTTTCTGTTTCATCACCTATTATTGAATTCATTCTTGAATCTCCTAATAAGGTACGAATTCGTTCTATTAGAAATTCTAAATATTGCTCATTACCTGTCTCCTTGGCAAGTGCCTCGATATAATTAAGGAATAAATCGCCTTTAAAGGGAATAGGAGTATCTTCATTTTTTGGAATTAAATCAACTTCATTTCCACCTAATTCCTGAAAAACAGACTCCATCTTTGAAATCATCTCTTTTATTTCCTCTAAATTTGATAGTAAATTTGGATATTTTTTAGTCCTTTCTTCTGCATTAATAAAATTGTTCAAACAACCTACCAAATCATCGATTGTAGTTAGACTATCATTTTCCTTTTGAATTACGAGAGAACTTTCATACCAGCTTTTTACCAAATTGTAAAATCCATTAAGTTTACCATAATTGTCGCTCCAAGGAATACCATTATTCAATGCACTTCTTGCTGACACCAAAATTAAACCGAAGTATCTCTTGGCTTTAATTTTTTTATCTTCTTCAATCTCAGTATTCTTATTTCTCATCGCTCTTAAAGAACGTTTTAGTAAAGGCAGTTGTGCTCCGGGTTTAGCTTGAGTAAAGGCTTTCCATTCTTGACTGTTCCATAACCATAAAGGCACTTCAAGTTTATTTTTATCCTCCCCGTTGACCTGCAAAACTTTTGCTTTATCTCCAAATACTTTAGCATATTCTCCATTGGGATCTAAAATAACAAAGCGAGCGTTGGGGTTTGAAACTTCATTATTTTTAGCGGCTTCCATCGACCATTGAATCAACCCGGCAACCGTACAAGATTTTCCACTTCCGGTATTACCTAAAACAGCTAAATGCCGACCAAACAATCTGTCGGGATCTATTTTTACTTTTTCGTTTCCTGTTAATACGCTTTTCCCAATATGAACTCGTCGATTCGAACCAGATTTAATAATCGATCCTAATTGCTTATCAGTAGGGATTAAAACTGGAGAACCAATACTTGGGAATGAATGAACACCTCTATGGAACTTAAATTCTTCAGAGAATAGACTTTTAAGAATCCCTATCGGAACAACTTTCATTTTCCTTATTGGAAATGGCAAATCAATAAGACCGTAATCTTTATACCCTTTTCTTTTGGGAAAAGGAGAACGTTCTATATTAATCCATTCAACTTGACAAACGATATGACCTCCTTCTCCGGGAATTATTACGTAACTATTAATGCGGGGGAACTGCCTGGGTATCCCTGCATTGGCAGCAATTTCTTCTGGTGCTTCTAAATCAAGTTGCACTTTAATATCATCGGGAGCTACATATTCAACGAAGCCTATCCGTAAATCCGCTTGATTTTCAATTGGCGTTCTACTCATCTCTTTCTTCTTTTTTAGGATTCGTTGTTACAACACCTCTTGCTGTAAGTAAATCGGCCATTTTGTAAGTAGTCTTATCAATCGCTGGTTTTGGTAAATAATAATCTACAAGATTTTTGATATCTCCAAAATGCTTTCCAATCAGTAGAGTGATTTGCGCTGGTCGTTTTACCTTTTTGTAAAATCTACTAATTCTTTCACCTGTGTCACTTCTTGAAATAATTACAAGATGCGTAGAAGGAATTGATAGCATATCATTTAAGACTCTATTGATATGGTCATCACCAAAGCTATATCCATAAGTTACAATTGTGGAATTGGGACGTATAATAGAGCTTGCAAAATCCCTGAATAATTCAACATACGGATATTCAGCGGTTTCTCTATCCTTGGATGAATTAGGATAGATCATTAAACTTCCACTGTCACTATATGATTCTATTTTCTCAGCTCCATATGGGAGTGCTAATCTACGAACCACTCCATCGTTCTGGGACCAATCTAAAGAACCGTGTAGCTTAGTAAAGTTCACGACCCCTTCTAAATATCTTGGTTCACCGCGAATTCCGGGTGGGTTATAATGAATATCAATATTTAATCGAGAAGACCTGAAAATTGGAGATATGCTTCCGACAAAACGATCTATTAAATGTAGTCCAGCCAACTCAGCTCCAAATTCCAATACTCTATCGTAATTTAAAGTGAACAGGTTTAGTCTTTCTCTTGTAGCAATTCTACCGGCAAAACTTAAGAGGAAGTTCATTAGATATTCAGCAGGCTCATTTTTCTCTGATAAAACAATATTCTTTTCAGATTCAAGCACGTTATTAGCAAAGGTTGTTATCCCCTCCTGAACTTCTTTTTTAAGAGTATTCAGTTTTCCCGTAAGTTCTTTATCACCCTCTTTATTTAATGCCAAATAAATATCTAACCCCTTAATCAATTCATTTACCGTTCTTATCTGATCCTCAATATTTGGTTCGCCTCTACCAATACTCTGAGCGGTTTCCTTTGATTTTTTTTCAATTTCTTCTTTGAAAACAGAAAACTCCATTTCACCCATTCCTGCTCCTGTAGAACCATTGGCCAGATGATGTATTGCTGATGAAATACCGGAACCTGTCAATAATGACAAATGTTCACTTTGACATAGTGCTGTTAACCAAGGTTCAATAGACTCTCGATATTGATCTATTTCTTCTTCTTTAAATTCAATTGCAGTTGGAACTCGATAATCTCTTAGCTTTAAAATATTCTCTGACTTCCAAACATCTTTATTTTTAGGCATAATTCTCAATTTTATTTATTTCTTCCACCACCCCACGCATCACCACCGGGCAAAGCGGCTTCACACTTTCTTTCAATTGCTCATTAATGCGTTTCCGCGTTTCCAAGGTATGATATATCGTGACAATGGCTTTTTGCTTTTCTATGCTCGGGATGGGCAATTTTACATTGCACATATCTTCCCAATCAAAAGTTTCCCGGGCACTGCCCCAAGAATGAAAACGGGCATATCGGTCAAATTCACTTCTCTGGAAATATAGATACAAATACTCCGGCAATAATTGTATTTCGTCTTTGACTTTGAAAACGGTGTATGTACTTGAAACCAATCCCGGTTCTCCATCCAAAATTGCAATAGAGATTTTCTCCCCATTCCTTGATGTAACAGAAACGTAACCAAATTGTCTTGGTCTAACAATTTTATATTTTGACAAATCTAAACGGCTTTTAACCGATTTTGTATCAGTAAAAACTTTGTTTACACTAATTCCTAAAAGATTATCTGTTTCCAAATCCGAATTTCGTTCATCCGATTGCTCAATAAACGCCCCCAAGTATTTTTTCTCTTCGGTTTTAATTAAATCTTCAATATACGTATCACAAATCAGCTGCAAATCTTCCAAGCTGTTTTGGTAGCATTTTTGGTTGGCGAGAATGCCTTTGTAAATGGCTACGTATTTCTTTTGCTCGGATAGGGATGGGATGGGGATTTTGATATCGAAAAGTCGTTCCAAATCTAAACTTGCTCGCACGCTGCTATCGCTGATAAACCAACCATATCGGTCAGATTCAGGGCGTTGAAACCACATCATCATATACTCAGGCAACAACTCATTTTCATCTTTTACTTCAATCACTGAATAAGCCGGGGAAATAATGGCAGGTTCTTCTTCGTAATAAAGCGCAATCCGTATGGTTTCATCCCTTCCAACTTGCATTGCAGAATAAGCAAATTGACCTTTCTCAATTATTTTGTATTTACCCAAATTCGTATTGGTTACATTAGCTACGGAAGGCATAAATTCTTTGTTGATATTTATCCCCAACAGATTAGTAATTGCCAAATCTTTATTCCGTTTATCCACCAATTGAATGTAATCGCCAATTCGTTTGTAGTTACTTTTTGTCATTCTTCTTCATCGGTTTTAAAAGTCAACTGATTTTCAATTTCTTCAATGGTGGGCAAATTGCTTTTTAAATCATCTGGCAATTCTTTGGTTAGGATATATTCACTAATTCCAATCGGCTTTTGTAAATCACGCAAAGCGAATTCGGCTTCTATGTTATCTCTTTCTTTACAGAGCAATAAACCAATGGTGGGATTATCATCGTCAGCTTTGACCAAACTATCCACAGCAGAAAGATAAAAATTGAGTTTCCCGGTAAACTCCGGGCGGAATCGGGTGTTTTTTAATTCGATAACAACATAGCATTTCAGCCGCGTATGATAAAACAGTAGGTCTAAAAAATACGCATTATCTGATATCTTTAATGGATATTGTTGCCCGACAAAGGCAAATCCTTTTCCCAACTCCAACAAAAAGCGATTGACGTGATGAATGAGTTGGTTTTCAATATCTTTTTCTCGATAAGTGGTATCCAATTGTAAAAAATCGAAGACATACGGGTCTTTTAGCGTTTCCTGCGCCAATTCAGATAATGGATTGGGTAAAGTGTTTTTAAAATTACTAATCGCCTTTCCTTCTCTTTTATGTAATTCGCTTTTTAGCTGGTCTTTAAGCGTCGATCGACTCCATTGATTTTCTTTGGTCTTTTGTACATAAAACAAGGCTGTTCTGACATCATTACATTTTGTGAAAATCAAGATATTATGTCCCCAAGGAATTTGGGCTACCACGTGTTTTACTTTTGAAATCCCTTCTTTATCTGCTCCTTGGAATTGTCCAACATCTTGTTGGATTTTTTCCGGTTTATCTTTGCGTTCTTGCAATCGTCCAACAGCTTGTTGGACATATTCACTGTAGAATAAATAAAACTTTTTACAATAGTAAAGGTTACTTCTTGAAAGCCCTTTTATATCGGGAAATTCATCTTTTAAATCATTGGCAACCTGCTCTATCAACTTACTTCCCCATATATTCTCCTTTTTACTAATCATTGCCCCCAATTCCCAATAAAGTTTGATTAATTCGGAATTTACAGCTATAGCAGCCTTAATCTGAGTGGAACGAACTTTCTCTTTGAGCTGCTTAATCCATTGTATGTATGCCTTATCAATTTTCATATTTCATATCCTAAAGTTTTAAATGCCGCTTTCAATTCTTCCTGCGATTCTTTTTCCTCTTGCAAAAGTTGTTTAAAATCTGTTTGAATACGTATCATCTCGGTATCAAAATCAATTCCACTGTCTTTGTCCACAAACTCAATATATTTACTTGGCACTAATGAGAAATCATTTTCTTTAATTTCTTCAAAATCGGCTGAATAACAATATTCGGGAACGTCTTTATAATGGTTAATTGTTAATGATGAATGGTTAATGTTTTTGCCTGTTTTTTCATTAACAATTAAAAATTCATCATTCATCATTGTTGCCGTCTGCCAATTGTGATAATTTTCAGCTACTTGACGGATGTCGTTGTCGGTCAATTGCACATATTTTTTCTCGTAAACACTTCCCCAACGTCTTAAATCCATAAACAGGATTTCGCCCGAACGGTCTCGGTAGTTTCTTTCAATTTCTTTGTTCTTGTCCGTGCGTGCTTTTTTGTTTTTATTCAAAATCCATAGCGTTACACTAATGTCCGTGGTGTAAAATGTGTTTCTTGGAATAATTATGATGGCTTCCACCAAATCATTTTCAATGAGTTTCCTTCGGATTTTATACTCGTCACCTCCACCCGATAGTGCACCATTTGCCAAAATAAATCCTGCCACCCCATTTTCGGAAAGTTTGCTCACCATATTTAAAATCCAACCATAGTTGGCATTGCTTTTTGGTGGTACTTCATAGCCCATCCATCTTGGGTCGTCCAAAAGCTCATCTTTACCCCGCCAATCTTTTAGGTTAAAAGGCGGATTCGCCATAATAAAATCGGCTTTTAGGTCTTTGTGTTGGTCGTTGGCAAAGGTGTCGGCGTGTTTCTCTCCAAGATTGGCAGATATCCCACGAATCGCCAAGTTCATTTTCGCCAATTTGTAGGTGGTTGGTGTGTTTTCTTGTCCGTAAATAGAAACTTCCCTTTTGCTTCCTTGGTGGGCTTCGATAAATTTAACAGATTGCACAAACATACCTCCTGAACCACAACAAGGGTCATAGATTTTGCCTTTGTAAGGTTCAATCATTTCCGCAATCAGATTAACAATACTTTTTGGGGTATAACATTCGCCTTTTCCTTTTCCGCTACTTTCTTTTAAGGCAAATTTCCCCAAAAAATATTCGTAGATTCTACCGATAATATCTTGCCCGTTGTCTTTGAGCGTATTGATATCGTTGATGGTGTCGAGCAGGGAAGCGAGTTTGGTTTTGTCGAGCGCCAAGCGGGAAAAATAATTATCGGGCAATGCTCCTTTTAGTTCCGGGTTGTCTTTTTCAATGGTGTTGAGCGCGGTATCGATTTTTAGAGAAATATCGTTTTGTTTGGCATTTTTGATGATGTAGCTCCATCGTGAAATTTCTTCTAAATAGAACACATTTTTCATTGCGTAGAAATCTTTCATTTCCACGTACTTTTCTTTGCCTTCGGCGATGAGTTCCTTTTTGCGTTGTTCAAATTTATCACCGGCAAATTTTAGGAAAATAAGTCCGAGAACGACGTGTTTGTATTCCGAAGGTTCTACCGAACCTCTTAATTTGTCACAGGATTGCCATAAAGATTCTTCAATGGATTTCTCTTTCGTATTTTTTTTAGCCATTTATTTTTAGTACAATTTTTATATGTTTCAAATTTAGTTAATTCTATTAAAGCGAAGGGGAAAACAGCTCTTTTGTTTTTTTTCAGCGGTGGCTCTTGCGTGGCAAAAATCAAATGTGCTGTTTGTGTGGTTGGCTAAGCTTGCAGAGAACGGCTAAATATACGTAACTCTCTCTTGTTTTAATCGGCTGATTATCAGTGTTATTATTAAAATATACATGCGTGTTTTGTATATCTTATAATTCGTTTGCAAATATTTACAACCATTTACATATGGATAATATTAAGGAGGAGCATTTTTAAGTGTCTAAGATAAAGAAATATTTTTTATTTGTTGATAAAGTGAAAGGGAGGAGAAATAAAAAGCCGACAGAAGTATTCTGCCGGCTGAGATTAAAAAAAGAGTATCCAACAATTAAGAATTTTCTTTGTTTCCTCCCTTGATTTTTTTGATAATGTCTCGAAAGTGTTCTCCAGCTGCTTCTCGTCCGCCTAAGCCATAGCTTAAAGCAATAACAACAGCCACGGCTCCAAAGGTTAATCCGAAGGCTAGGTTTACAATTTCATTGGCAAAGCCCATGGCTCTTAAGCCCATTCCAAGGAAAATAACTAAAGATGCATATCTAACAATTGAAGCAATGAATTTGTTTGCATCGGCACGCATCATTCCGTTGTAAATAAGTACGGAAACAAAATTTCCGATAACCAAAATAACCAAACCAAAGGCAATAGATCCAATAACTCCTAAGATGGTATCTAAAATCTGCGTTAATACCTGCAGTTCAAGTATCTGTACGGCTGTAATGACACCAAAATAAATAATGAAAAAATACAATATGTTTGCTATTAATTTAGAGAAAGACTGGTCGCCAATCATGTTTTTCAGCTGTATTTTTTCTGCCAGATTATCGAAGTTGAGATTTTGTAGCAGATTGGTAATAAATTGAGTCAGGTATTTTCCGCCCCAAACAAAAATCGTTAAAATAACAGCTGCAATAATGATATTTCCGATAATACCGATAAATCCACTTAAAATAGTATTTAACGGATTTGAAATAGATTCTAATTCCAGCGCATTGATGGCCTGAATTAATAAAGGAATAAAGATAACGATGAAAACAATGGTTTTTACAACCTTAATAATTTGATTGGTATCTTTAAATCCTGTTTTGGACACAATCTTATCTAAGAAATTCCCTCCGAAACTAATCAGGTCAGAAACAAATTTAGCTAAGAGATAGCCAATAAGTCCAATGAGCAAGGCAGCTACTAAATGTGGAATAAATTGCAGGAAGTCGGCTACCATTCCTTCTAATGGCGAAAGTACGGAACTAATTCCCAGGTTTTCCAAGACAATCATGAAAACAATAATCATGAGTAAGTAGTAGAGGATGCTGCCAATGGATTTACTGATATTTCCCTCACTAGAAAACTTTTTGTCTATGGATGTGTGTTCTAGGACCCTAATTACCAGTGCTTTAATTCCTTTGGCAATCAGCCAGCCAATAAAAAGAATGATTAATGCACCAATAATACCGGGAACGTTTGTCGCAATGGTATCAGCAAAACTGCCGAAGATTTCTGAAAAATTCATGCTTTAATTTTTAATGAAATAATAAAAAAAACAGTAGTTGTATTTGGTTAAAGTAGAATGCCAACAACTTTTATTCAAGCATGAATTTAGTATAAAATTAACAAATAAAAAAAGAATTATTCTTTTATTTACTAAATCAATGCAATCTATCCATTAAAAACCTTCAATATAGGTGATGGGGTATAGCGGAATTTATGTTTTAATACCCATTTCTTTGGCGCTTTTGTACATATATTGAAGTGCGGCTTCCTTGTTATTTGGTATTTCTCCATCCAGGATAGCTTCTCTGATGGCATTTTTTATATCACCTACCGCTTTGCACGGGGGAAGATGAAAAGCTTCCATGATTTCTTTTCCTGACACCGGCGGTTGCCAGTTTTTTATGCGGTCTTGTTCTTCCACTTCTTTTAACTTCTGTTGAACCAGTTTAAAATTTTCTTTAAATCGTTTTACCTTTTTCTTGTTTTTAGAAGTGATGTCTGCGTTACAGAGCAACATGAGTGCCGTCAAATCATCTCCTGCATCAAAGAGCAGGCGACGGAGTGCCGAGTCTGTGATATTGTCTTTTGTTAAACTTATAGGACGTAAATGAAGGGCTACCAGTTTTTTAACAAACCGCATTTTTTCATTCAACGGTAGTTTTAGTTTTTTGAAAATTTTAGGCACCATTCGACTACCGACGACTTCATGTCCGTGAAATGTCCATCCGTGACCAGGCTCAAAACGTTTGGTAGCGGGTTTTCCAATATCGTGTAAAATAGCTGCCCAACGCAACCAAAGGTCGTCTGTGTATGGACAAATATTATCTAATACTTTAAGCGTGTGAAAAAAATTATCTTTATGTCCTTTCCCCTCACGTACTTCTACGCCATGAAGACGTGTCATTGGTGGAAAAATAATATGCAGTATTCCGGTTTGGAACAATAATTCAAATCCAATGGAGGGCTTCTTACTAAGAATAATTTTATTGAGCTCTTCCGTAATTCTTTCTTTAGATACAATACAAATACGTTTTGCATTTTCTTTGATTCCTGAAAGTGTATTTTCTTCAATAGTAAATTGAAGCTGGGTGGCAAAGCGGATGGCTCGCATCATGCGAAGGGGGTCATCACTAAATGTTTGTGCAGGTTCTAATGGGGTTTTAATAACTTTATCCTGTAGATCTTTGGTACCTTCAAAAGGATCAATGAGTTTACCGAAATTGTTAGGATTCAGGTTGACAGATAAGGCATTGATGGTAAAATCTCTTCTTCTTTGATCTTCCGCTATGGTTCCCGGTTGAACAATCGGCTTTCGGGAATCATAACGGTAGCTTTCCTTGCGTGCTCCCACGAATTCAATTTCGTACCCTTCCCATTTTATTTGTGCCGTACCAAAGTTTTTAAAAATATGTACTTTAGGCTGAGGCTGTAGCGCTTGCGCAACTGTTTTAGCCAGCTGAATACCATCCCCTAAGCATACAATATCCATGTCTTTAGTCGGTCGTTTGAGTAGTTTGTCTCTAACAAAACCGCCTATGAGCCGAGCTTCCTGATTGATGATGTCAGCAGCTTTACCAATACTTTTTAGTATCTCCAGTTCTTCTTTTTTGTATTCAATGGGCATCTATTGCAGGACTTTTGCCGCAAAAATAAGCATTCTTTTTTCTTCGCTGAACAAAAATAAAAAAAGTAACTTTGCATTTGGTGATGGAGTTCGCCATTATTCTTCTTTAGAATAAGAACTATCAAAATGATTAATGACTCCTGCTCTGTTTAATATGATATACTTTAAAGATAATGATTAAAGCTATTCTTTTTGTTGGGGCAGGTGGTTTTGTAGGTAGTGTTTTTCGCTATCTGATTCAATTATTTATTTCTAAGCATTTTGTTTCTTCTTTTCCCTGGCCAACTTTTATGGTGAACATACTAGGGTGTCTTTTGATTGGCATGTTATATGCACTTGCCAATAGGGGACAGTGGATGACACCGGAACTGCGTTTGTTGTTGATGACGGGTTTTTGTGGCGGGTTTACCACTTTTTCTACTTTCTCTTTTGATAGTGTAAAACTTTTGCAACAGGGATATGTTTCCTATTCTTTGTTATATATCCTGGCAAGTGTTGTATTAGGGATTCTTTTTGCTTATTTGGGTGTGCGCTTGATAAGAATTTTTTAAGTATTCATAAATCCATTATCAAAAATATACCTTAAGCAGGTATTAATACAAAACAAATCCTTATATTTATCTAAAAAAAGATATTTAGGGATGGAAATATTACATATAAGCGCAGAGTGTTATCCTGTCGCCAAGGTGGGGGGATTGGCAGATGTTGTAGGATCATTGCCAAAATATCAAAATCAGGTCGGAGATATTGCGAAAGTAGCCATGCCATGTTATAAAACAGACTTTTTTGAGAATAATAATTTTGAAGTTGTTCATGAAGGAGGGGTGTGGACCGGCGATTATTGGCGACATTTTAATGTTTTTAAAGAAAAGGACAATAAACTAGGTTTTGATTTATATCTAATAGATATTCCGGGTTTGCTGGATCGGGGTAAACCCTATGGTTTTTATGATGATCAGGAAAGGTTTACAGCTTTTCAGAAAGCCGTGCTAAATTGGCTGAATAGCTGGGTGGATTTGCCTGATGTGATTCATTGTCATGATCACCATAGTGGACTCATTCCGTTTATGATGACGCAATGTTTTCAATATCAGCGCTTGAAAGAAATTCCAACGGTATTTACCATTCACAATGCGCAATATCAAGGCTGGATGGGTTGGGATAAATTTTCTTGGATTCCGGCTTTTGATAACTGGAAATCAGGATTGTTGGACTGGGATAATAATATCAATTCAATGGCTGCAGGAGTCAGATGCGCCTGGAGCGTTACAACCGTATCTTGCGGATATTTGGAGGAAATTAAAAAGCGGGCGAATGGATTGGAAAATCTGTTTCAGTATGAAGCCGGAAAATGCGTGGGTATTGTAAATGGTATAGATCCTGAAGTATGGAATCCAAAGACAGATCAACAAATAGCTGCAAATTATGGTTTGCGAGATGTGACTTCAGGAAAGAAAGCAAATAAAGCAGCGCTTTGCAAACGATTTGGATTGGATTCCAAAAAACCTTTGGTGTCGTTTATTGGTCGTGCTGTGCCTGATAAAGGCGTAGATTTATTGCCGGAAGTGATTGATGAGGTGTGTAATGAAACGGAGGGAGCCTTTAATTTTTTGGTGCTGGGGAATGGAAATCCTGATATAGAATGGGGCTTGAAGCAGTTAAGAAAAAAATATAAAGATTGTTATAATGTATTTGTGGGATATAATGAAAAATTGTCTCATCAAATTTATGCCGGAACGGATTTTTTGCTTATGCCTTCCAGAGTAGAACCATGTGGACTTAATCAACTGTATGCTTTGCGCTATGGCAGTATTCCTATCGTATCTTCTGTAGGTGGATTAAAAGATACGGTAGTGGATTTTGGAGATAAAGGTGGCTATGGGATTCGCTTTTTATGGGTAGAACCATGGGATATTAGTCGAGCGATTATCAGAGGCAAAGAACTCTTTAAAAATCATCAAAAGATGTATGCTTTAAGAAAAAAAATGATGCAAATAGATTGCTCTTGGACAAAATCAGTCAAAGAATATTCTACGCTTTATTCAAAATTAAAATTATAAATATGAAACCGAAAATATTGGCATTAATTCTAGGCGGAGGAAGAGGAACAAGATTATATCCGCTAACGCATCATCGCTCTAAACCGGCAGTGCCGGTTGCAGGGAAATACAGATTGGTTGACATCCCTATTTCCAACTGTTTAAATTCAGAGATGAATAAAATTTTTGTATTAACACAGTTTAATTCTGCGTCTTTAAACCGGCATATCAAAAATGCGTATCACTTCGACCATTTTAGCAATGGTTTTGTGGATGTATTGGCGGCCGAACAAACTCCTGAAAATACCAATTGGTTTGAAGGTACGGCAGATGCTGTGCGCAAGAGTCTGCATCATTTTATTGGACATGAATATGATTATATTCTGATTCTATCCGGGGATCAGCTCTATAGTATGAATTTTAATAAAATGTTGCGAGAGCATATAGATAAGAAAGCAGAGGTGTCAATTGCTACTACTCCGGTAAATAGCCAAGATGCTCCTGGTTTTGGGATTATGAAAACGAATAAGGAGGGGGAGATAGAATCTTTTGTGGAAAAGCCTGATTCTGCTGAATTAGACCAATGGGAATCGGAGGTGAGTAAGAAGATGAAAAGTGAAGGACGAAAATATCTGGCTTCTATGGGAATTTATATTTTTAATAAATCTTTTTTAAAGAAAATTCTTGCGACAGAGGCTCAGGCTACAGACTTTGGTAAAGAAATTATTCCGAAGTCCATAGAAAAATTTAAAGTGATAAGCTTCCAATATGAAGGGTATTGGACTGATATTGGAACGGTACATGCTTTTTTTGATGCCAATTTGAATATTACAGAACCTATTCCTCATTTTAATTTATTTAATCCTTATTCAGTAGTCTATACAAGGGCGCGTATGTTGCCCCCAACAAAGGTTTTGGGTACCACGTTGGAGCGAGCCAGCGTGGCGGATGGTTGTATTATTTTGGCCAGCCGATTGGAACGAACAGTCGTTGGGGTTCGAACTAGAATAGGAAAGGGAACTACAGTGATAAATAGTTATATCATGGGAAGTAATATGTATGAAAATCTAGATCAGTTAAGCTGTTTAACAAATAAAGGGATTCCCGCAATCGGAATAGGAGAACGTTGTTATATTAATAATGCTATTATAGATAGAAATGTAAGAATAGGAAATGATGTGAGAATTAATGGGGGAGCACATTTGGAAGATACCGATGAAGAATTATATACGGTAAGAAGCGGGATAGTGGTTGTAAAAAAAGATAAGACCTTACCTAATGGATTTACTATTTAACAGGCGTGTGCACGCGTTCATATTTTTTTACACTTAATTTATCTTCGCAATGAGTGAGAAGATTTTGAATGCTTTTATTAAGCAGCGGGTGTATAAAGGTTGGATCTATTTCTGCTAGTGGGGTGAGTACAAAACGACGTTTGGGAATATGGGGATGCGGAATAGTTAACCGGGGGGTATTACAGATATATTGATCATAAAAGAGAATGTCTATATCCATGGTTCTGGGTCCCCACATCATTTCTCTTTTGCGACCCAGGCTTTGTTCTATTTGATGAATTTTTTGAAGCAATTGGAGCGGATTTAATCGGGTATCTACTACCAAAACCTGATTTAAATAATCTGCCATATTTTCTTCTCCCCAGGCAGCTGTTTCATAAATGGAAGAAGAGTTTTTACTTATGCTGCCTACCTTTTCCCGAATTAAATTTTGGGCATTTTTTATTAGTTCGAAACGGTTGCCCATATTTGTTCCTAATAGTAAGTAGGTTGTGGTCATAGTAATTAAAATTATGCAAAAGTAGTATGTTTGTTTATCTTTAAAAAAAATTAAACAATAGATGAAGAGTTTTCTTAAAACATTTTTTGCCGCATTGTTGGCATTAATTACATTTTGTGTCTTGCTGTTTTTCTTTTTTGCAGGTGTTTTAGGTTCGTTGATGCAATCAAAAGAACAGCCTGAAGTACATGAAAATACGGTATTGAAAATTGCCTTAGGCACCCCTATTCAGGAACAGTCTCATATAGATCCTATGAATTTAATATTGCAAAGAGATCATTTTGAGGTACAGGGGCTTCATAATCTTATTAAAGGTATCAGAAATGCTAAGAATGATTCTGGGATACGGGGGATTTATTTGAAATTAAACGGCAATGCTAATTTATATGCAACGAATGAAGAACTTAGAAGGGCTTTATTGGAATTTAAAAAAGCCGGTAAATTTATTGTTGCTTACGGAGATGTGATTACCCAAAAGGATTATTATATTGCTTCGGTTGCTGATAATCTTTTCCTGAATCCGTCAGGATTACTTGATTTTAGAGGCTTTTCTATGACCATGATGTTCTTCAAGGGCACGATGGACAAATTAGATATTAAAGCTAATATTTTTTATGATGGTAAGTTTAAAAGCGCAACAGAGCCTTTTAGAACGACAGAAATGACCAAAGCCAATAAAATACAAACGAGGGCTTATTTGAATAGTCTCTACAACCATTATTTGTCCGGTATATCTGCTCAAAGGCATATAGATACCTCTATTTTGTTTAAATATGCCAATCAAGGGTTGGTTCGGTCGGCGAATGATGCATTAGATTATGGTTTGGTGGATGGATTGAAGTATAAAGATGAGGTAATGGCAGTCTTAAAAAAGAAATTGGGAGTATCCAGGTCAGAGGATGTTGATTTTGTTTCTTTATCGGAATATAGTCAGCATGATCCTGTTTTATACACCGGAGATTTTGATAATGAAATAGCAATATTATATGCGCAGGGAGGCATTGTGAATAAAGAGAGTCAAGGATCTTCTCCGCAAATAGTTGCTTCAAAATATGTAAAATTATTTAAAAAAATACGGGAAGACAGCAGCATTAAAGCTGTTGTCTTCAGAGTAAATTCTCCCGGTGGAAGTGCATTGGCCTCAGATGAAATTTGGCGTGCTTTAATGCTGACAAAACAGGTGAAACCGGTGATTGTTTCCATGGGAGATTATGCTGCTTCTGGAGGATATTATATTTCCTGTGCAGCAGATAGAATTTATACTGAACCCAATACTTTAACCGGCTCTATTGGTGTTTTTGGTATTATTCCGGATTTACATAGTTTCTTTGAAAATAAACTGGGTGTTACATTTGACGGAGTGAAAACAGCAAAATATGCCGATATAGGAAGCGCGGTAAGACCTATGACAGCCGCAGAGAAGAAAATGATTCAGAACCAGGTAGATCATACCTACGGCATTTTTAAAAAGAGAGTCAGTGAAGGAAGGAACCTAAAAGAAACTTTTGTAGATTCTATTGCTCAGGGGCGTGTGTGGAGTGGATTGGATGCCGTTCGTCTTGGATTGGCCGATAGCTTAGGAGGAATTAAAATGGCTATTGCCGGAGCAGCAAGAATGGCTCATCTTTCTGATTATTCTTTAGTCACTTATCCACAGCAGGAAGTTCCTTATAAGCAAATACTGGAAAGTATCAATGGCGGAATTCATGCAAGTCTTATGGAAGAAAAAATGGGAAAATTTTTCCCTGTTTTTAAAGCTTTAAATAAAATAACTTCTTCACAAGGAAAAATTATGGCCAGGTTGCCTTTCGCTTTATATCGTTATTAAGCTAGTTCTTTCTGACGATTGATTACTTTTTGAACCATTTTTTTGCGGCGTTTTCTTCTAAAAATGTTGAGCATACTATCCACTATGTAATAAAAACAGGGAACGACAATCAACGTCATTATCAGCGAACTGGTCAGTCCGCCAATAATCACCCATGCCATTCCTGATTTGACCTCAGATCCTGCGCCGGAAGCCAGTGCCAAAGGCAGCATTCCCACAATCATGGCTATGGTCGTCATGAGAATAGGTCGGAAACGTTCTCTCCCGGCATCTACAAGGGCTTCCACCAATGTAGCGCCTTCGGTTTTTCGTTGATTGGTAAAATCTACCAGTAAAATACCATTTTTGGTCACTAATCCTATTAACAAGATAATGCAAATAATTGAGACAAAGTTGAGTTCATA
>CAZLDH010000013.1:20743-30276 GCA_964558275.1 uncultured Chitinophagaceae bacterium
AAATGCGCCAATAATAGCCAACGGCATTGCCATCATGACCACCAGAGGATATATTGCATTGTCATATAAAGCGGTCATGATAAGATAAACCAAAAGAATTCCTATCCCTAAAGCAGCCAACAAACTACCAAAAGCTTCTTTCTGGTTTTCTATCTCCCCGGAGAAACCCCAAGATATGCCTTCGGGAAGGGACAGTTGTTCTACTTTATTTGCTATTTCGTCACCTACGGTTCCTGTAGGGCGACCCTGTACATTTGCCTGTACCGTTATAGATGGTAAACGGTTGCTTCTCTCTAGTATTGACTCTCCCATGGTCTCGGTGATGTTCGCAAATTGAGCCAGCGTAAATTGTTGTCCTTGAGGATTTGTAAATAGCAGGTTTTTGAGGTCCGCTGTTTTTGTTTTATCGACATCGTTTACTTCCACCATGATGTCGTACTCATTCCCCTTGTATTTATATTTAGCCTGGTTATTTCCTCTAAAAGCAGTTCCTAAAGCGGCGCCTACCGTTTGAGCATTGAGACCAAAAGCCGACATTTTTTCTCTGTTCAATGCGATGTTTATCTGTGGTTTTGGGGTTTTGGTACTAAAATCAGGATACACTACCCCGGCAGTAGATTTTACTGCTGCCATGATTTTATCTGCCGCTTTTCTGATTTTATTTCTATCGCTCCCCCTTACGATCAGTTGTATTGGCGCCTGATCTGCGCCGCCTACAATACTTACAGGGGCGACAGTTGCTTTTACGCCCGGGATTTTTGAAATCTTGTTCTGCATGATTTCACCAATCTCTATATCAGATTTTGATCTTTCATTTTGGTTGGTTAATTTAACATCTATTTGTGCCATGTTGCTGCTGCTACTCCCTGCCATTTGAGATCCGGAAACACCAACATTAGAGAACACAGTTTCTACTTCCGGATTTTGCATGATTATATTTTCGGCTTTATGCGTGACCTGATTTGTTTTATATAATGAAGCCGATGGATCCAATTCCAATGTTATAATGAATTCTCCTCTGTCTCCCTGACTAATAAAGGCACCTCCAATAAATCCAAAAACAGGTAAACAGATCGATCCTACCAGCAGGAGTATGGTGACAATAAACACCCAGCGTTTATGGAATAGAGACCATCGGAGTCCGGAAGTATAGATGTTGCGTACGTTAGTGATTTGGTTTTCAAACCAAAGATTCATTCTGCTCCATGCATTGTTCTTTTTTAGGTTAGCGATTTTCCCCCAACGAGAAGCTAGCAAAGGTGTAAGGGTGAAACACACTATCAGGCTCATTAAGGTAGAAAAAACGACAGTTAAAGAAAATTCCCTGATAATATTTCCAATCATACCTGAAACCATTGACATTGGAAGAAATACCACTACATCCACCAGCGTGATACACATGGCGGTATATCCAATTTCATATCGACCATCCACTGTTGCTCTGCGCTTGTTTTTCCCCATTTCCATATGTCGGTTAATATTTTCCAGAATAACAATGGAATCATCCACCAGAATACCGACGACCAGCGACATGGCCATTAAGGTCATTAAGTTGAGGGACATCCCAAAAAGATACATGCCAATGAAAGTGGGAATGATGGAAGCCGGCAGTGCGACAAGAACAAAGGTGGCATTTCGTAAACTGTGTAAGAAGAACAACATGACTACAGCTACAATTAAAACTGCCAAAAGTAAGTCGTCCATTACTGCATTGGCAGATTCCAGTGTATAAGTCGATTGATCTGTTGCAATCTTAAAAGTTAAACCAATATCTCGGTATTGATGCGTCAGTTCTTTAATGCGCTTTTTGACATGCTCACTTACTTCTACAGCGTTGGCATCGGTTTGTTTTTGTATTTGAACACCTATAGCAGGTAATCCGTCAATATGATTTATTGTACTAGGTTCCTCCTGACTATCCATGACAGTGGCTACATCACTGAGATAAATCTTGCCGCCGTCTTGTGAACGTTGAATAATGAGATCGCTTAGTTGTGCGGCACGGGTAAATTTAGAATCAAATTCGATGGCATATTCATTCTCCCTGGTTTGTATTTTTCCTGCCGGTGTAGAGAGACTGGCAGCGGTAATAATACTACTTACCTGCGCAATGCTAATGCCATAGTAATTGAGTTTATCTCTATTCACTTTTATCCTAATCTGTCGTTCATTAGCACCTATTAAGCTCACTCTGCCTACGCCTTCTATATTGGATAATTGAGGTTTTATTTGTTGATCCAGTAGGTCATAAAGATTTTTGTCATTTTCTTTTGCGGTGACACTCATTCGTATGACAGGCAAGTCTTCAGAGGAGAATTTATTGATAATGGGAGCATCTACATCCTCCGGGAGCACGGATAGAATTTGATTAACTTTTTGTTGTGCTTCGGTTTGTGATTTATCGACATTGGTTCCGTTTTGAAATTGCACAATCACCATGGAAGCTCCTTCGAGGGATTTAGAATTAATTTTTTTAATCCCTTCCATGGAGGAAATGGCGTCTTCTATCTTTTTGGTTACAGTGTTTTCAATCTCCTGTGCAGAAGCTCCACGGTAAGTAGTTACAATACTGACCACCGGAAAGTCCATCTTCGGTAGTAAGTTATAATTCAGTTTACTGTAACAAAATATCCCGAAAAACAAAAGAACGAAGAAAATGACTACGATAAGTAAAGGCCTTTTGATGGCTAATTCTGTAAGTTTTTTCATCTCGAATGATTTTTCTGACTAGTTTCTATTTCTTCACTGATTTTACGGGTGTTCCTGCTGTGATATTGATTAATCCTGAAGTAATTACCTTATCTCCCGGATTTAATCCTTTTATTACGGCTATATTATTTCCATAACTGTCTCCGGGAGTAATTTGTTTTACTGCAGCTTTACCCGAAGAGTCAATAATATATACCATCGGATTATCTAAGCTTTGGATGAGTGCACTTTTAGGAATAAGCATCCGTTTTATGTGGTTTTCCTTAATGAAGTTCACTTTAGCAAAGCTTCCGGATCTTAAAGGATGATCCTCTCTGTTATTGAGCGTGATTTCCACCTGATAATTGTGTACTTCGTCTCCTTTTTCACTGATAAAGGTAATTTTCCCTTTGAAAACGACTCCTGGGTAAATATCTGTTGTGATTTTTACTTGTTGTCCTTCTTTCAAGTGATAAACTTCCTGCTCTGTTACCATGACGTCTGCTTTTAAACGATCGACAGCTACTACATGTCCGAGTATCGCTCCGGGGGATACATATTCTCCGGTTTCTTTCTCTTTAGTAATAATTTGACCGCTAAGGGGTGCTTTGATTCGGTTATCAGAAATTTGATCCTTTATTTGCGCTACTTGATTCTTTGCATTCTCATAGTTGTATTTTGCATCTTGGAAGTTCATTGAGGTGGTGGCATCACCTGCTAATAGCACTTTAGCTCTTTTATAATCCTTTTCGGCTTTGTTTTTGACCAATTCCGCAGCTTTAAGGTTTAGATTGAGCATCGAATTGTCTATACTGGCGAGCAAGGTTCCCCGGGAAACATAATCACCCAATTCAAAATTGACCTGAACTAACTTTCCGGCGCTGGCGGCTGTGATATCGGCTTCTTTAAACGGAATTAATGTCCCTGTTTTAATGAGCGGATGCTTCACTTCTTGATAGGAGGTGATGGTTGTAGTCACCGGAATGACTACTTCCTGATGCTTTATTTCTTTTCTTTCATTAATAATTTTTTTATTGGCTGCTAATTGATATGCAATGCCGCCAAAAATAACTATCACGATTCCAATGAGAATGAATTTTCTTTTCATGGTTATAGATTGTGAGATGATCAACTTTTTTTTATAATTGATTATAATATTGTTCTAATGTTCCGTTGGCTTTATGTACTGATAAATCGGCTATGTAATATTGGAGTAACGATTCTATATAATTATTTTGTGCTTCTCTGTAGGATAGCTCGGCATTGAGCAAGTCACTTAAAGAAGTGGCACCTTGTTTATATTGTAATGTTGTATTTTCATATACTTTGCTGGCGAGCTGCATGTTTTCTTTGTTGGAAACAATAGTTCTGCGAGCCTGTAATGATTGTGCTTCGGCATTTTGGTATTGTAGTTTTTGGGAAGCCTTGTTTAAGCGATAATTTAATTTTGCATTGTGCAAGTCCAAAAGTGCGTCTTTGTATTGCGCATCTCTTCGAAAACCGGTAAAAATGTTCCAATCCAGTTTAATGCCTATGGATGAATAATCGAGTAGGGGATCATAAAGGCCGGATAATGCTTCATTCATGGTGTTGGCACCATATCTGGCATAAAAAGAGAGGCTAGGGATGACTTTGGCTTTGATAGATTTTTTATTGTAAGTATAAAGTCTAATCTTGGTTTTTTGTAATTGAGATGCAAGTGTTTGTTCATAATTAAATTGGGGATAAGCTTGAAGCAATGGTGCATCTTCCAGCCATTTTTTTGTGTCGTTGAGGACAATACTATCAGTAGAAACAAGGCCTATATTATTCTTTAATGTGTTTTTGGCGATGCGTAACTGACTATTGGCAGTGGCGATTTGAGAAAGCACATTGTTTAGATTGACTTGTACCTGCTGGACATCTACTTTTTGAGCCGCTCCTTGTTGGGCTCTGAGTTTGGTTACCTCCAATATTTTCTGAAAACGGGATTTATTTTTGTTGAGCAGAACTAATTGTTTTTCAGTGACCAATATCTGGTAGTAAGCGGTCGCAATATTGTAGATGAGATCTTTGTCGTTTTGATCTGCTTGCAATCGTGCTAATTTGCGATTGGGTTTTGAGGCTTTTATTCCGGCGATTAGAGATTGATCATATATTTTCTGGTTGAGTTGAGCTGATAAAGTAGAATTATATTGTGTTCCAAAAGCGACTCTTTGTTCTTTACTTCCCGGACCAAAAGTACCTGCAGGAATCACAGTTTGTTGTAATTTAATGTTGTCATCTAAGCCGGCACTTACGCTAATCTGAGGGAGATAAGCCGATCTGGATTCTCTATATTGTTGCCGGGCTTGCTTTTCCTTGTTGTTATACACTTTAACCGATAAATGATGCGCCAATCCGTATTGAATGCATTCTTTAAGTGAAAAAGAATAGGTTTGTTGTTGTGCATGACCGATAAAAGGCAAAAGTGAAGCAAGTAAAGTAATTGTGAATTTTTTATAAGTTTTCATAGCAGATAGTTGATGAGTTAACTATTGGGGAGTTGATCTATTTTTTTTGCGGCGTTTCTTAATTCTTCCAGAAATTTTTCTTTGGGTTGTTGAGATAAGGCTTCGCCTATTTCTTTCTCTATTTTTTTGATTAAAGTACCGATTTGTAAGGCGACAAATTTTCCTGTCTCTGTGAGCTTAATTTGCTTTCTTCTGGCGTCATGTTCATCCTTTTTGAAGCTTAATAAACCTTTTTTTTCAAGGGCTTTTGTGGTTCTGAATACAGAAGATTTATCTCTGTTAATCAATGTAGAAATAGACTGTTGCGTCTGGTTTTTATAAAAATAGAGACACATTAATACAGGTAGTTGTTCAATCTTAATAGGGACGGATGATTCTTCAATCATTTTGTTGGCTACCCGAAATATTGTGTTATGAAGTTGCTGGAATTCAAATAGAATAGAACCTTCTATTTCTTTGAGAAAAGCTTCTTTATCAGAGTCATTTAAACTTTTTTTGCTTTCTGCCATAAGACAAAAGTATTTTATGTTGACATGTCAACCAAATATTGATTGCTTTTTTATATGCAGGCTAGACTAACTCTTGGTATAATGTTTCTAATCTATTCCTAAGGTGTATGACTGCATAATGCTTTCGAGATAATATGGTGTTTATTGAAACATTATTTTTTTGTGCTATTTCTTTTACGGAAAGTCCTTTGAATTCTGTTAATTCAAAAGCCTCCTTTTGTTCTTTTGGTATTTCGTTTAATGCATCAGTTAATTCTTCCCAAAATAAAGATTTAAGGTATTCTGTCTCCGGAGTAGCATTGTTATCTGCAAATAAGACCTCTGTAAAATCATTAAATAAATCTTCTTCGTCAAATCCGGGCAGACTTTCTTTTCGTTTCTTCTTTTTGTTTATAATCGTGTTTCGAGTCACCCGGTAAAGCCATCCTGTAAGGTTTTCTATTGGACTCAAGGTGTTGTCAATGGCGTTGACCATTTGATAGAAAACATCTTGAAGAATGTCCTCTGCATCTTCTTTTCGAGCGACCCGTTTTCGAATAAATGACCTTAAACGAGATTGATATGCTGCAATTATTTCTTCTGTGTTTTGCGTTGACTCGTTAGTCATTGGTGTCGGATTTTCTGTGTCCATGATATCCGAATGGCCCTCCATTTCTAAACCTTTTCCTTCTTTCAAAGAAATCTCTTCGTTTTTCGGGATCCATGTTTTCCCATCTTTCTCTGAAGAGATTTTTCCTTTTTCTAAAGTGGGGCGGCATTCCTCTTGGGGTGCATCCTATTTTTCCAAAAAGTATTCTGGATAAGCCAAATAACCCGATGGCCTGCCAGAAGGTAATGGTGGATAATCCAAATATGACCGGCATGAGCCAATTCCATAATAATAGAATAGCAGTGCTAAAAACAGCTATTTTGACTAAAAATATAAGTGGAAATAAAAATCGCAATTTCTTCATATGAACAATGATTTATTTGATAAACTTCTATGTGCTTTAAAACAGTTATTTGAACAGCTGCTATTGATATAGACAATTGAAACGGTAAAATATTTTAAAAAAACAATAAAAACTTTGTAAAAAGAAATGAAGAAGGTACTGAATTGTATGATAAAATATCTTTTTTTGAGCTTATCCTTTGGGAAATATAGGACTTTGACGTAGGTTTGCAACATTCAAAAATTCACGGTTATGTCCCAGCAATACAGCCAATTTAAGGCGTTGTTTGCTATTGCGAAAAGTAGTTTTATTGCCCTGCTGCGTAGTCCTTCTGCAGTAGCTTTTACCGTTGGTTTCCCTTTAGTCTTTGTTTTGGTTTTTGGCTTTATAGGCGGGAGGCATCAATCTTTAAAAGTAGGAGTAGCTTCTTCCGTTGATACAACAAGTGCAGTCTTTAAAGCGCTTGAAAAGAGAGCTGTTATCCAGTTTGTTACAACTGATTCTGAAGTGCAGATGAAGGAGGATTTACAAAAAGGCAGGATAGCTTCTATTATTCATATCTCAAAAAAGAATACAGCAGAGGGAGGTGCTCCTCACTACCAAATTACTTTATCTGAATCGGGGGCAACAAAGGATAAAGTTAAACTGCTGAAATCGGTATTAAGGGATGTAATTCATCAGTTGGATAGTAAATATATACCGGAAAGAACAACGATAGCACAGATAGAAACGGTGAAATTGCCGGGACGTATATATCGACAGATAGATTTTATTTTGCCGGGAATGTTGGGCTTTTCACTACTGAGTACAGGGGTTTTTGGAACAGCTTTCCTGTTTTTTAGTCTTCGTCAGACGCTGGTGCTTAAGCGCTTTTTTACCACGCCAATCCGGAAGTCAAATATCTTGCTGGGAGAGGCATTGGCAAGATTGATATTTCAATTATTAGGCGCTTTGTTGTTGATTGCTATTGGTGCCTATTTCTTTGATTTTACGTTGGTTCATGGACTGGTTTCACTTTTGGAAATATTAATATTATCGGCCTTTGGGTTGCTTATTTTTATGGGTTTTGGGTTTATTATTAGCAGTATTTCAAAGAATGAAAGTACCATTCCGGCGGTTTCTAATATTATTGTATTACCCCAATTTATGCTGGCAGGTACCTTTTTCCCAATAGATATATTACCTCAGTGGTTGCAGCCCGTTTGTAAAATACTTCCTCTAACTTTTTTAAATGATGCATTAAGAAAAATCTCTTTTGAAGGGATGCATCTCTGGCAAATGCCTAAGGCCTTGTTGTTTTTGACATTGTGGGGAATTGTTATTTATGCTGTGGCTACTAAAGTTTTCCGTTGGGAATAAAATATTAAATAATGAAGATGAAATTGAAGCTTGTTGTTTTTCTTGGTATTAGTTTGTTGCTACTGATTGTATTCGCTACCTTTTTGCTGCCTAGTGAAGGACAAGTGACGGATTCTATAACTATTTATGCACCGGATAGTACAGTGACTTCTAAGTTGACTCATTATAAATCTTATCCTGAATGGTTTCCCTGGATGAAAAAAAATCAAGAGAATGTTACTTTTAAAAAAGATGAAAATGGACAGATAGAGGCGATGATTTTTGAAGGAAAGACCAAAGAAGGAAGTGGGCAGGGCATCTTTAAAATAAGGAATATTGAAGGCGATAGCATCATACACTATGGGTTGCATTTTGAAGATATGCCCGACTTTTACGGGGTGTTTTTAGTGAAAGGAAACCAAGATGAAACTGTATTGGCATGGAAATTAAAAATGGATGCCGGTTGGGCGCCTTGGTGGCGGTTTTACGCCTCAATGATGAGCAAAATTACCAAACCAACGCTTACAAAAGGGTTAATGGAATTTAAAAAAGTGTGTGAGTAAGGAAGGGAAGTAGATTTTCAGTCTTCATACGATACAAAGAGAATTTTATTTCATATTTAAAACGATAAAGATGAATCTTCGTCCACTTTTGGAAAATGAACGCATTCGACTCGAGCCTATAGAAGAAACTGATTTTGAGGCGTTATTTGCTGTTGCCTCTGACGCCAAAATATGGGCAGATCATCCTCGTCAGGATCGGTGGAAACAACCGGTTTTTAAAAAGTATTTTGATGAAGCTATTGAAAGTGGGGCTGCTTTTAAGGTGGTGGATAAAGCTTCGGGAAAAGTTATTGGCAGCAGTCGCTATTATAATTATGAGGAGAAAGATAACAGTATCATGGTGGGCTACACTTTTTATGCAGTTAAATATTGGGGGAAAGGCATCAATGCTGTTGTGAAGAAGCTGATGTTGGATTATATCTTTCAGTTTGTATCTAAGGTCAAGTTGTTTACCGGTGTAGATAATATTCGATCGCAACGTGCGATAGAAAAACTTGGTGCTGAAAAAATAGCTAAAAAGGAGGTTCATTATGTGGGAGAACCTTCCCGAATTAATTATTTGTATTGCCTTGAGAAAGAAGATTGGCTTTCTGAAACATAGCTTGTTAAGCCTATATTTTTTAGGGGATGGGCGTGAAAGAAGCAGGGAATTCATGGATAGATTGAGAAGAAATCATCAGAAAGAGTACGATTTTTATTGATAATAGAAGGAATGAGATAATGCAGCCTGCTTTAGGGAGTGCTTTAGGTGTTTTTCTCAGACCGAGGAGAGAAAATATCAAGGCAGTTATGCATATAATCCAACCAATAATGGGTATCCATGCAATAAAGAGGGCAAGCAAAGAAAGGAGAAAACCTGCTAATCCGTTTTTATTTTCTTTATAGTTGCTAATTGCTTGGTGATTTTGTGCCTTTCGTTCCCCAAAATATTGTTGCGCCTGATGGATGGCATAAAAAATATAGCATCTTTTAAATGATTGAAAAGATGCTATATGAATCTTCAAATTACAC
>CAZLDH010000014.1:0-4885 GCA_964558275.1 uncultured Chitinophagaceae bacterium
GTATTGAAAATGCTAAAGTAACAAATGATGCATTGGCTTTCATTCGTTCTATTGCGCAAAAGAGAAACAGAAATATTAAAGCAGCTGAAGCAGCCGTCCGAGGCAGTTCATCCTATACCGAAAAAGAAGCCCTTGACAAAAATCTTATTGACCTTATAGCATCCAATCCGCAATTATTACTTCAAAAAGTCGATGGCGACAGCGTCACTACGGCAGCCGGTACCAAAATCCTTTCTACCAAAGACGTACAAATTATAACCGTCTCTAAGAGTTTCACAGAAGAAATAACCGGCATGCTATCCGACCCAAATCTCATGTATGTATTCCTCATCATTGGCATACTCGGCATACTATTCGAAATCCTCAACCCGGGGGGCATTTGGCCCGGAGTTGGTGGCGCCATCGCCCTCCTACTCGCTATTTACGGAATGCGTATTCTGCCTATTAACTATGTCGGATTTGCCTTGCTCATATTAGGTATCATATTATTCGTACTGGAAATAAAAATAGTCAGTCACGGCATTCTCGCTATTGGTGGGCTCGTATCCTTTTTCTTCGGTTCAACCCTGCTCATCCAAAGTCCTAAAGGGGAAGCTTTTATCGACATTTCTTTGGGAATTATCATCACTATTAGTATTCTGCTGGCTTTATTCTTCTTTTTTATCGTAGGAATGGGACTCAAAGCACAAAAAGGACGAATAACCAGTGGCAATGAGGGTCTAATAGATATGGAAGGAACAGTTATTACGCCATTAACCCCCACTGGAAGAATAAAAATTGTGGGAGAAATATGGAAAGCTGAATCTTTATCAGGTGATATAGAAAAAAAGCAAAAAGTAATAGTAGCCCGAGTCAAAGGACTGAAACTGTGGGTAAAGAAAAAGGATTAGAGTACTTATTTTCACAGCAAAGAAACACAACCAAGCCTCAATGCCAATTATACAATTGTCCATGATCCAAAATTTCAATCCTGCGATTTTTTTTCTATATTTACACCGAATTGTTAACTATTTCAAATTATTAAGGTGAGGTCGGAATCATAGTCTATCTTTGCGCTTTGTCACATTTGAAATACTTTACCATTATCCTGTTTTTTTCTCTATTCGGAACAATTTTCATTTAATCTGCTAACATGCATACCGACTTCAATACCTTTATTAGTCAATTCGAACACCGCATACATGAGTTATTTCATGTAGATACCAATATCAATGAACTTTCATTGAAGCGCGGTTTACCAAAGTCTGTATGGGAAAAAATCATGAAATCAGCTCCTTTATCTGTTGCTATACCTTCAGAATATGGCGGAAGAGGAGCGCACGTTAAAGAATGTCTTAGTCTGTTATCAGCAGCATCGTATGAATCTCTTCCCTTGTCATTAACATTTGGTATCAACATCGCTTTGTTTTTAGAGCCCTTAGCTAAATACGGTTCACAAGAAGTTCAACAACCTGTATTCAAAAGATTTTTGGAACAGGAAGCCATGGGAGGACTCATGATTACAGAACCGGACTTTGGCAGCGATGCACTAAATATGCAAACCCAATATACTGAAAGCCAAAGCCACTATCACATTAATGGACAGAAACACTGGCAGGGTCTTACAGGAAAAGCTGACTTTTGGATTATCGCTGCAAGGGAAAAGCTAAGTGAAGATAGACTTTCTCGAAATGTTTCTTTTTTCGTCGTAGATAACACACAGCCGAAACAACAAATACAGGTAGAACAATACTTCAATAATTTAGGGCTTTATATGATTCCTTATGGACACAATAATATAGATGTTTCAATCCCTAAAAATCAAAAGCTACATCCTGAACGATCCGGTATCAAAATGATGCTGGATATACTGCATAGAAGCAGAATGCAATTCCCGGGGATGGGAATGGGGTTCATAAAAAGAATGCTAGATGAAGCTTTTCAGCATTGTACACATAGGAAAGTGGCAGGAAAAATGTTATCTGAACTGGATTCTGTTCAATTTCAGCTTTCCAGGATTCAGGCTTCTTACACCTTATCTTCAGGCATGTGCGCCAGAAGTACTGTTATCAGTAGTATTGAAGAAGAACTTTCAGGAAAAGGTCTAGAAGCTAATAGTATGAAAGCCTTTGTTACTGATATGATGCAGGAATCAGCACATATTTGTTTACAACTATCTGGAGCAAGCGGATATAAATTGGAACATATTGCCGGTCGGGGAATAGTGGACAGCCGCCCATTCCAAATTTTTGAAGGATCCAATGAAATGCTTTATACGCAAATTGCGGAATTAGTTATAAAGCAAATGAAGAAGCAAAAGGAAAAAAACCTTTATACTTTCCTTTCCAAATCTGATTATTGTCATCTCATTGTAGATCGCTATAAGAAGCATCTTAATTTTGAGCCATCCACCGGCTTTGTGCAACGACAATTGATAGTTTTAGGGAAAGTAATAGCCCGACTAATTTGTACACAATATGTATTTAATCTTGTGGAAAAGGGCTATAGAAAAGACCTCTATGACAATTGCGTAAAGCACATTGAGATGGATATCAAGAAGTTAATATCTAACCTCTCCGTATTTAATGATGCCACTCCCATTCTAGACTATACAGCACAATCAGATTGGACGCATTATGTCTGATAGTTGAAACCAGCCACCAGATGATATGAATCAGAATAACATGGCGTAAAGACAATTCATGAATTGTCTCCTTTCATGAATTGTCTCAACCTTTCATGAATTGTCTCGTTCCTTTATAACAGAAAATCCCCTCCCTTTAAAATTCACCCCTAACACTCATCTAATCAACCTCGCTCCTTAACTTAACCTGGATTATTCAAGCAGCAGCTAACCTACCCTCTTTTTTAACGAAGTCAATAGGGATTCTATATGATACAAATGAGTACGAAAAGACAACACCGCTAAGCGCAACCAATTCACTCCATTGATTGTTGTACTGGCAATAAATACCTTCCTCTCCTGCTGTATTACCTGCATTAGTTTTCGATTAAAAGCATTTACCTTCTCAAGATCATCTTTATATTCCTCAGGTACATACCTGAAAATGGTGACTGACAACTCCGGATAAGGACCTGTTTCAAATCCCAATTTCTGTACCCTTTCATGAAAATAGCGAGCCAATAATATTTTTTCTTCTAAGGCAGATCGAAAAACTTTCTCTCCATACAATTGCAACGGAAGCCACATCCGTAACCCTCGAAAATGACGAGATAATTCCGGGGAGACATCAGAAGGAGAAACTTCATTAAAATCAGCCAAGTCCTCAATTTCTACCTGAGTATCTTGCAGATAATTGGCTTTCATATAAAAGGAATTAAAAAGCTGACGCCCTTTTTTTATAAGTACCGCCCCACTTCCGTATGGTAAAAACATCCCTTTGTGCGGATCCAACACTACGGAATCTGCTTCTTGAATTCCCTTCAATTCTTTTTTCCCCATTTCGGTCAAAAGAAAAAATCCACCGTAGGCACCATCCACATGAAACCACATATTTTCTAGTTTAGCTATTTTATGAATAGCCTGAATATCATCAATCCTACCCAAATCTGTTGTTCCTGCAGAACCCACAACCAAAGAAGGAACAAGACCTTCCTCTTTGTGCTGTTTTACCAGCCTCTGCAATGATGTGACATCCATTTTAAAATCATCAGTCATAGGTACCAGCTGAAGCTTACATTGGACAAGTCCCGTAATTCTAAGCGCTTTAATCAAACAATGATGTACCTGATGTGTAAAATAAATCACTTTCTCTGCAGCATTTTCCAGCAGCTTCATTTCATCCCTGGCCGTCACAATAGCGGTTAGATTGGCCATACTGCCACCAGAACTAAGATGCCCAAAACTGTCTTCATCATATCCCACCAGATTGCATAACCATCTGACCATTCGGTTTTCCATTCGTGCTGCACCGGGAGAGGTTTCATATACTCCGGCATATTTATCTGTTGCAGCCGTCAGATAATCTGCCAGGGCTGAAACATAAAGCCCCCCGCCCGGAATATATGCCAAAAGCCCTCCGGATGCCATATTAATGCCAGGTTTGAGTAATGATTCTTCAATAGTGTCAAGTATCTTTTTCTGATTATAGCCCTCTTCTTTGGGAGGTAGTGCATCCAATTTTTGCGCCGCCCCTTCTTCTTCAAGGACTGATCCTCTAGGTAGTTTCTCTATAAAACGGGCTACTTTTTTCTCAATTTCAATCCTTATTTTTTCTCTATTCTCTTTGTCCGGTTCAAGCGCCTGAGAGGCCTTTTCTAAAGCTTTGATTTTTGAGATCATAAAAAATACAATTTTTCAAACATATTAGTAACCCACTAACTTGATAATTGTTTACCTTTAATACTTCATTGTATTTTTTTGCAACAAAAAATTAGGCTGAAAGGCTTAGGTATTTAATTTAAAAAACAACACAATGGAAAGTAAAGTTTTGTTTTATGAAAGACAAAGATTCAGACAGTGGTGGGTTTGGACTTTACTCCTTATTTCTATTTTTACCAATGCCACCTATTTAGTCATAACCTTCACCGATGGTTTTTCACCTAACAACACCGGTTTGGTTATTGCTACTACAGTAATATTACTAATCATTCTCCTCATTTTCTTCTCCCATTTGGACACCAAAATAAAAACCGATGGTATTCATATTCGATTTTCTCCTTTCCATCTAAAATGGAGACACTATCCATGGAGTAAATTAAAAAAAGTATATGTTCGTCGGTATGCTCCACTAACCGAATATGGAGGATGGGGCGTCAGACTCGGAATGGCTATGAAACGAGGTCGTGCTTTTAATGTTTCAGGGAATAAAGGCATCCAACTTATCTTTAAAAACGACAAAAAATTATTGATGAGATTGGGATTGATGATTTGGAAGATCGCCTT
>CAZLDH010000014.1:4895-29828 GCA_964558275.1 uncultured Chitinophagaceae bacterium
AAAAACCGGAAAAAGTCAAAAAAATTCTGTCCCAATATTTCACAAATGAGTAACCGCTTTTTGATATACACTACCAAAGCATTTTTGCTTTCTCTAAAAAAGTTATTCTATTCCTGCTCAAAAGTTTATATTCGTGTGTTAGCTGATTAATAGAAATTCAAGAGCATGCAATATTACATCATAGCCGGTGAACCATCTGGAGATTTACATGGCAGCAATTTAATTAAAGCGCTTAAAGAGAAAGACGCGCAAGCAAACATCCGCTGTTGGGGAGGAGACATGATGGAGTCTGCCGGAGGGAAGTTGGTAAAGCATTATAAAGATTTAGCCTTCATGGGATTTGTGGAGGTAGCAGCCCATTTGAATACTATTTTTAAAAATATTGCTTTTTGTAAAAAAGACATCGCAGCCTATCAACCTAAAGTACTTATTCTCATCGATTATCCCGGATTTAATTTACGTATTGCAGAATGGGCTCACCAGCAAGGATTCAAGGTAGTATATTACATTTCTCCGCAAGTGTGGGCATGGAAAGAAAGCAGAGTAAAAAAAATTCGACAAAACGTAGATAAAATGTTGGTTATTCTTCCTTTTGAGAAAGCATTTTATCAAAAATGGAATTATGAAGTAGAATACGTAGGCCATCCATTGGCTGATGTAATAGAAAAAGCCAAGAAAAAAGGAGCAGGAGAACAGTTGTCTGAAAGAAAAATTATTGCCTTACTTCCCGGAAGCAGAAAACAAGAGATACAAAAGAAGTTACCCATTATGCTTAAAATGGTCGCGCAGTTTCCGGACTACGATTTCATCATTGCTCAAGCACCCAATCAACCGAATCAGATCTATGACAACATTATTTCTTCTTTCCCGGAGAAGCATATAAAACGGGTCAGCGAAAAGACTTATGAATTACTTCAACAAGCTGAAGCCGCATTGGTCACTTCCGGAACGGCTACTTTAGAAACCGCCTTATTCGGCGTACCGCAAGTGGTTTGTTATGTTGGAAACCCTATCTCCTATTTAATAGCCAAAAACCTGATTAAAATTAAATATATCTCTCTGGTGAATCTGATTTTAGATAAAGAAGCCGTACCTGAACTTATTCAGGGGGATTTAAATGAAAAAAAATTAAAATCAACCCTTCTGACCATATTAAAAGGAGAAAAAAGAAAACAACAGCTTCAGAACTATCAACACTTACAAGAACTATTGAAAGAAGGTAATGCCTCTGAAAAAGCTGCCACTGCTATCGTGAATTTCATTTCTGAATAATACAAGACGCTTCTTAGACTAAACAACCGCTTCCTTCTTTTTAATAAAGGTCTTATAATGATTTATTTTCACATGTTTAGCCTGAATGGAATGCATCATATTATACAATCCCAACAACGTTCTGTTAATATAGATAAAATGCTTAGAACCTCTGTTGGTATTCATTGACCGCATTTCATTTAGCTTGGCATATCGCTGTCCCAGATTAGCTATATTTTGGAAGAAATCCTCATTAGAAAAATCAAATTCTGCTACATGAAAAGGCTGTGTCAGCAGTGTCAGCATATCCCGAAATAGCTGTGTAAAGAATTCATTTTCTTCCGGTGTATCCTCCTTTGTCAAAAACTCTAATTCAAAAAGTTTTTGTTGCAACGCTTCTGTATCCTGAAAATCTGTTTCTAGCACCAATTCCAGATAAGGCTTATAAAATTTTTTCGGAATTTCCTTTATACAGCCAAAGTCAATAACCAACAACTCATCTTGTTTGGACACTAGAAAATTGCCGGGATGCGGATCTGCATGCAACTTTTTCAACACATGCAATTGATACATGTAAAAATCCCAAAGTGTTTGTCCCACTTTGTTCAACACTTCCTGTGGATGTTCTTCCTTTGTGTATTCAGAAAAATGTAATCCTTCCATCCAATCCATGGTCAGAATTTTCTCGCTAGAATATTCGGGGTAATATTGAGGAAAACACAGGTTAGAAATATGTCGACAATCTCTGGCAAATTCCTGACTTCGTCTCAATTCTAATTGATAATCAGTTTCTTCCAATAATTTGTCTTCTACTTCCTGAAAATACTTTTCTGATCCTTCTTTTCGAATATTAAACATTCTCATCGCCACCGGCTTCACTATTTTAAGATCGGAAGATATGCTATCCTTCACGCCCGGATATTGAATTTTTACCGCCAACTTCTTATCTCCTTTTTGAGCTTGATGTACTTGTCCGATAGTAGCGGCATTCACGGCATCAGGTGTAAAATAGTCAAAAATCTGTTCCGGATTTTTACCAAAATATCTTCTAAAAGTTTTTCGAACCAATGCACCCGATAAAGGGGGAACAGAAAATTGAGAAAGAGAAAATTTTTCTACAAACTCCTTTGGCATAATGCCTTCTTCCATGCTCAACATCTGCGCTACTTTCAGGGCAGAGCCTTTCAATTCTTTCAGACTATCGTAGATATCTTCCGCATTATCACGATTCAAAGAATCTCTAGCTTTTTCTTCTCCACTAAACACCTTTTCCCCATAATATTTAAGGTAATTTCCACCCAATTTTGCGCCTGTACGTACCAGACGACCGGCACGCTCAAACTTCTTTGTTGGAATATGTTCTAATGTTTTCATTTTCCTTTAATTAATTAGGTACCCACCATTTATCTTTTCCACAAAAACTTCCCTAAATCAAATACTTTATCTAATAAAGTGCTGTCCACAATCTCAAAACCTGTATCCAAAGATTTTTCTATATATACATCTGTTTTTTCAAATCCGGGCGAATCATCCGCTTTCCAATATTTAAAAATAGACATAAAATGAATCCACAAAATCTCCGTTATGGGTCGGTCTTTGTATTTCTCCAAACGATCCGGCAACTTTTCAAAAATATCCAAAGGCTGAATATCCAAAGCTTGAACAAATTCTTGATGTGGTTTTCTGAGATGACAATATCTTTTTATATTGGACTTTATACCTTGATCCAAAATCATCAGTACCAGCGAGCGGTTCATATTAAGATTTTCAAAAAACAGATAATAAAAGTTTAGGAGTTTTTCTCTAGGAGAAAGCGTTTCATAATGTTCAATTTGTCGTGTTAACTTCTGAGATTGTTCAAAAAAATAGATCAGATAAGCTTTTTCAATGGCATCAAAACCCGAAAAATATTGATAAAAATCGCTTTCCGAGATATCATTTTCTTTAGCAAACAAATACACATTTTTGGGTCGTTCCCCGGTAGAAAGAATATAATCACTATACTTTTCCATTAATTCTTTTCGGTTCAATTTTTCATTTTCGTTTTCCATCACTTATATTTTTCCTGTATTCTGACTTTTATATTTTGTTTTTGATCATTTTAATCCCCCCATACATATTGACCATTCTCCTCATTTTTTGTTTCAAAAATCATTCATTCTAAGGATATTAAAAACCGCTACAATAATAATAGACTAATTTACGCCTTTGTATTTACCTACCATAAGTATAAGGTTATTTTTAATAAAAAACTAACAGTTGTTCACTACCTCTCTCACCTAAGAATCCTACATATTTTTTATCTTTGTGGATTGAATTTTAAAGAAATACCCCATCATGGATAATACATTATTGCAAAAATTTAATACGCCTTTTGAAAGTATCCCTTTCGAAAATATAAAGCAAGAAGAATTTGAACCGGCTATTAAAGAAGCCATCAAAATAGCAGAAAAAGAAGTAGATGATATTGTGAATAATCCGGAAGTACCTACTTTTGAAAACACCCTTGAAGCATTAGAGAAATCAGGGGAGCAATTGAACACAGCCAGCGCTGCCTTGTTCAATTTATGTTCTGCCGAAACCAACGATTTTTTAGAAAAAGTACAAGAAGTCGTTTCTCCGCTATTAGCAAAATTTAGCAACGACATCTCACTCAATGAGGCTTTATTTTTAAAAATAAAGCAGGTACATGATACCATGGACAATGCCGAATTAAACCAGGAACAAAAAAGATTGCTGGACAAAACATACAAAGGCTTTACCAGAAACGGTGCCCTCTTATCAGAAGAAAACAAAATAAAATTGAGGGAAATTGACCAAAGTTTATCTGTACTTTCTGTCAAGTTTGCGCAAAATGTGCTGCAGGAAACAAATGCTTTTACGCTAAATATTACCCAAGAAGAACAACTGGAAGGATTACCGGAATCCATCAAAACGCAGGCTGCCGAGACGGCCAAAAGCCGAGAAGAATCCGGCTGGACTTTCACCTTGCAATATCCCAGTTACCTTCCCTTCATGAAATTCATTAAAAACAGGGATTTGCGGGAGAAAATGTACATGGCAAACGGCGTAAAAGCGCATCAAGATAACGAACATAACAACGAAGAGAACATCCATCAAATAGTTGATTTAAGACAGAAAAGAGCACAACTCTTAGGATTTGACACTCATGCAGATTTTGTTTTGGAAGAACGAATGGCCGGAGACAAAGAAACAGTGACTCATTTTCTCAAAGACCTGCTGTCTAAGGCAAAATCTTTTGGCGTAAAAGATGTAGTAGATCTGAAACCATTGGCAGAAAAAGATGGTGTAGAAGAAATCAAACCTTATGATCATGCTTATTATGCAGAAAAACTTAGGGAAGAGAAATTCGATTACTCCGAAGAAGAACTAAAGCCCTATTTCCCTCTTAACCAGGTTTTAGCTGCCGCATTTAAAGCAGCAAACAAGCTCTACGGTTTTGAATTTCAAGAAAGGACAAACATCCAAAAATATCAGGAAGAGGTGGAGGTATATGAAGTCCTGGAGAATGGAAGTCACAAGGCATTATTATATACCGACTGGCATCCCAGAAAAGGGAAACGCCCGGGTGCCTGGATGACGGAATACCGTGGACAGCATAAGGATGAAAAGGGAAACTATCGCCCACAGGTGTCGATGGTTTGCAATTTTTCTCGTCCTTCAGGTGACACCCCTTCGCTATTAACATTTCAGGAGGTGACAACACTCTTTCACGAATTCGGTCATGCACTGCATGCCATCAATGCAAATACCATGTATGAAAGTCTGGCTGCCCCAAACGTATATTGGGATTTTGTAGAATTACCTTCTCAGTTTATGGAAAACTATTGTTATCAAAAGAGTTTCCTGACAACCTTCGCCAAACATTATAAAACAGGCGAAATATTACCGGAAAAACAAATTGACAAGATTATTGCTTCCGCCAATTTCATGGAAGGATATCAAACACTCCGACAGCTTTCCCTGGGACTCCTAGACATGGCTTATCATACCGGGCAATTAAAAAAAGGAGAATCTATTGAACATTTTGAAGATACAGCGATGGCTCCTGCCAAATTGTATCCCAAGGTTGAAGGCACGGCTATCAGTCCTTCCTTTTCTCATATTTTTGCCGGAGGATATTCTGCCGGATACTACAGCTACAAATGGTCGGAAGTATTAGATGCAGATGCTTTTTCCCTGTTTAAAGAAAAAGGAATTTTCGATCCGGAAACAGCAAAAAAATTCCAGACCCTCTTACGCAAAGGAGGCACAGAAGATCCCATGGAATTGTACATAGCTTTTAGAGGCAGAGAACCAAAAGTGGAAGCGCTACTTGAAAGAGCCGGACTTCAATAATTACACTAAAATGCCCCCATAGAATTGTACTTAGTTATTTATAATCTCACACAATAAAACATGTCTTAATTTTCTCACTATAATTCATATTATCTCCAGCAGTAAAAGATTGAATAATATTTTTAATAAAATATTTTATTTATATATTTACAAAAAAATAAATCCATCTTTAAACTTTAACCATGGAGATGCCGGATGACGAAAATTTACTCAAACTACTTCAAGATGATTCTGTAGAAGCCTTTGGTCAAGTATTTATAAAATACTACAAACCTTTGTGTTTACAGGCACAGATTATTTTAAAAGACAAAGTTTCTTCAGAAGATTTAGTTCAAAATATATTTATAGAGATATGGAACAAGAAACTATATCTACAGATAGAAACATCTGTCAAAAACTACTTATTTCGAGCTGTCAAAAACAGATGTTATAATCAATTGAAGAAAGATAAAGTGAATCAAAAGAAACTAAGGGGGTATTTATCTCAAAATACCACCAATAGATTCCCCAAATGGGTGGAACGGAAAGAATTAGCCGCTAAAATTAATCATGCTTTGGCAGAATTACCGCAACAGCGGCAGAGAGCATTTACTATAGTCTATATAGAAAACAAAAAATATAAGGAAGCTGCTGAAGAAATGGGAATAAGTATAAACTCCGTAAAGACGCATTTACGACTGGCATTAAAACTTCTTCGAAAACGCTTAAAGCCCTTTTCTTAATTTTTTCTGCGTCAATACATCTATTTATTCACCTGATATCCTTTTTTTCTTGTCTATTCTAATTAGATGGCACCCAATAACGAATATATCGAACAGCTAATACTTGAAAAACTAAGTGGTAGTATCAGTAAAGATGATAATCAGTTACTTGAGGAACTCATTAAAAATAATACCGCGGTTCACAATAAATGGGAAGAATTAAAAGAAACCATAGGAAATACCTATCTGCAAGATATAGACTCAGAAAATGCGTGGGATTCAGTACAAAAAAAATTAAAAACCAAACATCTTTATCATACCACGCTCCCACATCTAAATGTAGCAGCCACAATTACGATACTTATTTTACTTGCAGGCGGCTTTTATTTATATACACAATTTCAAAATAGAATAGCATCAACAGAGAAACATCAAAAATACAATATCAAACTGCTTGTCAATAATTCGGAATCTATCAATCTCTCTGATTACAGCAAAAAGAACGTTTCCAAAAAGCTCCATCACGTCAATTTAAATATTAATCAAAGCGGCCTCAAATATACCGCACAACCCCAAGCCGTATCTGAGTCACTCAACACGCTCATTATCCCGCCAACCAAAATCTATCATATTACATTATCTGATGGCACCAAGGTTACTTTAAATTCCATGTCAGAGCTTAAATTTCCCTTTAAGTTTTCAAAAAACAAAAGAGAAGTCTTTGTAAAAGGAGAAGCTTTTTTCAAAATAAAAAAAGATAAAGACAAGCCGTTTATTGTTCATACACCTGCTACAACTATTCAGGTTTTAGGAACTTCCTTCAATGTCAATACGTATAATAAAAAGACCAAGACTTCTTTAGCCAAAGGAAAAGTCCGTACAATTTCCAATAGTGATGATAGTCTATTACTCCAGCCGGGACAAGCTTCTTTACTTTCTCTCAATGGCACATTTAAAAAAGTCACAACAAATATCCAAAAAGATTTATCCTGGATGGGTGGCATTTATTATTTCCGAAATAAAAGTCTAAATGACCTCGCCACTATTATTTACAGATGGTATGGACAAAAACTTATTTTTGATTCTTCTCAAACTGCAGGGATAAAATTCACCGGTGCTATCATAAAAAGAAAACCATTACAATTTTTTCTTTCAAATTTATCTTCTACCTCAAACCTACAGTTTTACAGGGAAAAGGATAAAATTCATATAAAAATAAAATAATTTTTAATCTCTATTCACCCATATTCCTAAATATTTTGTCCTAATAAAAGACAATCTATTCCTATTTCAAAATTTACAATATGAATCATAGGTACTGTTCCAGATTTACTGCCGCTCACTGCATCAGACACTTTCTTTTAGCCTTCGTGTTGATAATGGGCTTTTCAAATGCTTATTCGATGCAGGATTCTCTTTCTGTCAATATACAAAAGCAGAATATTACTGTAGCTCAAATCTTCAAGACACTGCATCAGCAAACAGGGCTTATTGTTTTTTATAATAATAACATGCTGAATGATCAGGAAAAAATGAATGTCCATTTTAAGCATGCCGGCGTAAAGCAGGTTATGGACAGTGTAGTAAAAGACAAAGGCTTGTCTTATACCATTAAAGACCGTTTTATTTTATTAAAAGTAAAAACGAAAAAAACTTCCGAAAAATCAGATGCCACCGGTCCTTCTTCTGCCATTCCGAAAATCACGGAAGCGCCGGCTACTGAAATAACCGGGATAGTGACAGACAAGCAAGGAAACCCGTTGGCAGGAGTAACCGTTGTTTTAAAAAGCGACCACAGCGTGGGAACCATTACAAATGCAGATGGAAGCTATTCAATAACTGTTCCTGACCAAAATGGAACACTGATCTTTAGATATTTAGGTTTTAAGAACCTGGAAGTATCCATTAATGGACGTTCTAAAATAGACGTTCAATTACTAGAAAACCTGAAGTCAATTGATGAAGTAGTAGTTACCGGTTACAGAGACATCAGAAAGCAACTCTTCACCGGCTCATCCACAACACTATCTGTTGAAGATGTGGAAAGGCCGGGAATGTCTAATGTATCTCAAATGCTGGAAGGGCAATTTGCAGGCGTATCTGTTCAAAATGTATCCGGAACTTTTGGTACAGCTCCCAAACTCCGAATTCGAGGTGCCACATCCCTTTCCGGAGATAATAAACCGCTCTGGGTCATTGACGGTGTGGTTGTGGAAGATGTTGTCAATATTTCTAATGAAGCGCTATCTACAGGAGATATGAATACCTTGCTCGGATCTTCTGTTGCCGGCATTAATCCGAGTGACATCAAAAGTATTACCATCTTAAGAGATGCAGCCGCCACCGCATTGTATGGTGCACGCGCAATGAATGGAGTAGTTGTCGTAACCACCAAAAAAGGGGCTGTCACTAATGGGAAACCCAGAATTAATTATACCGGCAATTTCACCACCTATATTAAACCTTCTTATGCCAACTTTGATGTATTGAATTCAGCCGATCAAATGTCTGTTATGATGGAAATGTATAATAAAGGCTATTTCCAAATGCCGGGCATTATCAATGGTAAAGATGGTGGTGTATTTTATAAAATGTATAATCAGTTGTATGATTATGATCCTCAAACTAAAACTTTTGCATTACGCAATAATTTGGCTAGCAGGAATGCCTTTTTGGAAAGATATGCCAATGCCAATACGGATTGGTTTGACCTGATATTTAAGAACTCCCTCAAACAGGAGCATTCTATCAGCATTTCTTCAGGTACGGAAAACTTCCGAACTTATGCTTCTATCTCCTATTTAAGAGACAATGGTCAAACCATTGGCAATAAAGTAGAAAGATATACCGGAAATTTTAGAGCAAACTTTAATGTAGGAAGAAAATTTTCCGGAGAAGTCCTCACTTCCGGATCGATCAGAAACCAAAGAGCGCCGGGAACAGAAGACCGCCAATCTGAACCGGTATATGGCACTTATCTACGTGGATTTGACATCAATCCCTACAATTTTGCCATGAACACTAGCAGAATGATTACTCCATATGATGAAAATGGCAATTTGGAATATTTCAGAAAAGATTATGCACCTTTTAATATCATCAACGAGTTAAACACCAACTACATGAAGTTGCATGTCATTGATTTTAAAATACAGGGAAAAGTAAGCTACAACATCCTTCCCGAATTAAAATATTCAGCTTTAGGTGCTTTTCGGTATGTAAAATCTGAGAACCAAGTGTATGTATTGGAAAATTCCAACAGAGCACAAGCCTACCGCGCAGCATCAGATCCCACAACGATAGGAAGCAATGAATATTTATACGACGATCCGGATAATGCCTATGCCTATCCAATGTCGATACTTCCTTCCGGCGGTTTTTATAATGTCACCATGAATAATTTGAAGAGTTATTATTTCCGTCAGGAATTGAACTACAATAAGACCATTAACAACAAACACATTATATCCTTATTTGGTTCCATGGAGATGAGAAGCGCCGATCGCCAAAACGAGTTTTTCGACGGAGTTGGTTATCAATATGGCAATGGCGGTTTGGTGCATCCTTACTATATGTATTTCAAACAGGCGGGAGAACAGGGCAAGCCTTACTTTGGCATGAGTCCGGAGTATGAGCGCTTCCTAGCCTTTATGTTCCAGGGATCATATTCCTATGACGACCGATACGTCATCACTCCTACCATACGATATGACGGATCCAATAAAATGGGAGAAAGTAAAGTTGCCCGATGGTTGCCTACCTGGAATATTTCAGCAAAATGGAACCTGTTCAGGGAAGACTTTTGGCCTAAAAACAATATCCTGACTTCTGCATTACTCAGAGGATCTTACGGATTAACGGCGAATATAGGTAATGCAACCAATTCAGCTGCAGTATTTTACAATAGGATTGCACGCAGACCCTTTTTAAATGATCAGGAACCCCTTACTTATATTTCCAGCCTGGCCAATTCTCAACTTACCTGGGAAAAATCCAAAGACCTGGATATAGGAATTGAATTGGGCTTTTGGAGAAACAGAATGAATATTACTGTAGATTACTACAACCGTGAGATAAGGGATCTCATTGGCGCAATTGAGACTTCCGGTATCGGTGGACAATATACCAAATACGGCAATTACGCAACCATGCATGGACATGGAGTAGAGTTTTCTATTGATGGAAGCATTTTTAAAAATAAAAACTTTTCCTGGATTTCCCGTTTCAACTTTGCCTTTAATAAGAACAAAATTACCAGGTTGGATGTAGATCCTGATATATGGCGTGCCGTTTCTGCCAACGGCGCTCCCATCATGGGGCATCCGCAAAGAGGGCTTTTCGCTATTCAGTTTGCCGGATTAGACCATTATTTCGGATACCCCACTTATATTGGAATAAAAACAGACAAAGCAGATAGACCTGTCACCACTTATATTAATTTACAAAGTGACAAGATCGATAATCTCACTTATATGGGACCTGTTGATCCAATCACTACAGGAGGTTTTTATAATCGAATTAACTTCAAAGGATTCAGTCTGAGCGGATTGCTCAAATTTTCCTATGGCAATGTAATTCGACTACCGGCAACAATTAAAGCGGATTACTCAGACATGCAATCTATGACGAAAGACATGCTCAACAGGTGGGTAATGCCGGGAGATGAGAATAAAACTTCTATCCCAGCCCTAATGGATGATGTAAGTAAATTACACATTGTAGATGAAGCAGGCGGGCAGGTAGATGCCAAATATCCTTATAACCTGTATAATTATTCTACCGAAAGAGTAGTGGACGGAGATTATATCAAGCTGGTGAACCTCTCTTTGGGATATAACTTCCCCCAAAGATGGTATTCCAAACTCGGAATGACACATGCATCCATCCACATAACAGCCAATAACCTGTGGGTCATTTATGCGGATGAGCGCCTCAACGGACAGGATCCTGAATTTTTTGCATCCGGTGGCGTAGCGCTGCCCTCGGCAAAACGTATTACCTTATCTCTTAAAATAGGCTTTTAATATGAATACATTAAGATTTAAAATAAAAGCAATCGTCTTACTCGTTTTAGTGACCCTATCTCTGGGATCTTGTGAAAAGAAATTCCTGGATGTGTCGCCCGATAACCGGACGAAGATTAATACAGTACAAAAAGTAGCTCAATTGACAGGTACGGCTTATCCTACTGCTGATTATCTCACTTTTACAGAGGCAGCTTCTGACAATTCGGAAGATAAAGGACCAGGCGTTGGCGATGTGAATGACCTGATCACCACTTATTATACCTGGCAGGATTATCCCGGAGCAGAAACCAACTCGGCAGGTAATTACTGGAATGGTTGTTACGAGGCAATTGCGTCGGCCAATCAAGCTTTAGAATCCATTGAAACAGGCATAGAAAAAGGTTATTTTTCTGCTCAGGATGTGGCTCCTTTCAAAGGAGAAGCATTGGTGGGTCGGGCTTATGCGCATCATATGCTCGCCATCTTTTTCGCCAAAGCCTACGAAATTGACGGCGACAACAGTTCGCCCGGTATTCCTTATGTCACCAAGCCGGAAACAGTACTTTTAGCCAAATATACCAGAGGCACTGTGCAATCTACTTATGACAATATTGAGAAAGATTTGCAAGCAGGAATCAAATTAATAGACGACTCCAAATACAAAGTTCCCTCATATCATTTTACTAAAGCAGCAGCTCATGCTTTTGCTGCCCGGTTTTATTTATTTGAAGGTAAATGGGATTCTGTAGTGGCACATGCTTCAGCGGTTGTTCCTTCAGGAGATTGGAAAAGCCAGTTAAGACCTATTGCCGGCAAATGGAAAGAAGAAGGATTTGCTCAGTTTCATATTGACTTCAGTAAATCGGATGTAAAATCTACCTTACTGCTGGCCAGTTGTTATTCCACTTATCAAAGAATTTATACTACCCCACGCTATGGCTATGGAGAAAAGCTCGTTCAGATGTTTAGTCAACCCAATGTTACCGGAAAAGAACTTGCTAATTTCATCCTCAATTATGGACTTCCCAATTATACTACTTACAAATGGCGAGAGTTTTTCTATTATGCTACGGCTACAACAGGTTATCCATACCTACCGGTTGTTTTACTATCGGTGGATGAAACATTGATGAATCGTGCGGAAGCGTATGCTCAACTTGGGAAATACGATTTAGCCCTAAAAGACATCAATACTTTTTATAGTGTAAGAATTGATAATTATAATCCCTCCACAGATGAGGTAACACTACAAAAAATTCAGGATTTTTATGGCATCAGTGACCCCAAAGAAGGAATTATAAAAACGATTTTAGATGCGAAAAAAGCAGCTTTCTTACAAGAAGGTATTCGTTGGATGGACATTGTTCGCAAGCATTTGACGGTGAAGAAAAACTTATATAGCCCGACAGGAGTTGAAAGTTTCATCACCCTGGAACCGGATGACCCGAGAAGAGTTTTCCAAATACCGGAAGAAGCCGAGCTGGCCGGCATTAAACTGAATCCACGTTAACCAATAATATTAAGGTATCATGAATAATAAAATTATTTTCAGAATCACCACAGTCCTTTTGATGTGTGCAGCCATACAGGCATGCAACAAGGAGTCTTTTACTCCTATAGACATGTCGGAATTAAACCCGGACATATCAAAGAAAAACACCTCATTGGATCAATGGATCAAAAAGAACTTTCTGGATCCTTATAATTCGGAAGTAATCTATAGGAATCATATGTATTATCACGATGAAGACAGAAATGTATCGCCGCCAAATGAAGATGCGGTAAAACCTATGATGACCAGCGTTCTTGAAGGATTCGTACAGCCATACGATGATGTGGCAGGTATTGACTTCATGAAAAAGAACATGCCGAGACAATGGGTATTATATGGTTCTACTTCTTATGACGGGTCGGGCGTAGGCTATGCAGGAACAGCTTCCGGAGGCGTGCGTATCAATTTATTCGGACTGAACGGCTTTTCACTGAGTCCCTCTTTTGTCAAAGGAAGACTTGGCGTCATTCACCATGAATTTACTCATATTCTCAATCAGCGTTTTATCATGCCGGCCGATTTTCAGGAAATAACCAAATCTACCTATAACGGTAACTGGACTGATGTCACTGATGAAGAGGCTCATGAGTGGGGGTATGTGTCAAATTATGCCAGTCAAAACCCGACAGAGGATTTTGCAGAAACCACAAAAGCATTATTAGTGTATGGTCAATCTTGGTTTGATCACAGAATGGTCACTTCCTCTACTGCAGACGGTCAAAATGCGCTTCGCTTGAAAGAGCAAAGCGTGGTGGGATATTTTAACCAATCATTAAATATTGATTTCAGAAAGTTGCAGAAGGAAGTACAGACTTATATTAAAGATGTAGTGGAGGATCCTTCGGTAACTTTCAAATATTGGCTTGCTGCGGAGTTGTATAAGACCATTACTATTAACGTAGGAGATGAAATTTATACCCGGTTTCCGGTATCTCAGGAATTTATAGACGGATTTAATGCGATGAAACAGGCTATTTCAGATTTTAATCCTGTTTATACTATGAATTACATAGAATTCCGTTTTGAATCTTCTACTTCCCTGGTGGTAAGGGCGCAGTTTACGAATACAGATGGAGATGCATATTATAGCGATTACAGTTTCTCCTATGTACTGGATGGCAGCACAGGAGAGATACAATTCACCAAGGAGACTCAAGCGGATGGAACAACGTTTGATAACGGAAATTTATTTATCAATACCTTCCATAATACCATTGAACAATATTTAACCACGCACACGTTCGTTTCCAAATGGATGCCTGAGGATGCGCCGGCTTCGATGTACACCCATTTAGCCGGGTTTTATGAAAAAAACGCACCCGAAAACAGGATTTACGGAACCACCGGTACAAGCCTTTAGATTAAAATGATGATTATGAAAAAGATAATATATTTCTTACTAACAGCACTTTTAACAATTTCGTTTTTCGGTTGTGAAAAGGAATCCTACGTAGCCAAATTTGACAAACTCCCTCAGGAAAGAATGAAAGTGCAAATAGATTCGGTTCAAAGCATATTAACCGGTGCCGAAAATGGCTGGATAGGAACACTACCCACGGCGCAGGGGGGCGGCTATGCCTTCTATATGCAATTTGATAAAGAAGGTTATGTTAATATGGTGGCGGATTTGACCGATAAAACGGCTACCGAAGTAAAAAAATCCGAATACCGCATTCGTCAGGATATGGGGGCAGCGTTAACTTTTGGTACTTATACCTATATCTCTATTCTGAATAATCCGGACACTTCTGCTTTTAGTGGCGAAAGAGGATTTGGCTTTAAGAGTGACATCAACTTTATCTATGATCATGCTACGGAAGATAGTATTGTTTTCATAGGGAAACGCTATCGTCAGCCCTTTTCTTTAGGAAAAGCTACTGCTGAGCAAAAGGATAAATATTTGAATGGCGATTATTTGACAGCTATAGATAAATGGAAAACGTTCTTTACGGATAATTCCAATCTTTATTTTGACTACAGCAATGATTTGAAAGTGTCGGTAGAAGCCAATACCGGTAACAGCATGAATGCCGGCAAGCGAATTACCCTCACCGCCTTATATGGAAAAGATTCCGTTGCGTCTGTGACACAATTATTTGCTTTTACCATGGATCAGATGGTCATCTTAAATGGCGGGCTTATGTTTGACGGAATCAACTTTGTAAAAATAGCCTGGAAAGATGAGCACATTTTGGCGCTCTATGATGATACCGGCAAAGAATATGTATTGAAAGCTTCTCCTACCCCGTTGCTACCACTTTATATGCTTTGGGGAACGAAATACAATGGAATGCTTTCAGGTTACATGCAAATTTATCCGGGAACCTCGCAAAACGGAGCCGATATATTGAATTTTTATCACCAAAACCTTTGTGGGTATCTGCCCTATTGTTTTGATTATGGAAAAATTGAATTTGTTTGGAACACCATTAATAATCGCCTTGAAGTAAAAGGAACTTCCTATCAGGGAGGATCGGAAGGAAACCATTGGTCAACTACCATAAAATTCGATTACACCGTAGATGATAATGGCGTTTATACCTTTACGTTAAGGGATGATTTCAGTGGAGGATATGTAAGTGAAATTATGATTCCGTTGAAGGATTTTCTTTTAAATAATAAAGTTAAATTCGACTATTATGTGGATGGAACAGATGTATATGGAGCGATGGAAAGCATAACGGATCCTTCCATTGTAATGACCTTTGTTTTGCAGAAGTGATTTTGTTTTTAATATCCTACCGGTCGGACTGTTCTAACTAAATCTGCCCGGTAGGATATTAACCGAGCATAACCAGGTCGGGATAAGGGGTATTATAAAACAATTAAACACGTTATGCGAATCAGTGGAACCTACATAGAAAGATTAATATATTTATTCATTCCAATGTCCTTTTTGGCTGCGATGCTATTATGGATATTTGCTGTAGATACCGACGTAATTATTAAGGGTTTCGTTACGTTAGCATTGGTATGCTGGTTAGCTGACACTTTAATTATATTATTCTATTATAAAAACCCACAAAAGTTAGTGTTAGAAGGGGAACAAATCCGATATGGCAGTAACAATCTGGCATTTAGTGAAATAAAAAGTATTGAAATTATTACAGACCGATTTTATAGATTTACTTTTAGAATGATAAAAATAGAACTATTTTCCTCAAAAACAGTCTATTCGATTGCAAAACCTGTATTTATAATAGACTTAATTAAAGGCAGAAAGTCTAAAACAGAAGATATCATTCGGTCTATTCCTGAACTTAAAGATAAGTTGCTTACCGAATAATAGTTTAATTGGTTTAATATTGTTATGTAATTAAATAAATCATTGTCAACAAATTTAACGATATGCTTCAACACACTACAATGTATTTATTTCGCCAAAGTCAATATAATATATTTTCATTTTAACAATATTTTAATTACTTTTGAAGTTATTTATCAAGGACAAAATTTTACATATGTTTAAATATATTTGCTTATTGAGTTGTTTAGCCTTTGCATTGAATAGTTGCGGAGGAGGAGGAAATGAAAATCAGAAGGGTGAAGATTCCTCCGAAGGAAGCTTATCAGAAGCTGTTTCTGCTGTATCTTCCCTGTCAGATATGGCAGACGAAGTCCAGGATGCAGAAAAAAATTACAAAGAGCTCACATCTTTGACCCCTTTGACCAATGATCAGTTTAAAGCCTGGATGCCGGAAAAATTAATGGCAATGAAACGCACTGCTTATTCTATTGGAGGCGGATACCTCAGCACCGCATCGCTCAATGCGACCTATAGTCAAAAAGACCAATCCAAGGAAGTAAAAATCCAAGTAATGGATGGCGCCGACTCTATTGCAGCCAGTGTCATTAGTCTTTTCCGCATTTCACTTGCCAGAGATTTCGAACAAGAAACGCAATCCCATGTAAAGAGGTCAGTGGAAAAAGATGGCGTGAAGGCCATCGAAAAATATCAAAAAGACAGCAGCAGAAGCACCATCACTTTTGTATATGACGAACGTTATTATATTGAATTAAAAGGGACCAATATTTACATTACTCAACTTTGGAATGCGGTCAATCAGCTCCATCTTGACGATTTAGGAGAGTAAATCACTCATCATTTTCTTATCACTTCATCCTTGGTCATTACATCATTCACCCTTCGCCAAATTCCCAGAGGATTTTTATCTTTTAATTCATCAGGAAGTAAGAGATCAGAAAAATTTTGATAACATAACGGACGCGCAAAACGTCGAATACCATCTGCCCCCACAGAAGTAAATCGACTATCGGTCGTTGCCGGATAGGGACCACCATGATGCATCGCAGTGCAGACCGTAACGCCTGTAGGAACACCATTCATCACCAAACGACCACAAATTTCCTGTAAACCCTCTAATATTTCGGGATAATCGGTAACATCTGCATCCGTGGCCATCAACGTGCTTGTCAATTGCCCTTCCATCTGTGCAATAATCGCCTGCATTTGTTCCGGATCCTTACATTTTACCACCAAAGAATAAGGACCAAAGACTTCCTGATGCAGGGTTTTATTTTTCAAAAAATATGCTCCTGTTGTAGAAGCAATGGTAGGCATTCCCATGCCCGAAACCTCTTGTTCTTCAGCAACGGCTTCTATTTCAACGCCCTGTTGTGCCAAGGCCTTTTTTTTCTTATCTAAAAAAGCTTTCGCAATACCATCATGCAACATACTTTTCGGAAGCTTTCTCTTTATTTTTTCGGAAAGGGTACTGATAAACTCTTCTAAATCACTTCCCGCAATACCGAAAATCAGCCCCGGATTGGTGCAAAACTGCCCCACACTTTGCGTAATAGAATCCGCATACATCAAGGCAATATCTTCTGTAATTTTCTGTAATTTTTCCGGCATCAAAAAAACCGGATTCACACTGCCCATTTCTGAAAATACGGGAATAGGATTTTCTCTCCGGTTTGCCAGGTCAAATAAGGCTCTTCCACCTCCTAAGGAGCCGGTAAATCCGACCGCTTTTGTCAGTGGATGTTTCACCAATTCCTGTCCGGCATCAAAAGAATCGTTACGCACATGTTGAAAAATATGCGGCGGCATACCACATCTTTTAACTGCTTTTTGAATGGCATTCCCCACCATTTCGGAAGTACGGATATGCGCAGGATGACCTTTCACCACTACCGGACAGCCGGCTGCAAAGGCACATGCCGTATCCCCTCCGGCTGTAGAATAGGCGAAAGGAAAATTGCTGGCGCCAAAAACGACTACCGGACCTAGCGGAACCAACATTTTACGAATATCCGTGTCTTCATTAGGAACGCCTTTGTTAATGCGTACGTCCAGCCAACTGCCTTCCTCCGCATTTTTAGCATAATTATTTAACTGATAAATCGTACGATCTAATTCCCCATCCATTCTATCATTGGATAGATGTGCCTCCTCCATAGACAAAGGAACCACTTCATCTCGTATATTAGCCAGCTCTTCGCCTATCGTACGCATAAAATCCGATCGCTGCTTCAAGCTATACTTTTTATACTTTAAAAACGCATCCTGAGCATTTTGCATAACCTGGTTAATCTCTGTAGCTACCGACATAATATTCCTGTTTTATTTCTATTAACCAAAGGTACAAGAAATAGTAAGCAACACCCGAACTTTTAACAAGTCCAATCGACCAGCTCATTTTATTTAAAAACTTCAAAAGCTAAATTATTGGTAACTCCATAAATAAACTTTGAACATTCCTTTTAATCAATAACTTAACGATAAGGCAAATTATATAAATACTTTGCATTTAACCCCTGCAGATCAAGGATAACTTCTGTTGAGCGTAGCCGGTATCAAACGCAGTGCAGATTCTCCGTCCTTTTGTCTTGAAACAAAAGGACCAAAAATTCAAGACTAACGGAAAAAAACTAAAAATAGTCTCATTGGGCTAAAATAAAATAAGCTTCTCTTTTTTCTAGTCAACGAACAAAATGAATGGTTAATTCTAAGCTTAGAAATCACTATCTGTTTTAGCATTTTATTTTTGACGCCCACTTCGCCTATTTTCTTTACGTTTTTTTCCTAAGGTCATGATCGCGATGCAAAGCTCAAAAAGTCGATTCTTTAGGAGTTTCAGATAGAATTGCAGAAACTCCGAAGGAGTGTAATGTGATTAACCCATATCAAACGCAGTGCAGATATGGGATAAGGAAGCAAAACGAGATAGAACCCAGAAGTGGATTCAACATCACAAGATTATTATTTTCAGAATGGCTGAATAGTTACTTCCAGACTACTCCATTTCTTCTTTTCGTATTCCTATACGAATAATAAAGATGGTGAAATTTAAAGATTTGGACTCTCCCATTTTATCGCAGGGAAGAGGCTTTTTTTATTCCAATGTTTCAATGAGTTCTCTAACGGCAACCCTTCCGGCACGATTGGCGCCAATGGTGGAAGCTGAAGGACCATAACCGGTAAGATGAATACGGGGATCAGCTTTCACTTGTGTTGCTAATTTTCCGGACATGGCAATCCCTCCTTTTTCATTGGCTAACTTCAAGGGCGCCAGATGATCCAGAGAATGACGAAATCCGGTATTCCATAAAATCACATCGGCTCGGAGCGTGTTTCCATCTTTCCATTGTACCCCTTCTTTTGTTATTTTATCAAACATCGGCCTTCTTATTAAAACGCCTCTTTTTCTCATTGCAACAATCTCAGGCGTGAGCGGCAAACCCGTTACAGATACAACAGATTGAGGTGGCAACCCTTCTCGAACACGGCATTCCACCTTTGCCACTGCCTCCCTTCCCTTTTCCACAGTAAATTCTTCTTCACTAAACTCAGGTGGACGTCGGGTAACCCAAGTCGTTGTAGTTACTTTTGAAATCTCATCTAATAATTGAATAGCAGAGATCCCTGCACCTACCACAATAACATGTTTCCCTCTAAATGCAGCTGCCTCTTTATATTCTCCGGTATGCAACTGCTGTCCTTTAAATAATTCCCAACCAGGATACTTCGGGCATTTAGGTGTTTTCCACGTTCCGGTTGCATTAATCAACCCGCGTGTACTAAACTGTACGCCATTGGTTTTAATTAAAAATCTGTCCCCTTTTCCAACAACCTCCTTGACACGTAAAGGGCGTATTACCGGCAATTCAAATTTTTTCTCATATTTTTCATAATAGGCTGGCACTGCAATATTCGCCTGAATATCTACCTCTTCGGAATCAACAGCTTTAGCAAAAGACATCCCGGGCAAATCATTAATTCCATTCACCCTATTCAAAGTCAGTGCATCCCAACGATGCTGCCATGCTCCTCCCGCCCCGGCTTCATCATCCAATACGACAAACCCTGTCCCCGGCTTTATCCCTTGCTTCTTTAGATGGTAAGCTGCAGATAGTCCTGCTTGACCGGCACCAATCACAACAATATCTACCTTATAAAAAATATTATTGTGCTTATCTTCCCTTTCGCGTTTCGCTTCATTTAACTTCTTTGATTCCATTTTATTCAATTTCAATTTAAAAGACATCCAAATATCATTTATAAGAAGAAATCAATCATTGCTTAGCATTATTTCCTTCACAAAGGAACAAATCTAATACCGAAAGGACATATACTACAAACCTATTTCATAAAAATACAATTATTCTGTTTATTTGTATGTTGAGACCTGCCTTTAAAAAGTTTTTTTCATTACTTCGGACTATTTAAATATTGACTTTTATGAAGAAATTTATCCCGTTTCTACTCCTTTCTTTTTTATTATGCAATCAGCTTTATGCCCAATCGGGACAAAATCAGGATACCACTCGACTCAAATACCTCATCAACTCCAATCTGGATCTCACCTATGGAAATGAAGCAGGCATCAACTTCTTCAATAAAGGGATTTTCGAATACAATAAACCCAAGATTGGTACGCGCTTAAAACTTAGTTATTACTACGAAGAAGAGGATAAGAAAGTGGCGGCCAATGAGTTTCGTGCAGATTTGAGACTCAATATCTTCCCTAAAAACAGACTTTATTTTTTCCCTAATGCCGGTTATGAACACAGCCTGCTAAGACTACACAATCTCCGAATTTATGGTGGATTTGGAGCGGCCTACAAACTAGTGAATAACAAAAATAATAAGCTACTTCCTATAATAAAGTTACTCTATGAATATACCGACTACATGTCTCCATTAGTCATAGAAAAGGATACCATCAACAAACGTTCGAATCTTCGAGGAGCACTGGGATGGACAGGCAGCCACAAAGTTTTCGATAATCATGTAACTATTCATCATGAATTTATCTACAATCAAAGCCTTGAAGCACTTGAAGATTATCGATTGAGAGCAACTATAGGAATGACCATCCCGGTGTACAAAGTACTGGGATTTGAAATAGGGGGTACTATCAATTACGAAAATGTTGTTCCATTGGATACCAAGCACACCGACATCATTATGTTTGTCGGGCTCACAGTCACTAATTTCTAATTTTTCTATAACCTTCAAAAAATTACATTTTTTCTGTTTTCCATCCCTAGTTTATGGTTTAATCAAACATTAATCGTAATATTGCAATTAAACAATAAAGTACAATGGGACGTGCGAAATCGGAAATGTTTACCTCTCAGCAAAATCAGATTGCCCTTTTTGCCAAAGTCTTCGGACATCCGGCACGAGTAGCGATTTTGCAACATTTATTTAAAATAAAAACTTGTGTATGCGGGGATTTGGTTGGAGAAATTGGATTAGCCCAACCCACAATTTCACAGCATCTTAGGGAACTTAAACAACTTGGGCTCATCAAGGGAAATGTTGCCGGGACCAGTGTATGCTATTGCATTCATAAAGAAAATTGGGTAAAAATGAAGGAAGTCATGGCTGATTTCTTAGATCAAGACCTTCCTCAGCCCGATTGTTGCTAAACTCATTTAAAAATACAAACTACCATGAAATTATCAGAAGTAAAATCAGCCTTAAAACAGCTAGAGCAAATAGCCTTTTATTTACCTGATGGCACCCTTGTTCCCGAACATTTTCATGTTACAGAAGTCGGTAAAATACAGAAACACTTTATAGACTGTGGCGGAACCGAAAGGAAAGAGGAAATAATTAATTTTCAACTTTGGAATGCCAATGACTACAGTCACAGACTACACCCGGAAAAGCTCAATGATATTATCTCTCTCTCAGAAAATAAATTACAAATAAAGGATGCCGAGGTAGAAGTAGAGTATCAGGGAAAAACCATTGAAAAGTACGGGTTAGATTTTGATGGTATAAACTTTCTTTTAACAAGCCTGCACACAGATTGTCTTGCAAAAGAAAAATGTGGTATTCCCGAAGAAAAACCGAAAGTTCGCCTCAAAAAAACACATCAAACAACAACCTGCACGCCCGGTAGTGGTTGTTGCTAACCTACAATACGCTAGCTATGGCTTTAAATAAAAAACTGGAAGTGTATATTTCTTCCTTAAAAGATATCCATATTACAGACGAAAGGAAAGCATTACTTTTTCCTCTCGTCAATTATATCAAACAAAAGCAGGCGCTATTGGAGCCCATTTTGCTCCATTTTATCTGTACACACAACTCCAGACGGAGTCACTTGGCACAGGTTTGGGCTCAAACGTTCGCCTATTATTTTGACATCAAAGACCTGTATTGCTATTCCGGCGGAACAGAAGCCACGTCTGTCTATTCAAAAATTATAACCACACTCCAAAAAGCCGGTTTTGAAGCCACTGCCTTGTCTGCGGGCAGCAATCCGGTATGGAGCATTACAGGCGAACGAAACAAACCTCCGATTATTGGATTTTCTAAACAGTGGAATCATCCGTTTAATCCGGAATCTCACTTTGCCGCCATATTGACCTGTAACAGGGCAGACAAGGAATGTCCACATATTGACGGTGCAGAACAGCGCATTGCCTTGCCATTTGAGGATCCCAAGACATACGACCAGTCTCCAAAACAAGAGGAGAAATATGATCTGATTTGCCAACAAATTGCAGCTGAATTATTCTTCGTCTTTGAGCAACGCTATGTAAAAAAAGACCAATTGAATTAATCCCCCGCCTCCCACATCTAAAAATTAGCCAAAAATGAAAAAGCTCAGCTTCCTTGACCGTAATTTGACCTTATGGATTTTCATAGCGATGGGTATTGGAATAGGAATTGGATACTTCTTTCCTCACTTTCCCGATTTTGTAAATTCTTTTAATAAAGGAACCACGAACATCCCTATCGCCATAGGACTTATCCTAATGATGTACCCTCCACTAGCCAAGGCCAACTACGCTATGCTTCCTAAAGTATTTAAAAATACCAGAATCTTATCTACTTCATTGATTTTAAATTGGATTATTGGTCCAATCCTCATGTTTGTGCTCGCCATCACCTTCCTACATGATCACCCGGAATACATGGTTGGGCTCATTTTAATTGGTTTAGCACGTTGCATCGCAATGGTACTGGTATGGAACGACTTAGCAGAAGGCAGCAGTGACTACGGTGCCGGATTAGTCGCCCTGAACAGTCTTTTTCAAGTTTTCGCTTACAGCTTTTATGCCTGGTTATTTATTACTGTCCTTCCGCCCTACTTTGGCTTTGAAGGTGCTATTATTGATATCTCGATAGGAACAATAGCTCAAAGCGTAGGTATTTACCTGGGCATTCCGTTTCTTTTAGGATTTCTCAGCAGAGTATTTCTGGTAAAATGGAAGGGAGAACAATGGTATAACCAGCAATTTATCCCTGCAATTTCGCCATTAACGCTAATTGCCCTACTATTCACCATCATCGTCATGTTTTCTTTAAAGGGGGAATTAATAGTAGAAATCCCGATGGACGTGGTACTCATCGCCATTCCATTGTTGATTTATTTCACCGTCATGTTTATCATTGGCTTCTTTACCACCAAAGCATTAGGCGCAGAATACAACCAAACGGCCTCTGTAGCCTTCACTGCAGCCGGAAACAATTTTGAACTTGCGATAGCTGTAGCTATTGCTGTCTTTGGTCTCAATTCAGGACAAGCCTTTACAGGCGTTATCGGCCCATTGGTAGAAGTACCAGCTTTAATTTTACTGGTGAAGGTCTCTTTTTGGTTACGGAAAAGATACTTCCCTGCTATATCCAATTAATCGCCAAAAACATAATAACAGTCGGCAGGTTATCTAAAATATCTGCGATAATCTGTCAAATCAGCGTCATCTGCGTGCTACAAAGCATAGAGCATGATAGTATCTAAAGCCAAATAGCAGTCGAATTACCCTCCCAAATATCTGCGATAATCTGCCAAATCAGCGTCATCTGCGTGCTATAACAATAAAGCATAAGCATGATATCTCTCATATTGTTATAGTACAGATTATAATCGGTAAAGAATTATTTATTATTTCAGCATCATTCTGATGAACCTAAAAGTAAATTCGTTGCATTATTTCCCTCACAAAACAACAAATCCAAAATACTTAAATTAGGTAAAAAACCATTTTTTTCTTCAAAAACCTGCGGATAAACAATCGCAGATTTCTCTCTTTTGGAAGGCATAATCCCATGTCTATTATCTATAATATCTTCTGCTTCGTACGCTTTTTTATAAATATCTGTTGTTTGAATTTTCCAAGGTGCATGAAGCCATTTTTTTGTCAATCTCAAAGAGGCAAAATTCCACTCAAAAATATATCTATATTTAGTATTATACATAACCATTAAATCATCTTGATAAAAATCAAACCAGGGAGATTTCCGATAAGCGGAAACAAGTGTCCGCCAATGTACCTTTTGCCAATCTTCGGCATAACTAATTTCCAAAGCTTTAAAAGGCGTTCTGTTCCTATTCGAATGTAACAATGGAATACTCAACAACTGTTTCCCATTAGCCCCCGCAATATAATACCTGTTGGAGTAGGAGCCCTTCACAAAGTGCTCATATTGTTCAAATAACAATTGTTGATACTTAATTAAATCACAATAGTAATTAATACTTCCAAATGATTGTAAATCAGTTAATAATATTTTCATAAAAAAGAAACAGTTATAAATACAAAGATAGACATAATTTTGATAAAAAGGAAAATAATT
>CAZLDH010000015.1:0-28832 GCA_964558275.1 uncultured Chitinophagaceae bacterium
CAAAACCCTTTGAGCAAATTCCTTTGGCTTTAAAAGAGTTTTTTAGAAAAGGATTTATCGATTATTGTCAATCAAAACAAATTATAACTGTTTTTTCCAGACTCCACCCTCTAATTGATACCAACATTTTTTTTGAATCTTTTGGAGAAGTTAGAGACCTTAATAAAACAGTAGCTATTGACTTGACTTTACCCAAACAGGAACAGCGTAGGGCATATCGAAAATCCAATAAGTCAGAAATTAATCAACTCAGAAAGAAAAAAGGCTATTCAGTCCATCAAGTAGATTCTAATAATGAAACCGAAATAAGGGAGTTCGTTGAGATTTACCAAGAAACAATGGATCGTTTAGAAGCGGAGGAACAATATTATTTTGATTTCGACTATTTTTACAAACTTCTCAACAATCCTTGTTTTAAATGTAATTTACTGGTGGCAACTAAAGACAATAAGATGACTGCTGGAGCAATTTTTACAGAAACAAAAACTATTATGCAATATCATCTTGCGGGGACAAGGGAAGATTATATTCATGATGCTCCGATGAAACTTATTTTAGATGAAGCGCGGTTATTGGGCACAGATAGAAATTTAAAGTATTTACATCTCGGTGGCGGTGTTGGAGGCTCCGATGAAGATCCATTATTTCGATTTAAATCTGGCTTTTCAAAAAACTTTTTTCAGTTTTCAGTGTGGAACTTAATTGTCAGTGAAGAAGTGTATAGAAAATTAATTAAGAAACGAGGGTTAGAGAATGAAAGTTCTTCATTTTTCCCGTTGTATAGAAAAAAATAGGTGGAAGGAAAACAATTAAATACCGGAGGAGTTATTATTTAGAATATCTCTGAAGGTACAACTGTTGTCGGCAATCTCGGACGGTTTATAAAACAAAACAAATAATAGTCTACCGAGAAAAATAGCTTGCCTGTTAAGAGGTTGAGTGATGAGGGTAGTTTGGCTTCATTTCGGCTTCGCTGATCAAAGTGGTGATTTCGGCACTTCGACTAAGCTCAGTACATTGCTCCGCTCAATCACCGATATCCTGCTCCGGTTGTTGTGGGTCGCCCCCGGTGGCTGAGCGTTTACATTGAGCGGAGTCGAAATGTAGTCGAAGCCACCAATGCCGAAGCCTCTCGAATCGAAACCACTAGTGTAGGGTTCAGCAGGGACAATGATTTCGGCTCTGCTCCATACAAGTGTTCAATTATCAATAAGCAAAAAACGCCAACCTTGCATCCTCATCTTTTTTCGCTAGAAAAAATGTCACGAGCAGGTAACATTTCTTCCTCAAGTGGTATATGATATAAATAGATTTGCAATTATTCCTAAATTTGCATTTTTTGAATGGATAAAACAATAATGAAGAAAAAAATATGGCTATCATCTCCTCATATGGGAGGGAACGAATTGAAATATATTCATGATGCTTTTGATGAAAACTGGGTAGCTCCTTTGGGGCCTAATGTAAATGGTTTTGAAAAAGATATAAAGAACTATCTGGAGGAAGATGTTGAAGTTGCTGCGCTTTCTGCCGGTACTGCTGCCTTACATCTGGCTTTAATACAGTTAGGGGTAGGGCAGGGAGATTCTGTTATTTGCCAGTCGATGACTTTCTCAGCTTCTGCTAATCCTATTGTTTATCAGGGGGCAGATCCTGTTTTTGTAGATTCTGAAGCAGACACTTGGAATATATCTCCGAAATATCTCCGACAGGCAATAGAACAGGAAGTAGCGAAGGGTAAAAAGCCGAAAGCAATCGTAGTTGTGCATCTATACGGGATGCCATGTAAAATAAAAGAGATTATGGCTATTTCGGAAGAATATGATATTCCGGTCATAGAAGATGCAGCAGAGGCGTTAGGATCCAGGTATCATGGTCAGAAATGTGGCTCTTTTGGAAATTTTGGAATTTTGAGCTTTAACGGGAATAAAATCATTACTACCTCGGGCGGGGGCGCTTTGGTATGCCATAATGCGGAAGATAAGAAGAAAACGGTTTTTCTCTCTACCCAGGCAAGAGATGATGCCCCTCATTATCAACATTCTGAAATAGGATACAACTATCGAATGAGTAATGTATGTGCGGGGATTGGAAGAGGTCAAATGGAAGTGTTAGAGAGCCGGGTACAGCAACGAAGAAAGATTTATGCGAATTATGTAGCTTCCCTTGACGCTATCCCGGGTATCCATTTTCTTTCAGAGCCGGAAGAATGCGATAGCAATCGTTGGCTTTCAACAGTTTGGGTTGATCCTGAAGAGACAGGGGGAGTAACGAGAGAAGATATCCGAAAGAGTTTGCTGGAGGAAAATATTGAAACCCGTCCTTTATGGAAACCCATGCATTTACAACCGGTATTTAAAGAGACCGCCTATTATGGGGCAGCTGTTAGCGAACAATTATTCGAAAAAGGATTGTGTTTACCGTCAGGGAGCAATATGAAGGAAGAAGAAATAGAGCGAGTAATTTCTTTAATAAAAAGAGTGCTGAAAAAGGATTAACAAAGGCGGAGCTATTGTAAAAGAAGGAAGGTGTGATATTACTTCAGCTGTTGTAATAGTTTTTGGTATGAGTATTGCGGTAGCGTAATTAGATTTGTTAAAAAATGCCTAATGATTAGGTAATAAAATATGGAAAGGAGCTTTAAGGTAAAAAGAAAATTAAAGAGGTATCTATCTCCATTAATGATTGATAGTTATGTTCCTCGTTGGGTCATTTTTGTTATTGAGCTGGGCATAGCTTTCTTGTCGGCAGTAGTCACCTTTTCGCTTATTTCTATTTTACGATCCCAGTCATTTCATATCGTAGAATTAGGCTGGAGAGTTGGTGTAGTAGTTATTGTTCAGGCTATTTTCTTTTTAGTTTTTCAGACTTATTCCGGATTAATTAGATATTCTAGTTTAAGAGATGCGCAAAAATCTTTTCTCGTTGTGCTCGCATGTATGTTAACGCTGCTAATCCTTAATGAGGGGGTGTATTATAGTATGAACCAGCGACTCATATTGGATGTCGGTATTATTATTTATGGTTTTTTTGCTTTTTCTTTTTTACTCTTGTTTAGGGTTTTTGTGAAAGGTCTTTATAAAAGTGTAAAGGATAAAGGTGTTGTTATCTCTGCATATATTTTAGGGATAGATCATGAAGACATTGCTTTGGCTTCCGGACTTATTCAGGAGGGGGCGGATGACTTTACTATTGTAGGATTCATTAACGAAAGTGATAAATCCTTGAAAAATAAAGTATTTGATTTGCCCATTTTTAATGTTAATCAGCTTAAAACGAATGGAAACCGAGAGCGCTTTATTATTGTAAGAGAAGAAAAACTGGCGACGTTACGCGAAAAACATCAGTCTCTTATTACGGATATTCTTGATTTACAGTTTAAGTTATATAAGGTTCCTAAGTTATCTAATGTTGAAGATGAATCGGATAATAAATATTCACAATTAAAAGAGATTAGAATTGAAGACCTGTTAGAGCGGTCACCAATAAAACTAAATAATGAGCGTCTCTTTTCAATCTATAAGGGTAAAACTATTATGGTTACCGGGGCAGCAGGGTCAATAGGGAGCGAGATTGTACGTCAGCTAACGGCTTTTCATCCAAAGGAAATATTATTGGTGGATCAGGCAGAGACACCGCTTCATAATTTGTCTCTCGAAATGGAAAAAAGGTATGCTAGTACGCATTATGAAAAACTGATTGCCAATGTGCGAAATAGACAACGACTGATTCAGATTTTCCAAGAGTTTCAGCCTGATGTAGTCTTTCATGCAGCAGCTTATAAGCATGTACCTATGATGGAGTCTAATATAGGAGAGGCGATAGGAGTCAACTTCATGGGAACCCGTAATGTTTCAGAATTAGCCGTTGAGTATGGTGTTCAGCGTTTTGTCTTTATTTCTACAGATAAAGCAGTAAACCCGACTAATATTATGGGGGCAACCAAGCGTTCGGCAGAAATATTTATTCAGTCTCTTGCGCGAAAGAAGGAGACCAAGACCACTTTTATAACTACTCGTTTTGGTAATGTACTTGGTTCTAATGGTTCTGTAGTTCCTTACTTTAAAGAACAGATTGCTGCGGGAGGCCCGATTACTGTGACACACCCTGATATTATTCGTTATTTTATGACCATTGATGAAGCTTGTCAGCTTGTTCTTGAAGCCGGCGGAATGGGAAATGGAGGAGAAATTTTTGTTTTTGATATGGGAAGCCCGGTAAAAATAGTGAATCTCGCCAAAAGGATGATTCGTTTGTCAGGTTTGGAACCGGAAGAAGATATAAAAATAGAATTCGTTGGTTTGCGCCCGGGAGAAAAATTGTATGAAGAGTTATTATCAGACAAAGAACAAACCAAACCTACCCATCATGAGAAGATTATGATAGGGAAAGCAACGTATCAATTCGATCAAGGAAAGATTCATTTGTTAGATCGCCTTTTAGATACCGTAAAAGAATATAATTGTGATGGATCGCTTGAAATATTAAAAGAAATTGTTCCGGAGTATCATAAAGAGGAAATTGAGGCGCAGAATAGAAAGGATGTATTAGTGAATGGGCAGGTGAAGACACTGAATGAAGATACTCATCAGTCTAGTGGAGTCGAACATTAAATTAAAGATAAAGTTTTTTTTAAGTAAAATAAAGACGTTGGGGAGTGACTCTTGGTGAATTTTTTAGCTTGTGGAAGCTAGAATTAGCTTTTTTCTTTCTTTTACGCTAGTTTTAAGTATATGAGTTGTCCTTTGACGAAGGGAGATAAATGTAAAGTATTCATTACTTTCGTGTATTATAGACAGGTTCCAAGATACCCAAAAAAAAACGTTAATCTTGCCGGCTGGGAGTAGGAATTATCGGCGAAAGTTCTACATTCACGGCAATTCTAAAATAGCATAATTATGTCTTTAAAAAACACCCTGATTTTAAGCGTATTGCTTATGAGTACTGTCGTAGCCTGTAACGAGGCTCCATCATCGGAATCTACAGCATCTGTAGCGGCTGCGGAGGCGTCTCAGAAGATGTCTTCAGCGCAAATGGCTTCGAAAATGACCATGGCAGAAAACGCCAATCGTCCTCAGATAGGAGATATTGTTCCTTCTAACCTCGTTTGTATGGTCAATAACCAGTATATGGGTGTAAAACAGTTGGTGGTTAAGTTTGAAGGAAAAACCTATTACGGTTGTTGTGAAATGTGTCAAAAGCGTATTCCGACTGATCCTAAGGTTCGTGTCGCCATTGATCCTTATTCTCAAGAAAAGGTCAATAAAGCAGAAGCTGTTATCGCAGTAACCGGTAAACGTGGTGCGGTGTCTTATTTTGAAAATAAGGGAAATTATAAAAAATATCTGGAAGCTATTCGAAACTAGATTTGAAGTCGTTAGTTTCGTGTGCTAGGATAAAGGTGGTTTCGAGCGTCTTCAACCACCGGGTTGATGCCTGAGGAGACCAGTGAGTTGATCGAATTGCTCTCGAAGGTCGGTGCCTGAGGCTCTCGAAGGCACCCTAGCGTTGATATCGAATAGGTTCATTGGCTTCCGGAACTGCTTTCTGAATAAAAGACCGAATCAGATTGCACGCTTTTCTATTGTCTTCCTTCCTGAGATACATCATGTGTCCGCTTTTAAAACCGTGCCATTCGATGCGATCATCAAGGCGTCCGTTTTGGTTAATCTGCCAAATAGAGTATTTGGCGTTGAAGTAGTCACAAGCTCCGTCATAATAGCCGGAAAGTACCATTAAATGAAGGTTTGGATTTCCCAACAAGGCACGTTGTAATTCTCCTCCGGTATGATTTCGGTCTCTGTCCCATGGCCATACGTCTCCAAACATTTGATATTTCAAATCTGTTTTGAAATTGAGTTTTTCCCTGAGGTAGTAATTGATTGCCGGGGTGAAAGAATGTAACCACGAATTCAGCTCTGCATTATAATCGGGTTGCGTTCCCGCGTTTTGTCTGTCCACACCAAGGTAGCGAGAATCTAAACGACCTACTGTAAAGCCTCTATCACGGAGCAAATCTTTCCAATAGAAATTTCTGGGAACAATAAGATTGTGCTGTAGTATATTTTTTTTGGATATACCTGAATAAAGTGCTATTTGTTTGGCTATTTTTTCTTTTTTTGATTGGCTGAGAGAGCCGCCTCTGACGAGTGCCGGTATATATTCTTCAATGGTGAAATTTTCTACTTCATCCAGTAAATCTGTTAGTTTCCTTTGCTGCAAAGAATTGTTGAGCGCATGGTGATACCATGCTGTTGCAGCATAATAGGGAAGAAGAGAAGCCTCTTTTACCGGACCTGTACGATCAATACCCAAATCCGTTGGAGAAACTAAGATCACTCCGTCCAGATACATCCATTGTTTTTGTTGTAGGATTTGTGCCAGCCCGGAGACGCGAGTGGTTCCATAACTTTCTCCAATAAGGAATTTTGGAGAACGCCAACGATGGTGACGACTTACAAAAGTATTTATCCAGTCTGACAGGTAATTGATATCAGCATTTACACCAAAAAATTTGTCTTGATCTATATCTTTGTCAATGATTCTGGAGAAACCAGTATTTACCGGGCATACATAAACGATATCGGTAGCGTCCAATATGGCATCCGGGTTGTTGACAATCCCATAGGGCTCAACAGGATAACCTTCATCATCAATTTTTAGCCTTTGAGGTCCGGTGAAGCCTATATTCATCCATACACTGCCGGTGCCGGGACCACCATTAAAAGAAATCATCAACGGGCGCTTGCTTCTGTCTTTAATGCCATCGCGTTTGTAATAAACATAGAATAGGGATGCAATTATATGTCCGTCTTTGGCATATACGGGTTGTGTTCCTGCAATAGCAGTATAAGAAATATTTTTCCCTTGTATAGTGGCCTGATGTTGGGTCTTAACCATTGTATCTGCCGGGAGATACCTGCCCTGCAGGTGTTGATAGGGTTTATTATCTTGCGCGAAAGAGCGGCTGACACCTAGCAATAAGAGAAGGAGAGCAAAGGGAATAAACTTTCGGTTCATAAAATAGAATTATTATATCCTTGAAAGGATTAGGATGCTAATGTACAAAAAAGATGTCGATATTATTGGGGATGGTAAAATAAATACTTACTGAAAGAAACCCATTTGTACCAATACGATAATCAGAATACCTACCACAATTCTATAGACTCCAAACCATTTAAAACCGTGTTTTTGGAGGTAGCTGATGAAAGATTTTATTGCAATTAATGCAACAATGAAGGCAACTACATTCCCAAGAATGAGTAAGAGAATATTGCGACCGTCAGCCAGTATGTCCGGCTGTTCTAAAAAAGCTTGTAATAATTTATAACCTGTAGCTGCTGCCATGGTTGGTACAGCAAGGAAAAAGGAGAATTCGGCCGCTAGTTTGCGGGTCATTTTCTGTTGCATTCCGCCAATAATAGAAGCTGCACTTCTGCTGACTCCGGGAATCATGGCAATACATTGCCAAAAACCAATGATGAATGCATTCTTGGTTTTCATGTCTTTTTCGTGATCAATTTTAGGGTGCTTAAACCAATTATCTACAAAAAGCAAAACAATGCCTCCTAACAATAGCATGACTCCTACAATCAATGTACTTTCTAATAGCTGATCTATTTTATCGGCAAATAAAAATCCCAGTATGAGTGCCGGAATAACCCCAAGGATGATTTTTTTGTAGAAATCAATACGACTGAAGTCAAAGAATTTTTTCCAATAAAGAACCACCACGGCCAATATAGCACCTAATTGAATGACAATTTCAAAAAGCTTAGTGAAGGCATCTGAATCTATTCCCATCCAAGAGCTCACAATAATCATATGTCCTGTAGAGGAAATAGGCAAAAATTCTGTTAACCCCTCTACAATAGCGAGGATAATTGATTGTATGATATTCATAGGTAATGACTAAGCTTCAATAGAATGAGGTTCGGATCATGAATGACTTTCTGCTGTTTTAGGCTTTTTCATTATGGCATAAATCTCGATGAGTACGCCTATAATGATAACAATAGGGGAGAGCGTGATTCTTCTGAAGCTGTAAATCTGATCCGGATGGAATTCATTGGGATTAGGAGATTTACCACCAATCATGAGTAGGTAGCCGATAATAATAACAACCAAACCAATAATCATGAATAAATAATTGGATTTGGTAAAAGGGAAAATCTTGTTCTTTTCTTCTTTTGTGCTGTTTGACCCACGGGCGGGTGTCTTTTTATTATTATCAGCCATAAATATTGTTACTTTTTTATGCTAAATTAATATAAATCGTCTAGTTTCATTTTTAGATAACGAATAACAGAGCGATGTGTACTGAACAAAGATATACAAATCCCAAGGAATATAATAAGAACAAATAAAAGAATCATAGATTGTGGATCTGCTAAGGTTTTTAATTGGGGGAGTTGATTTCGGGCATAGGACATAAGCGCAATGAGTCCCACAATGGCCAAAACAGCACTCAGAAAACCATTTAAAATACTTCGTAAATCAAAAGGTTTGGCAATAAACCAGCGGGTTGCGCCAACCATTTGCATCGTTTTTATTAAAAAGCGGTTGCTGAACATGGCAAGCCGTATGGTGTTGTCAATGAGAACAATGACTACCAATCCCAATAAAATACTTGAAGCTAAAACAATAAGTCCTAAGCGTTTGATACTTTTATCGAGTTTATGAACCAATGAGCGTTGATAATATACTTCTTTAACGATAGGATGTGACAATAATTGTTGTTCAATGGCGTTGAGACTATCCTGGTTAACATAATCCGCATTGGCCTTAAAATCAATACTACTATATAGCGGATTATATTTTAAAATAGAAATAAAATCTTCTCCAAAATCTTTTTTAAATTCCTTGGCTGCCTGGTCTTTGCTGGTATAATCTACTGATTTGGCGAAAGGCTGTTGCTGAATGGTAGTTTGCAGTGCCAAGGCTTTATCTTGTGCAGTACTGTCTTTTAAAATGACCTGAAGCTCTATTTGTTCTTTAAAATAGGTACTTAATTTTCTGGCATGGACAACAATAATCCCTAGTATCCCTAAAAGGAAAAGTACTAATGCCACGCCTATTATAGACATGAGGTAGGAAGGTTTGGACTTTTTCGATTTCCGTTTTCTCCAGGACATAAAACAATTTGAGTGCGAAAATAAATAATTTATATCGAACTTAAACCAATTGATCATTTATTATTTCATCGCAGAAGTGTACCTCTCGATGTTATACAAGTGATTCTAAGGTCATAAAATGAGTACTATAGGGTATTTTATGAATACCTCGGACTCATGGTAAATTTAAATTTTATTTTATCATTTCTTTTGCATTTGTCAAGGCTGCTTCTGTAGGTTGATTGCCACTCAACATGCCTGCAATAATCCGAATTCTTTCCTTTTTTGTCAAGGGATGTATTTCGGAGCTTACAACGCCCTGTTTCTCTGATTTAACCACTTGGAAATGAGTGGTGGCTTTTGCTGCTACCAGCGGCTGATGAGAAATGCAAATGACTTGATGTTTCTGCGCTAACTCTCCAAGTAATATGCCAACTTGTTTGGCTGCTTCCCCCGAGATGCCGCTTTCTATCTCATCAAAAATTAAAGTAGGTAAAGTGGCGGCGTGGGCGATTTGAGATTTTATACAAAGCATTAATCGACTGAGCTCTCCGCCTGAAGCTACTTTGTTGATGGGTAAAAATTCTCCGCTTTTGTTGGCATCAAACCCAAAAGAAATTTCATCTTGTCCTGAATCAGAGAGTTCTGCTGTTGTTAATTTTACTTTTATTCGGGCATTAGGCATGCCTACTTGTTTTAGTAAAGCTTCCAAATCAGTAACAAAAGGGGCAATCTGTTTTTCTCTATTATGACTGAGGGTGGTTGCTAGTTTTTGTACTTTTTTTAACTGTTTTTCACTCTTTTCTTTTACTTCTTCTATTTCGTTATCTAAATGCGCTACCTGATTTAATTTCTCTTTTATGGAAGCTTGCAGGTTGAGCAAATCTTCAGTTGTTTGTAGTTGATGTTTTTTGAGCAATTTATTTCCGATATTGAGCCGATCCTGAATAAATGAAATTCGTTCTTCATCATATTCAATGGTTTCATTTATTTGTTCCAGCTCACTGGATAAATCTTGTAGTTCTATCTGACTGGAAGACAATCGCTCCATGATATCAGGAAGCGCTTTGTGATAATCACTTAGAGAAGATAATTGATTCTGTATCATCCGTAATTGAGAAATAACGGCAAATTCATTGTCTTCCAATAAATGAGTTGCATCATTTAAATTTTGTTTGAGTGCTTCAGTATTATTTTGGACATGGAGTTCTTGCGTGAGTTCCTCTAATTCTTCCTTTTTAAAATCTGCTTCTTCTAGTTCTTCCAGTAGAAATTGGAGATAATCTCGCTCTTTTGTGTTTTCTGCAACCTGCGCTGTCAAAGATTGATACTGCGTCTTGTAAGCGGTATATTTTTTAAATTCCTGTTGATAACTTTCTATTTCTTTTTTATGTCCTGCTAGCAAATCCAAAAGCCGGAGTTGGTATTGAGATTGTCCGAGTTGAAGGGTGTCAAATTGTTGATGCAGGTCAACCAGGAAAGTTGCAAAGGTCGCAAGCTGTTTTAGGTTGACCGGCGTATCATTTATAAAAGCCCTTGATTTTCCGGAAGGGTTGATTTCCCTTCTGAGAATAGTTTCTTCGGCATAATCCAGTTCATGGGTTGTAAAGAATTGTTTAATCTCTTCTTGTTGAGGAAGGCTAAATGTACCCTCGATAATAGCTTTATTCTTTTTGTCCTTTAAAGTACCTTTGCCGGCTCTTACACCCAGAATAAGAGACAAAGCACCTAAGAGAATTGATTTTCCTGCTCCTGTTTCTCCTGTAATGACATTTAAATTGTCTGAAAAAGAAACAGAAACTGATTGAATGATAGCATAATTCTTTATGTCTAGTTGTAATAACATGTGTGCATTGTCTTCATTGGATTAGAAACCCTCGTTCTGAAATTTTTCTTTCAGGCTGAAGGCGGGAAGGAATACTTGAAAACCAATATTTAAACCAAGGTTATTCACTGTTGCAGTATTGCCAAAACCTAGAATAAGGTTATAATTGAGGGAGGCATCCAAGGATACCATGGAGCTAATAAAATAAGAGATACCGGGTCCTACTTTTATTCCCAGACCATTGGTATTCCCTCCATTTTCGTGAGAAACTCCCTGGAAACCGACAAACCCGTCAACAAAAAAAGCAGCATGGGAAGAGAAGTTCATATCCTGAGGTGTAGTAAAATAATAGCGCGCCCAGGGGCCAATGCCATAGGAGAAAGTGGTCAGTTTGTTTTGCGTAGCTAAACCAAGATCAAGCATGCCGCCAATGGCTAAATTGTTTCTGACGAAGTAAGCGAGAGAAGGTGTTAGGTTAAGATTGAAAGTATTGCCGCCATCCTGAAAAGTGCCGCCAATATTAGCTACTTGCATGCCTACAATCATATTCCCTTTTTCTGTTTGTGCCTGAACGGCGGAAGGAACAACTTGTAAAAGCAAAATCAGTAGCGGAAGCAGAAGGAATGTTTTTTTCATTTTTATAAGTTTTGTTGAGCAAAATTAGGGTATTCTTATTTGATTTACAATTGATAAAGGTCACCGTATTTTTTCTGAGCGTAATTCATGAAGAAATTAAAATCCAGTGTTTTTCCGGTTACCTGTTTGCACAATTCTTCCGATTTATACAGACTGCCATATTGATGAATATTGGTTCTTAGCCAATGGAGGATTTTATCAAATTTTCCCTGAGCAATTTCACTTTCTACATCAGGAATTTGTTGTTTGGCAGTCTGATAAAATTGTGCTGCATAAAAACTGCCTAATGAATAGGTCGGAAAGTATCCAAAACCACCGTGACACCAATGAATATCCTGCAAAACGCCACTTTTGTCATCTTGAATATCAATTCCCAGGTATTTTTTATAGGCAGCATTCCAAGCTTCTCTCAGGTGATGAACAGAAATATCTCCGGAAAGCAACCCTTTTTCTATCTCATAGCGGATAAGAATATGAAAATGGTAAGTCAGTTCGTCAGATTCTGTTCGAATAGGCGTCGTCTGGATTTTATTCATGCTTTGATAGAAAGCCTGCAATGTTTTATCTTGGAGTTGCTTCGGAAATTTCTTTTGTAACTGAGGATAAAAATACTTCCAAAAGGTTTGACTTCTTCCTATGTTATTTTCCCACAACCGGGATTGTGATTCATGTATAGATAGAGAAGTTGCCTCACCCGCCGGAAGTCCATACTGATTTGTAGGCAAACCCTGTTCATATAATGCATGTCCACCTTCATGAATGCTACTCCAAGTAATAAAGGCAAAGTCATTTTCATCTATACGGGTGGTGACACGTACGTCTTGTGCATTGAAACTGGTTGTGAAAGGATGTTCTGAAAGATCTTGTCGTCCTGCTTTGAAATCGAAACCCATGGCCTGAAGCAGCGATAAGCTAAAATCCCATTGCTTGTTTTTGTCAAAATGTTGGTGTAGCAGCTGATTATCTAAAGGAGGTTGACTTAATATTTTATCTATAAAAGGTTGCAGACCGGTTTTGACCTGATCAAAAAGCCGATCGAGCATTTTGACGGTAGCTCCTTTTTCAAAATCATCCAATAAGGCATCATAGGGATGGTGTGTATAACCCAAAAGTGCTGCTTCTTGCTGTTTTAAAGAAACCATTTTTTCTAGTGCCGGTTTGTAAAGTGCAAAGTCATTCTCCTTTCTGGCTTTAATCCAGGCATGATAGCTTTCTGATGAAGCAACAGATAATTGATGAACAAATTTGGAGGAATATTTTTTGTTTTTTTGATAATCTTCTAAGGTTTTTGAAATATTTCCTTTTTGTACTTCGTTTAAGGTGTTATCTGTGGATAATTTTTGTAATAAAGTGCCTAATTCCTCATCTGCGAAATGGTCGTGGGCCAACGTAGATAGTGTAGCTAATTGTCTTCCACGAAAGGCAGCTCCTTTTTCCGGTAAATTGGTTTCTTCATCCCAATTGAGTACAGCAGCGGCATTCCTAATGTCTGCGATTTGCTGCATTTTTTCGATATACGTACGATAGTTATTATTCATTTGTATTTGATTTGGATTACGATTTAATACCGCCACATCATTGACAAATTTCCATTAAAATTGTTGAAAATAATTGTGAGATTAAAAAAGTGATATTTTGATTTAGTGGGATTGTACTGTCAGGAAAGTATAGCATAAAAGCATGATAATTACCGTATCCACTTTTTATAATGCTTTAAAATCCATGATTGGAATTCCAGGTCTTTTGCCTTTCTTGTGAATCGGTAGGACGGTCTGTATTTATTCATGAATTTGGTCAGAGAATCACGCTGTAAATCGGTAATTTTATGCACCAATTGCCGAGTATATCTGGAATCGATATAGGCTTGTTCTTCATGTTGCTTAAACATTTTTTTAAATCGGCGTTTTCTTTTTGCTTCTTTTGAAAAATAGGTAAAGGGATGAAAAACCAAACCAAAACCACCACCGTAATGTGCATTTTTATCAATAAATTGTGGTGGCGAAAGATTAAGATGACGAAAAGTTTGCATTCTTTTTAGAGAATCTATTTCATATTTTGTCTTTCCCTGTACCTCAAGTGTATGAAGGCGGTTTGTTTTAGGAATTAAGGCGACATTTTGAATGATGTTATTTTGAGACGGCGTTATTTTATATTTCTTAGTGTGGAATCCAAAATGGTGAAAGGTTAAGGAATCTCCTTTGTTTAATGTAATTTGGTATAGCCCAAGCGTATCCGTGTAGGTGATATTGCCACTTTTTTTATTAAGAACAACAACGGAATATAGTGGCTCTCCGGTAGCAGCGTTAGTCACTTTTCCTTGAATAGTCTGTTGCGCACTGGAAAATATAGATATACTTAAAAGTGATAGAAATAGAAATGATTTTTTCATTATGGATAAAAGCATAGTACAATTTAGTGTTTTTTGATGACGTTTTCAAATAATGAGATGCTGTTGGGGGATAAAGAAAACATTTTTGTTGAATGATAAAGTTATTTTAACAAAGGTATAGTCCATGGGCTTAAAAGTATCTAAGGTTAGATAATTAGAAATTAATATTTTTGTAGTTGACTAAAAATTAAAGAATGAAAATACGTGAGATTATTCGCACGATCGAACAATTGGCGCCACTTTCTTATCAGGAATCCTATGATAATGCGGGTCTTTTAACCGGAGATTCGGATTGGGAAGTGAAAAATGCCTTGCTGACATTGGATGTTACAGTGCAAGTAGTGGAAGAAGCGATGGAGCATGGATGCAACCTTATTGTTGCTCATCATCCCATTATTTTTGGCGGGTTGAAGAAGCTGAATGGGAAGAACTATGTTGAACGTACGGTCATTAAGGCCATCAAAAATGATATTGCCATCTACGCAGCTCATACCAATCTGGACAATGTAAAAATGGGAGTGAACGCTATGATATGTGACCGATTAGGTATTCATAATCGAAAAATACTTTCTCCTAAAAAAGGAGTGCTGAATAAGCTATATACATTTGTCCCACATGCGAAGGCGGAGCAGGTTAAAGATGCACTTTTTGAAGCCGGAGCAGGTCATATCGGGAATTATAGCGAGTCAGGATTTAGTGTGAAAGGCGAAGGCTCTTTTAAAGCGGGAGCCGATACGCATCCTTATGTTGGGGAAAAGGGAAAGCGACATGTAGAACAGGAGACGAAAATCGAAGTGATTTTTCCTGCCATGAAGAAAAATAGGATAGTCACTGCGCTGAAACAGGCACATCCTTATGAAGAAGTGGCTTATGATATTTTACGATTAGATAATTCTTATAATCAAGTTGGTAGTGGCATGATTGGCGTTTTGGATCATCCGATGGAGGAGATGGAGTTTTTACAAAAAATAAAAATGAAAATGAAAGCCGGCGGAATTCGTTATACACCATTGCTTGGGAAAAAAATAAAAAAAGTAGCTGTTTGTGGTGGTGCCGGAAGTTTTTTGTTAAAAAATGCCATTGGTTGCAATGCAGATATGTTTATCACTGCAGATTTTAAATACCATGAATTTTTTGATGCTGATAACCAAATTGTTATTGCAGATATTGGACACTATGAGAGCGAACAGTTTACGGTGGAAATTTTTAATAGAATAATACAAGAAAAATTTCCTACCTTTGCCCCTCTTAAATCGAATATTCGTACGAATCCAATAAACTATTTGCATTAAGCTATGGCGAAAGCAAAATCAAAGGAATTTTCCGTAGAAGACAAGATTGTAGCTTTATTAAAGCTTCAAAAGATTGATTCTAAGTTAGATGAAATAGCAATCCTTCGTGGGGAGTTGCCCATGGAAGTGAATGACTTAGAAGATGATATTGAAGGCTTGAATACCCGTAAGACAAATATTGAAGCGGAGATTCAAGGCGTAGAAAACTTTATTGTTGAAAAGAAGCAGGCTATTAAAGATTCTGAGGCGCTCATCAAAAAGTATGAAACCCAGCAGGATAATGTAAAGAATAATCGTGAGTTTGAAGCCATCTCCAAAGAGGTGGAGCATCAGGAGCTGGAGATTCAATATTCCAAAAAACAGATTAGAGATGCTGAGGTAAAGATTAAGCAGAAGGAAGAAAAGAAGAAACAAACCCAAAAATCTTTAAAGGCGCGCAAAGAAGATTTGAAAGTAAAAAAAGTAGAATTAGAAAAAATTATTTCTGAGACTGCTGAAGAAGAAGAAAAACTGGAAGCGCGTTCAGAGAAAGCAAAAAAGAAAGTAGAGGATCGTTTGTTGCTTGCCTATGAAAAAATTCGTCGTACTTATAGAAACGGATTGGCGATTGTAAGTATTGAGAGAGAATCTTGCGGTGGATGTTTCAATGCTGTTCCACCTCAGATACAGGCAGAAATCCGTCAGAGAAAAAAGATTATTGCTTGTGAAAACTGCGGTAGAATATTGACAGATCCAAGTTTAGAAGAATCTGTAAAGATTTGATTCCTATTAAATATTTTATGATTCAGCACTCTTTTTGAAGAGTGCTTTTCTTTTGTCTTTTAGGAAGGAATAAAAGAATTGTAAAAATAACATGCTATAAATTGTTAATTTAAGAGAATTATTCATATATTTACAGTAAATGGGCTAATGGAGCAACTTTTTGTGCTATTTATTGTGCAAAATGTTAAACTTTGAATAAAACAGATTTAAAAATCATATTTATAAAACTGTAGTTCCTAACTTTGCTTTTATCCTATATTGTTGTAAAATGGATTTGAATAAATAAACCCAACTATTGAGAAAAACTGTTAGATAATTTGCCATGAAAATAAGGCTTACGTTTATTATATTATTGCTCTTTTCTACGACACTTACTTTAAGTGCCCAAGATAGGTTTGATTTTGGCATCGAATCTTACAAAGCTAAAATGAATAGTTTCCAACAGGATGATAAGAAAGATGAAAAGGTACTTAAAGTTTATCCTATTCCTGCTACACATCGAATTACTTTTGAATTAAAAAAGAAATCTTACACTAAAAATTACGAAATCAAAATTTATAACTTTCTTGGAAAAGCAATAGATAAAGTGTCTAATTTTCATGATAAAAAAAGTATAAATTTGCGTTCATACTATAGTGGCATTTATATCTATCAACTTCGGGATAAAAAAGGACATTTGGTCGAATCCGGGAAGTTTAATGTCGTGAAACAATAACAGCTACATTTTGACTTATCACTCAATGCACTTCGATAGAATGCTGTGTACCGGATCGTATCTACAAAAAGTGAAGTCCGTGAATAATCCGGGATAAGTCTCTCTTTTTTTTCTACTATATATTTTTACTGTCATTTTGTCTTGAAAGCATATATTGGCAATAAAATTGCCTCTTTATGGCTGATTATATCAAAATTAAGCTTATAATGCCTGTTAAACTAAAGCAGGTAAGGTGATGTTTAATATTAAAACTAATTGGATGAAAAAGAATAAAAATAGTGCGCAAGACGATTTGACAAATGAAAATGCGCAGAATGAGGAAATAGAAGAGGTGCTGAATGGGGAACAGGAGCTTGAACAAGAGGATGAGCCGACGGAAGAAGAAGTAAAAGAAGTGGAGGAAGAAGTTGAAGAATCGGAGGAAGAAGAAGTCGAAGAAGTGGACGAATTAGAGGAGCTACGAGATAAATATTTACGATTAGTGGCAGAGTTTGACAACTATCGTAAACGTACGGCTAAAGAAAAAGTCGAATTGATCCAAACGGCTGAGAAAGGAGTTATTTTAGCTTTGTTAGAAGTCCTTGATGATGCTGATCGGGCATCTGCTGAAATTGAGAAATCGGAAGATTTAGCTTCGGTAAAAGAAGGCGCTTTTTTAATTTTTGATAAACTTAGAAAGAAATTAATCGGCCGAGGACTAAAGGAAATGGATAGCGTAAATAAGGATTATGATTCGGAATTACAAGAGGCCGTTGCTGAAATTCCTGCACCTTCTGAAGAGCTAAAAGGAAAAGTAATAGATGATGTTCAAAAGGGATATTATCTTAACGATAAATTAATTAGACATGCCAAGGTGGTAGTTGGTAAATGAGGCAAAAATTTTGAAGCATGACAAAGAGAGATTTTTATGAGGTCTTAGAAGTATCGAAAGATGCCAATCAGACAGAAATTAAAAAAGCTTATCGAAAGGTAGCGATGAAATATCATCCGGATAGAAATCCGGGCGACAAAGACGCTGAAGAAAAGTTTAAAGAAGCAGCCGAAGCTTATGAGGTGTTGAGTCATCCGGATAAAAAGGCAAAGTATGATCGCTTTGGACATGCCGGTATGCAAGGCGCCGGTGGATATGGCGGAGCAGGTGGCATGGGAATGGATGATATCTTTTCAAACTTTGGTGATATTTTTGGCGGAGAGGATATTTTTAGCAGTTTCTTTGGTGGTGGTGCCGGAGGCGCCAGAGGCGGTCGGCAACGTTCCAGAGGCGTCAGAGGAACAAATCTGCGCGTACGCATTAAAATGAATTTTAAAGAAATTGCTCATGGTACCACCAAGAAGATAAAAGTAAAAAAATATTCTACTTGTGCACAATGTGGTGGAAATGGAGCAAAGGATAAATCTTCTTTTCAAACCTGTGGAACTTGTGGTGGATCCGGACAGGTAAGTAAAGTATCTCAAACATTTTTGGGACAAATGCAAACAGTGACAACCTGTCCTACTTGTAATGGACAAGGTTCTATTGTTACCGCAAAATGTAACAATTGTCACGGTTCCGGACGTACTTATGGAGAAGATACCGTTTCTATTGAAATTCCTGCCGGTGTGGAAGATGGGATGCAGTTGAGTTTGGCAGGTAAAGGGAATGCCGGTGAGCGCGGTGGCGCTAATGGCGACCTTATCGTATTGGTAGAAGTAGAAAAACATCCTCAATTACAACGGGAAGGAAAAAATGTGGCTTACGACTTGCATATCTCCATACCGGATGCCATATTTGGCAATAAAGTGGAAGTTCCTACCATTGACGGGCAGGTTAAAATTAATATCCCGGCAGGCACCCAGGGCGGGAAAATCTTTCGATTGAAAGGGAAAGGATTTCCTGCGGTACAGCAATATGGTAAAGGCGATCAATTGATCAGGGTGAATGTGTGGACTCCCCAACATCTAAGTGCAGAAGAAAAAGAGGCCATCGAGGTCTTGGAGGGCTCAGAAAACTTTAAACCGAATCCCGGGAAATCAGAAAAGAATTTCTTTGATAAAATCAAAGACGTATTTAGCTAAAGAGATAAAGCCTTCTGCCTTTTTTTATATAATAGAAGCAGAAGGTTTTCTTTTGTAAAGGAGTAGTTTCTCAAAATGCTAAATTTCTCCAGGATTAGTTTTTTCCTTCGACGATAATAACAATTTCCCCCTTGACTTTTTTGGAGGCAAAGTAATCATGAACTTCCTTCAGGGTACCTCTTTTATTTTCTTCGTGTATTTTAGTTAATTCTCTACTGACACAACAAGCTCTATCAGCCCCAAAAGTATCAATAAATTGTGCCAATGTTTTTACAAGTCGCTGTGGAGATTCATAAAAAATAAGCGTACTTTCTTCTTCCTGAAGTTTCGTTAGTCGTTTATTTCGTCCTTTTTTATGGGGTAAAAATCCTTCAAAGACGAAACTGCTCATCGGAATGCCGCTATTGACCAGTGCGGGAACAAAAGCCGTAGCTCCCGGCAGGCATTCAATAGAAATATCCTCCCGAATACAGGCACGGACAAGTAGAAAACCGGGATCAGAAACTCCCGGCGTGCCGGCGTCAGTAAGAAGTGCCATAGTTTCCCCGGCTTTTATTCTTTGTACCAGGCGACCTGTTATTCGATGTTCATTATGTTGATGAAATGCAGAAAGTGGCTTTTCAATATGGTAATGTTTCAATAATATTGAAGAGGTGCGTGTATCCTCGGCTAAGACAGTATCTACTTCTTTGAGGATATCTACCGCTCTGAAAGTAAAATCAGCCAAATTCCCAATAGGCGTGGGTATGAGAAATAACTTACCCATGAGATTCAATTAATCTTCAGAAATGGTAATTTCAAAGTATTCCATTACCGGATTAGCTAATAATTTTGTACAAGCATCTTCAGCTGTTTCTTTAGCTTTAGCCTTGCTGTCAGCTTCTATTTCTAAGGTAATGTGTTTTCCAATCCGCACATTATCAATGTTATTTAGTCCTAAATTATCAAAACTGTTTTGCACAGCTTTCCCCTGAGGATCTAATAATTCTTTGAGCGGCATTACGTTGATTAAAGCAGTATAAGTCATTCCGTTTTAATTTGTGGCAAACCTACATTATTTTTCTAAATCTTTAAGGTTTGGAGCGAAGCAAAATTTACCAAGAGATAAAATAATATATAAAAAAATGCAGAAAGCAATACTCGCCCATTGTAGAAATGGAATACTGATAAGGGTGATGAATACCAGGAGATATCTTAAAGCATTGTCTTTCCAGGAAAGGTTTTTTACTTTAAAACTAAAAAATGGAATATTAGACACCATCAAAAAGCAGCATAACGCCAAAATGAGATATAGCAGCCATGAAAAACTTAACCAGTGAGAAAATGGAGCTTGTTCATAAAATTTCACCAGTGGGAAAGAAGCGATTAGGATACCTACAGCCGGAGCAGGAATGCCTGTAAAAGAACTGGACTTCGCCTGATAAGTATTAAATCGGGCTAGTCTATAAGCAGTGAAACAAGGCAATAGCAATGCGGGAAGAATGGCCAATAAGCTGATTTCCATAGCATTGGGTTGTTGCATATAGGCGACACTTAAAAAATGATATAAAATCATTCCGGGAGCGACTCCAAAAGTGACCAAATCCGCTAAGGAATCCAGTTGTTCTCCCATTGGTGAATTGACGCCTAATAGTCTTGCTGCGAAACCATCCAGAAAATCACAAATTGCGGCAATTCCTATGAAGATTGAAGCCCAATAAATTTCCGGAGGCGTTTGTACAAGAAAATCCTGTCCATTGATATTGGAAATAAAGACAGGCGTGTGTAGCGTAAATAAAATGGCTAACACGCCACAAAATAAATTCCCAAGTGTTAAGAGATTAGGTATCTGTTTCATAATTTTAATTATTCATGAAAGCTTCTATGTCATGTGCTTCAATCGGTATTTGTGCCATGAGATCGATATTCCCGTTTTTTCTAACCCAATAATTATTTTCAATCCGGATGCCAATCTGTTCTTCCTCTATGTAAATTCCGGGTTCTATGGTCATGACTGCATCTTCCGGTATGGGTTGGTCATAGGATGGTCCTAAATCATGAACATCTATTCCCAGATGATGAGATATACCATGATATAAGTATTTTCTATAAGCCGGTTGGTCAGGGTTTTGATGCTTGATATCAGCTTCAGTCAAAAGGCCTAATTTTACAAATTCTTTCCCCGCTTCTATGCCTACAAGATGATGGTACTCATTGATTGTAATGCCCGGTTTTAAGATAGCGTTGGCATATTTATGGAGACGGAGGCAGGCTTCATATACTTCTCGCTGGCGTTTGGTGAATTTTCCATTAATCGGAATTGTGCGACTGAGATCGGCATTATAATATCCGTATCTTGCACCAAAGTCCATTAGAATAAGCTCACCATCTTTACATTCCTGATTATTTTCTATATAATGAAGCGTGCGTGCACGATCTCCACTGGCAAAAATAGAGGCATAACCTTCTCCGGAAGCCCTGTTTCTTAGAAATTCATGAGTTACTTCTGCCTGAATTTCAAATTCATAAACGCCCGGCCTGATAAATTCTAAAATTCTTCTGAATGCTTTATCAGTAATGTTTATTGCTTTTTTCATAACCTTCACTTCCTCCGCTGTTTTTACCGATCTAAGCTTTTTCAAAATAGGAGCTGCACGTCTGTAGGTATGTAAAGGATATTCTTTTTGAAGTTTATGAGCAAAACGATAATCTCTTGTTAATGGAGTAGCCGGGCGTTTATCGTTCTCATTAGAATTTAAATAAACAAGGCTTGCTTCGTGCATCCATTTCTGTAATAAAGCAGGGAATTCATCCAGCCAGATTATCTTTTTAATCCCACTTATTTCCGAACCTTCTTTTGTTGTAAGTCTGTGTCCGTTCCATTTCTCTTTTAATTCATCGGGTCTTACTAAAACAAGTACTTCTCGGTGTTTTTGATCCGGATTATCCGGAAAAAGTACGAGCATTGTATCTTCTTGTTCTATTCCTGTTAACCATTTCAAATCTGCATTTTGTTCAAACGGATACAGCGCATCGCCATTGGTATTTAATTCATCGTTAGAATTAAAAATAGCTATCGACTGCGGCGCCAGTTCATGTACAAAACGTTGTCGATTTTTTTTATATAATTCCGGATCTACAGGCAAATGTTTCATGATTTGAAATTTTTTTTTGTGTGAATGGTGTTAAAAATATCGCATCCGGCAATGTCTTTTTGACAGAAAAGTACCCTATAGAAGGTCTTCTCCTAAAAAGATTTTATGGTGGCTCACTGATGCGGCTGCAAAGTACTAATTTTGCATTAAAACTTTAGTACCTTTGTTTCATGGAAAAAATAAATGGTAAACTCGTCGCAAAAGCTGTAAAGGAACAACTTAAAGAAGCAGTTGAAGAAAGGATTAAAAAAGGTGGGAAGAAACCACATTTGGCTGCTATATTAATTGGAAATGATGGTGCAAGTGAAACCTATGTGGCTTCAAAAGTCAAAGATTGTGAAGAGGTGGGGTTTGATTCCACATTACTTCGTTTTGATAATGAAATTACGGAGAAACATCTTTTGAACCAGATTACACAGTTAAATGAAAATGCAGACATTGATGGTATTTTGGTACAGCTCCCTTTGCCGGAGCATATTTCTAATGAACATGTAATCAATGCTATCGATCCTGCAAAAGATGTAGATGGTTTTCATCCCAGCAGTATGGGGAAGTTAGTGAATGGAATGCCTACTTTTATTCCGGCAACGCCCTATGGAATCATGCTTATGCTGGAGCATTATAATATTGAAACTTCAGGAAAACGGGCTGTGATTCTTGGTAGAAGTGCTATTGTGGGTACGCCTATGAGTATTTTGTTAAGTCGAAATACGGCTTATGGAAATTGTACTGTGACTTTATGTCATTCTCGCACAAAAGATTTGAAAAAATTGTGTGCTGAAGCAGATATTGTTGTGGCTGCTTTGGGAAAACCCGAATTTGTTACTGCCGATATGGTGAAAGAAGGTGCGGTAGTTATTGATGTAGGCATTACTCGTGTACCTGACGATACCAGAAAGAGAGGATATCGGTTAGCGGGAGATGTGAAATTTGATGAGGTAGCGCCAAAATGTAGTTATATTACACCGGTTCCTGGTGGCGTAGGCCCCATGACCAGAGCCTCTTTGCTGAAAAATACTTTTAATGCTGCTACTGCACCTAAGGCAGGAATGAATTAGAAGAACAAAAGGCAGTCTAGTAATGAAAACGACAGAAAATTTTAGAGAAGCAGTGGCGCAAGGATTGAAGTTGCCTTTGATGGAAGCTTTTTATACCATACAGGGCGAAGGCGCTTTTACCGGACAAGCGGCATATTTCATTCGTCTGGCAGGCTGTGATGTGGGTTGTGTCTGGTGTGATGTAAAGGAAAGCTGGGAAGAAAGCGAGTATCCTGTAGTTTTGGTAGATGATATTGTAAAAAATGCGGCACGTCAACCCTCTAAATTTGTGGTGATTACCGGTGGAGAACCTTGTATGCATAACTTGGATTACTTATGTAGTGAATTGCATGCAAGAGGTTTTAAAATACATATAGAAACTTCAGGAGCACATCCGCTCAGAGGAGATATTAATTGGGTCTGTTTGTCGCCAAAAAAATTTAAAGCACCATTGACAGAAGTGTGTGATTTGGCAGATGAATTAAAAGTAGTCATTTTTCATAAAAGTGATTTTGAATGGGCAGAAAAATATGCCGGGAAAGTGCCGGAAAAATGTCGATTATTTTTGCAACCGGAATGGAGTAAAGCGAATCGTATGATGCCTTTAATCATTGACTATGTAAAAGAAAACCCCGAATGGAGTGTTTCTTTGCAAACACACAAATACATGAATATTCCATAAAAATGGAAAAAGTTTGTAACATTTAATAAAAGATAGTACCTTTGCTGCCCAAATTTAGAAATTGTTATGGCTAATCATTCTGCAACAAAAAAACACGCTCGTCAAGCGATAAAAAGAAACGAAAAGAATCGTTATTACGGTAAAACGACTCGTAATGCTATTCGTGATTTGAGAAAAATAACTGATCATAAAGAAGCTTCAGAGAAATTACCGCAAACTGTTTCTATGATTGATAAATTGCGCAAACGCGGTATCCTTCATCGTAATAAAGCTGCAAACTTAAAGAGCAAACTAACGAAGCATGTAAATGAACTTGCTGCTGCTAAGTAGCAGGTAGGTGATTTACATTTATAAATAATATATTTTTGGGTCTCACTTGTAAAAGTGAGGCCTTTTTTTAGTTAAATTATATGCAGAATCGGGGTTTTCTATTTTCTGAAGATCCATTTTGTCATTTCTTTGATAGTTACTTTTTTCCCATAGAGTAATATTCCTGTTCTGTATATCTTTCCGGCGATACGTATTGTCAACCAAATGGTGGCAATAAGTAATAGGATAGACAAAATAAGTTGCCATGCCGAAATGCCATATGGAATTCTTGCCATCATTACAATGGGAGAAGATAAAGGGAAAATACTGCATACGACGGCCAGCGTGCTGTCAGGGTTTTGAATGGCGCTAAACATGATGAAGAAAGAGATGATGATGGGCATGGTAATCGGGAGGGTAAGAGACTGTGATTCTGTCATTTCCTGATCTACTGCGGAACCTACAGCTGCAAATAAGGCAGCATAAAGGAGGTAACCACCGAAAAAGTAGAATAGGAAGCATAATACGATTTCAACAACCGGTAAAGCTGCTATTATTCCTTTCAATTGTTGAAGAATGATCAATAATTGTCCACTGTCTTGTCCGCCCCCCATCGGGCTCATGCTACTCATCAGTTGCTGTGAGAAATTTCCGAAGAAATATATTCCGATGAGGGCAAGGATAATCCAGATGATGAATTGGGTTAAGCCTACCGCACCTATTCCTACAATTTTTCCCGTCATGAGTTGTGTGGGTTTGACGGAGGATATCATGATTTCAGAAATTCTATTTGTTTTTTCTTCAGCTACCCCTCTGAGAACCATGGTGCCAAATAGAATGAGGGCAAAGTAGATGAGAAAGCCGGAGATGTAACCGATAGCGGAAGAAGCAAAGGTGATATATTGTGCATGTCCCTTGGATTTACTTGATGAAGTAATCTGTGCCAGAGAAATATTGGCCTCCATTTGATTCAGTTTCTTTTTGTCTATACCGGCTAAAACCATTCGTTTGTTTTTGATAATATCATTTATTTGACCGGTGAGATATAAATAGCTGTTTAATCCCAATTGATGTTCAGAATAATAGGTGAATCCGGAGGGATTTTGAATATCTATTTTAGGAATGTAAAGTAAGCCGTCAAAGCCTTCTTTTTGATAAGTATCCTTTTCCTTTTGGATGGGAGTACCTACAAGAAAAGTGAATTGCAAGTCTTCTGTTTTTTGGAGTGCTTGTTCAAAGAATCCACTTTCATCTATGACAGCAATGCTTTTATTGTCCTTTGTGCCACCGGAAATAAAAAAGACTTCCAAGGCAATAAATCCTACAATAATTAATGGAATGAGCAGGGTAAGTATGATAAAAGATTTTTTCCTTACTCTGGATAAATATTCTCTTTGTATAATGAGCCAGTTTTTATTCATAGGAAGAGATTAATTTTGAACAATGTCTATAAAAACATCATTTAATGATGGCAAGATTTCATTGAAGGATTGTATGGTGTAGCCCTTTTGTATAAAATGTTGAAGCAATTCATTGTTTTGAATTCCTTCTTTCAGTTTAAGAATCAGTTTGTTGTCATTTACGGATTCTGTCATAAAGTATGAAGATTCCAGATCTTCTTTTTCTATGGGTTGATTCAGGATAAGACTGAATTCTTTCTTTTTGAAATCATGCTTAATGTCAGCTACTTTTCCGTCTATTAACTTTTCTCCTTTGTTGACTAAAACGATATGCTCACAAATTTCTTCCACTTGTTCCATGCGATGGGTAGAAAAAATAACGGTGGTTCCGTTTTTACAAAGGTTATAAATTTCCTGTTTAATGATATCCGTATTGATAGGGTCTAGTCCGGAGAAAGGTTCATCAAGGATAAGTAGTTTAGGATTGTGAACAATGGTTGTTATGAATTGCACTTTTTGTTGCATTCCTTTGCTTAAATCTCCCACTTTTTTATCCCACCAATCTGTTAAATCAAAGCGATCTGCCCAATATTTTGTTTTTTCTTCAGCGGTTTTTTTGTCTATTCCTTTTAGTCGGGTAAAGTAGCGTAATTGATCTTTGACTTTCATCTTTTTATACAAACCTCTTTCTTCAGGCATGTAGCCGATACGGGCATTGTCCTGAAGGGGCTTGAAAGGGGAATCTTCTAAAAATATTTCTCCTTCATCCGGATAAATAATGCCTGTTATCATTCGAATGAGGGTCGTCTTGCCTGCTCCATTAGGACCGAGTAACCCGAAAATAGTTCCGGGTTGAAGATCGAAGCTGATATCATCTACGGCTTTATGACCTTCATAATATTTTTTTAAATGCTTTATCGATAAAAGGCGAGATGCGGAATCCATATAAACATATTTTGAAAAGTTGAGATGAAAATACAAAAAAAAACCTCTTTATTTCAAAATAAAGAGGTTTTAGGAATATGTTTTTTTTTAAAATGGTAAATCATCTTCATCATCCGTGTTTCCGTCTTGATTAGAAGAAGAATCTTCAGTAGGAGGTTGTGGTGGCGGGGGGGTATTTTCTGTTGGTTTGTCTCCTTCGGTTGGTGTAATAGGTTGGGGGGTTAACTTTTCCAATCTCCAAGCTTTTACATCCGTGTACCATCTGCCGTTGTATTCTCTACTTTGTATGTCGATGCTGGCCTTTATTTCGTCTCCTTGTTTAAGCGCCTCTACCTGACTAATCATGTCTCCCCATACAATGCAATAAATGCTTTTGGGAAATTGATCTCCTGTTTCCAGAATAAACCCACCCTTTTGCCAGGGTCCATTTCTACCTTCTCCTTTTTGCGTCTCTAAAACCTTATTTACTTTTCCGGTTATTTCTAAAGCCATTTTTTAAAATTTTTCGTTTAATTTTAGAAGTCAAAGATATAAATTGCTTCACTAATAAGAAAGTTTATTTCGAAAATAAATTGAAATCCTTCATTGTCAGGGAGGTACATTGAAAGCTTTAACTTATGATTAAGGAAAGCCTTTTTTATTATTAATAATTATAGTATATTATTTAAATTTATTATATATAACATGACATGTTTTTATTATATTAAAATCTCTGTAGTCCTTTGCTGTAAAGGATTATAAAGCAATATGGAGCTATTTTCCCTTTAAAATAAGTCTTTTTTTTCAAAAAAAAAAATAAAGAAAAATGATTTTGTTTTTTGAAAAAAAATCCTGAATTTCGCTTTCACTTGTTTTTGAAAATAGTCCTTTCAAAGACTGATTTAAAGATAGAATTATCATTTTTTGTTCTCTGTTTTATAACGAAGGCAGAGGTTACTATAATTTTAAAACCACGCAATAAATGACCGAAACACATGTACAGGTTTGGGAAAGGTGTCTAACTATTATTAGGGACATTATTGAATGGCAGCCTTTCAAGACGTGGTTTGAACCTATTAAACCGATTAAACTGAAAGGGGAGGTACTGACTATTCAGGTACCCAGTCAGTTTTTTTATGAATATTTAGAAGAACATTATGTGGGGTTGATTGGTAAGGCATTGAAACGAGAATTAGGGAAAAATGCACATTTAGAATATAGGATTGTTATGGAAAGCAACTCCGGCAAATCAAAACCTGTTACTGTAAATATGCCAACTGGTTATCATCGACCACGCGCAGCCAATAAAATGGATTTACCTTTACCGGTAGGAAGTAACACTCCTTCCGTGAAGAATCCCTTTGTTATTCCAGGGCTAAAAAGAGTACAGATAGATTCTCAATTGAATCCGAATTATGTTTTTGATACTTTTATTGAAGGGGAGTGCAACAGGGTCGCCAGAAGAGCCGGAAAAACAGTTGCTTCTAAGCCGGGATCCACTTCTTTTAATCCATTAGTCATATATGGCGGGGTTGGTTTGGGGAAAACACATTTAGCACAAGCCATTGGAAATGAGACAAAAAAAGAGCATCCCAATAAATCGGTATTGTACGTTAGTACGGAGAAATTTATCAATCAGTTTATTGATAGTGCAAGGAAGCATGAGATAAATGATTTTATTCATTTTTATCAGCTCATTGATGTATTGATTATTGATGATGTACAGTTTTTTTCTAAGGCGAAGAAAACCCAAGAGGCCTTTTTTACTATCTTTAATCACTTGCACCAGTCGGGAAAGCAACTTATTCTTACTTCGGATAAGTCGCCTCGTGATTTGGAAGGGGTACAAAATCGGTTGCTTAGTCGTTTTCGTTGGGGATTAAGTGCGGATTTGCAAATTCCGGATTATGAAACGCGTATGGAAATTCTTGATCTTAAACAGAAGATGGATGGAATGGATATTACAAAAGATGTATTGAAATATGTGGCCTACAACATCAAATCAAATGTGCGTGAATTGGAAGGCGCATTAATATCTCTGCTTGCTCAATCCTCCCTGAATCGGAAAGATATAGATGTTGAATTGGCTAAGGATGTATTACGCTCTTTTGTTGAAAATGCTAATAAAGAATTGACAATTGGTGCCATACAGGAATTGGTATCTGATTATTATAACATAGAAGCGGAAAAACTTTTAGCAAAGACCAGGAAACGTGAGGTTGTTCAGGCAAGACAAGTGAGTATGTATCTTGCAAAAATGTTTACTAAAAATTCGCTGAAAACAATTGGCGATCATTTTGGCGGTCGTGATCATACAACCGTTATTCATTCTTGTCAAACTGTTCGGAATTTGATGGATACAGATGATGGTTTTAAAGATGGTGTACTTAATTTGCAACAACAGTTACAAATTGCCAGCATTTAACTTTTTGGTTTTAAAAAAATGAATTAGCTTTGCCGCTCATTGCGATAAAAGCAATTAAAGTTCTTAAAAGGTGAGATGGCTGAGTGGTCGAAAGCGGCACCCTGCTAAGGTGTTATACGGGCAACTGTATC
>CAZLDH010000016.1:0-4468 GCA_964558275.1 uncultured Chitinophagaceae bacterium
TAGTAGCCTTTAATCCTTTAGCTCCCAATAATTTCAAATAGCCATAAGAGATTAATAAGATGCTTGCACTGCCATAATGAGCCGCTGAAACAGCATGAATATTCTTAGAGGTTTCCTCTTTCTTTATTGCCGGATTAGCCGGAAGATAAGGCTTCAATTTATCATTCACACAAATAGGACCTGCTCCCGGGCCGCCGCCGCCATGAGGAATAGCAAAAGTTTTATGAAGATTCAAATGGCACAAATCAGCCCCAACAGAATTTGGATTGGCATATCCTGCTTCTGCATTCATATTGGCACCATCAAAATACACCAAGCCTCCATTCTCATGGATAATATCACAAACTTCCTGAATAGCCAATTCAAAAACGCCATAAGTAGAGGGATAAGTAACCATCAAACCGGCCAAGTTATCTTTATTTTTTTCTGCTTTTTCTTTTAAATCACCCACATCTATACTTCCTTTTTCATCACATTTTACCACAACCACTTTCATTCCTGCCATTACCGCCGAAGCCGGATTAGTACCGTGGGAGGAAATAGGGATAATAACCACATCGCGTTGTGCATCATCATGATCTTCATGATAAGCTTTCATCGTCATCAACCCGGCTAATTCTCCTTGTGCTCCGGAGTTGGGCTGTAAGGAACAAGCCGACAAGCCGGTAATTTGGCACAACATCTCTGAAAGCTCGTTCAGGATTTGATAATACCCTTCTGCCTGCTCTTCCGGCACATAGGGATGAATGCTTGCAAATTCAGGCCAACTTAGCGGAATTAACTCTGTGGCTGCATTCAATTTCATGGTACAAGAGCCTAAAGGAATCATAGAACGATCCAAAGCCAAATCCTTATTCACCAATTTTCGCAAATAACGCATAAAGCGCGTTTCTGAATGATAAGAATGAAAAATAGGATGTGTTAAAAAAGGACTTTTACGTTTTAATGCATTAGGTAAATCATCCAAATCTTTTTCTAAATAATAAGAAACAGCAGAAGCCTCATCTCCTTTAGTAAAAATATTTGCAATAGTCACAATATCTTCCGGAAGAGTGGTTTCATCAACAGCAATACTTATAAAGTCTGCTCCATAGTAAAAATTAATCTCTTCTTTTTCTGCACGTTCCCTAATAGCTGCAAGATCTTTCGTTTCTATTTTCAAGGTATCAAAAAAGTACCTATTGCTTTGTTCAAAACCGGCATCGGTTAAAACCTTATTTAAAGCTGCAGCCAAAATATGAATTCGAGTAGCAATATTTCTCAATCCTTCTGCCCCATGATAGACCGCATATAAACCGGCCATATTAGCCAAAAGCGCCTGTGCAGTACAGATATTTGAAGTAGCTTTTTCCCTTCTAATATGCTGCTCTCTGGTTTGTAAAGCCATTCGAAGGCTACTGTTTCCCTGCGTATCTTCTGAAATGCCAATGATCCGTCCGGGAAGTTGACGTTTATATTTATCCTTGGCCGCAAAATAAGCAGAATGAGGTCCACCAAAGCCCAACGGAATACCAAAACGCTGGGAAGTACCTATTGCAATATCCGCACCCAAGGTTCCCGGAGATTCCAATAAACACAAAGCCATCAAATCAGCTGCCATCACCACAGGGACTTTTTTTTCATTAGCCTCTGCAATAAATGATTTATAATTAAAGACGCCTCCTTCACTATTCGGATATTGAATTAATGCGCCACAATATTCATCAGATAGTTCTACTTCAGAAAAATCACCAAATACCAATTCTACGCCCAACGGCTCGGCTCTGGACAATAAAACTTCTTTTGTTTGTACAAATGTATTTTCATCTACAAAGAATAGCGGAGCCTTTATTTTTCTTTTGTTTTTCCTCGAAAAGAGCAGACTCATTGCTTCTGCAGCAGCAGTTGCTTCATCCAATAATCCGGCATTGGCAATGGCTAAGCCTGTTAAGTCACTTACCATGGTTTGAAAATTTAATAGACATTCCAAACGACCCTGAGAAATTTCTGCCTGATAAGGTGTATAGGAAGTGTACCATCCCGGATTTTCAAATACATTTCTCAATATAGGTGAAGGCGTTATGGTATTGTAATATCCCTGTCCGATATACGTTTTAAACTGTTTATTCTTTTCTGCAATCTTCTTTAACTGAGCCAAATATTGGAATTCACTCTCTGCTTCCGGTAATTGAACCTCTTTCTTCAATCGGATATTCTTCGGCACCGTCAAATCCATTAATTCTTCCGGACTTTTTACACCGATTCTTTCCAGCATGAGTTTTGTCTCAGACTCGCTTGGACCAATATGACGTTGAATAAATTCTTGTTGTTGTGCTTCAAACAAATTCATCATTGCAGACTTCCTTTTTAAGTATTTGCACGCAAAATTAAGATAGTTTGCGGTATTTATAAGCAAAGTTGATAGGTATATTAGGAGAATTTAATTAGTTTTACGGCTACGCAATAAATAAGGATTCATGAGATTTGATTTTAAGAAGATACTACCACATATTTTAGTAGTTATAGGCTTCATTGTAGTAGCCCTCATTTATTTCAAACCAATAATGAATGGAGAAGTTCTTCAACAAAGTGACGTTAGCCAGTACAAGGCAATGTCACGGGAGTTAAGAGATTTTCATAAACAACACAAGGAGAGGACCTATTGGATTGATAACGCTTTTGGCGGCATGCCAACCTATATCATAAGTAAAGGCAATCTTCCGCAAACTTTTTTGGATACAATTAGTTCAACAATTAATTTCCTTCCAAACCCGGCCAACTACCTTTTCCTCTATTTAATAGGTTTATATATTCTATTATTGGTATTAAAAGTAGATTATAAACTTGCAGCTATAGGAGCTTTAGCATTCGGTTTTTCTACCTATATGATTATTATTTTGGGGGTGGGGCATCTCACGAAAGCACATGCTATCGCTTTTATGCCTATAGTCATCGCAGGGATTTTAGCCGTTTTTCGAAAAAAATACATTTGGGGAGGAATCTTGTTGGCGCTGAGTTTAGGAATGGAGCTCTACTCCGCACACTATCAAATTGTATATTATACTTTATACATTGCTATTATCATCGGTCTCGTTTATCTATATGAAGCGTTAAAAGAAAAAAAGTTACTGGATTTTTCCAAAGCTATCGGAGTGATGGTTATTGCTGCTCTTTTAGCTGTAGGTGCAAATATTACAGGGGTGTTAGCTACGCAACAATATACTCAATGGAGTACAAGAGGCGATTCTGGACTAACCATATCAGCAGATGACTCAAAAAGCAATGCTAAATCGGGCATGAGTTACGACTACATCATGCAATATAGCTATGGTATTGGAGAAACCATGGATCTATTTATACCCCGCTTCATGGGTGGAGCCTCAACAGAAACACTGGGCGCAGACTCTCATGCCTATAAAGCATTACAAAATGTGGGCGTAGCACCTGCACAGGCAGACCGTTTTTTAAAGAATGCGCCAACCTACTGGGGAGATCAGCCTATTGTAGCAGCCCCTGCTTATATAGGTGCCGTCATTATTTTTCTCTTCATCCTCGCACTTTTCCTTATTGGAGGAAGATTCAAGAAGTGGGTTGTCATTGCATGTATTTTAGCCATCGCACTCTCCTGGGGGAAAAATTTTGGCATTTTAGCTCATTTCTTTGTTGATTATATTCCGCTCTATGACAAATTTAGAACGGTATCGATGATTCAAGTCATTCCTGAACTACTACTTCCTGTCTTTGGTATTTTTGGGCTCCAAAAACTCTTTTCAGAGAAAGTAGAGACGGGAAAAAAATTACACGCCTTAAAATGGGCAACAATTATTACAGCCGGTGTCTGCATATTCTTCTTGCTTACCAAGACCTGGCTCTTTAATTTTACCGGATTATATGATGCCCAATTGAAACAAAATGTGGGTGCAAATTTCATAAAGGCATTGAAGCAGGATCGAATTGACATGTTGAATTCCGATACCATTCGAAGTCTAATCTTCGTACTGCTTTCCGCAATTACTATCTTTGCATTTCTTAAAGAAAAGATTAATAAAAAATGGGTTATTGGTATCTTTACCATCCTCATTTTAGTAGATTTAATAGGGATAGATAACAATTATGTCAATTATGATAGCTTTTCTCCCAAAGTTTCGGGACAAGGAACCTTCCAGCCAAATTCTGCGGATCTTGCTATTATGGAAGACACCACACATTATCGTGTCCTGGATTTATCAGGCAATCCAATGAATTCCTCCAGAGCTTCTTATTTTCATAATTCAATCGGAGGCTATAGTGCTGCAAAACCTGGTCGTTATCAAGAGTTGTACGATTTCTACATTTCAAAAGGGAATCGTCAGGTGCTCAATATGTTAAATACAAAATACTTCATTGTCAGTCAACAAGGAAAACCTGTCGCTCAACGAAATACGGAAGCCTATGGAAACGCCTGGTTTGTCGATAGTGTTATCTTTGTTCCATCCGTTAATGAAGAAAT
>CAZLDH010000016.1:4478-28770 GCA_964558275.1 uncultured Chitinophagaceae bacterium
TACCGCAGTCATTAATGAAAAGTTTAAAGATTTAATTCCCAGAACCTCTTTCAACACGGATTCATCAGACACTATTTCTCTTACGCACTACCAAGCCAATAAGGTAGTATATTCCTACAAAACCAAAGAAGACAGATTAGCTATTTTCTCAGAAATCTATTATCCGTATGGCTGGCAAATAGATATTGATGGTCAAAACGTGGAAATGGCTCAGGCTAATTACGTCCTTCGTGCAGTTTATTTACCCAAAGGACAGCATACTATCACCTTCAAGTTCAAGCCGGCAATCATTAAAGAGGGAAATATTATTAGTGCCCTTTCCGGTATTATTATTGCCCTCGCTATTATTGGAGGTATCTTCATAAATTTCAGAAAAAAGAAGGAAGAGGAAGAGAAAGAAGCTTAAACCATAAAAGCTATAGGAGTTGAGGAAATGCGCTCCTATAGCTTCAATTCAGGATATAAATATTTCAATACCCGTTCCGATGATTTCCCATCCTGGAATTGATTATATTTATCAAGTATCGCCTTATACTTTTTTCTGTAGCCATCTTTCTCGCTCCATTTTTCAGTAGAAAATATGAGCCGAAATAACTCCTCTTCTGTATGAGCGAAAGGACCGGGCAGTTCCTCATAATAATTATAATAAAGCCCTCGGCATTGTTTTAAATATTCTTCCAAATCATAAGGGTAAAAGATGATAGGTCTGTTTGTCAACATAAAATCAAAGAAAGTGCCGGAATAATCCGTAATTAAAACATTTACATATGGCAAAAGTTCTTGAATATCCTGCACACTTTCAGAAACATCTAACACATGAGACAGATTATGTGGAACTACAAAAGACGCTTGCCAAGGATGCTTTTTGACAATGAATAAAATATTATTTCTTTTTAGTTCATTATTGTAGTCTGATAAACTATCACAAAAAGGACTTAATGCTGATTTATTATCTCGAAAAGTAGGAGCATAGAGAACTACTTGCTTATAGCTATATAATTTAAGTTTATTTTTGTAGTCTTTAATAGCGAATTCTGTATTATACAAAATATCATTGCGTGGATAACCGGTTATCACAGTATGATTATTCTCAAAAGCTCTCCTATAAATTGACTCAATCCTTTTTGATGGCGCAAGTATAACTTTATATTTCTGACGAGAAAAAAACTTTATTTTTTTTAAAAATTTATATAATAGCCCCTCTTGATTAGAAGTAAGCGGTAGAGAAGAATTCTGATCCTTTACATCAATACCAAATTTTTTTTGTGGAGAGCCATGGCAGGTCTGTATAAAATTAAAACGACCGAAAATACTTGTGCTATAATAAGTATCATAAGAGGATTTTTCGATAAACATGTAATTTGCACGAAGCAACTTGAAAAAGCCTTTCCAAGTATAGGGATTGACAAAAGGAATTTTTAGACGTTTAAGGTTTTCCTGTTGTTTTGGAGTTTTTGAAGACCAATAATATTCAAATCCTTCTATGTTATTTTTTATTAAAAACAGCAGAAGGTATTTAGAGTTCCCTTGAAATTGTTTTCCATCTCCACCACCAAATATTAAAAGATTTTTCTTTTTAGGAATAAAATAAGACAATAAAAAAAGCAGGACAAAGAAAACTTTGTTTTTCATACAAATGTTGATTTTTAGCAAACCAATTAATCGTTTTGCAAATATATATAATTTTCAGTCTAACCAAGGTTGCCTACTTTTGATTTTTAGCAGATATAAACTCAACAGGATTTATGAATAAAATGGCTTTATTTTTCATTCAATATCTAATTTTAATACCAAAGCCTTGCTTCTACTCGTTTCAAATAACTCATTGCCCTAGCTCCAATTTTGTGGGTAGCCATTTTTTGAGGTATCCTTCTCACTTTTTTCATTTTCTTCAACATGCCAGCTACATTTCCACGAGTCTCTTTCAGGTATTGTAAAGCCCACATAAACAGAGTACTATAAAAATATTTCTTAGGCAGATAGCGCCATGCCACTACCGCCTTATTGTACCACATCATTCCCAATTTTTCTTTATTAGTCACCCTACCGATTGGTGATTCTTTATGTAACACGCGTATAGACTGATCATACGCCAAACTATATCCGGCATTAATCACCCTATAACTTAAATCATATTCCTCCATTCCATAGAAGAAATCTTCCGGATAATCTCCTATCTTTTCAAACAAACACCTCTTCATCAGATGCGCAGCTCCGGTAAAATAATAGGTTAAAAACCAATTTTTATCTTTGTAAGTATCATATTTTTTATGAGGTAAAGCATTTCTCTGGCGTTCTCGAGTATCGTAGTAAAAGATACTACAGGTAATTACGGCGGTGTTAGCTTTTATAAACCTTTCTTTATCAAATATACAGGCCGCTTTTTTCAAGCTATCTCTATCGGGAAGAAGAACATCATCATCCAATACAAAAAGAATGGGATATTGCGCTCTTTTAATCAGAAAATTTCGTCCCCCGGCGACACCTAAATTTTCGTGATGATCAAAATAGCGTATCTGTAAATCTTTATTCTGTTCTATAAAATGATTCACTATTTTATAAGATACAGAAGAGGCATTATTCAACAACAATATTTCTCCTAAATAGGCATCAATATCGGCTTGCCCTTTCAATGACTGTAGCAGTTCCAAAGTATCTTTGGGTCTATTATAAGTGATAATTAAAATACTAAGATTCGCAGCCATCATTCAAGTTTAAATCTTGTAAATATTTTTTCATCAGAAACAAATCCTCTTTAAAGGTTACCTTTATATTTCTGTTATCGCCTTCTACAATAAAAATAGATTCCTCAGGCAAATATTTCTTTACAACGCCACAATCATCTGTTAATGCAAAGTTTGGATCCTCCAATGCTACTTTATATGCTTTACGAATTACTTCTGAATGAAAAGATTGTGGTGTTTGTGCTCTCCAAATATTCTCTCTATCAGGTATAGCATGTACTGTTTTCCTGCCAGAATCTGCCTCAATGACAGTATCAGATGAAGGAATAGCTGTGTAAACAGCTCCGTAATTTTCCAAGGCTTTGATATTATCAGATATAATTCTGTGACTCACTAGCGGACGTACTGCATCGTGAATGATCAAATTTGCCGACGTTCTTCCTTCATAGATTTGAAGTGCTGCCATACTTGATTCATAGCGTTCTCGCCCTCCATTTAATATTTTTTTCACCTTTGTCCATTTATTTTTTGCAACTAGCTGCTCAATTATATCAAGATGAGTTGCATTCCCTACAATGGCAATTTCAGTTATTTGAACATGACTGTGAAAGGTTTCCACGGAATATTCTAAAATACTTTTCCCTGCCACTTCTAAAAATTGCTTCGGCTTCTCAGTTTCCATTCTTCTCCCTGACCCTCCGGCTAATATTACTGCTATATTATCAGACATTTTCTAATTTTCAGACTCCCTATTTAGAAAAAAGTTTTTCCATTTTAGTTGTAGAAACGCCTTCCGTCCGAGTCAAATAAAACACTTCACATTGATCTTTCAGAAAATCAAACTTTCCTTTCCAATCATCTCCCATCACGAAGATATCTGCACCGTATTCAGCCACATCATGTGATTTTTGTTCCCAATTATCTTCAGGGATGACTAGATCAACATAAGAAAGCGATTCTAAAAACATTTTTCGTTTTTTATAGGAAAATTTACACTTTTTCCCTTTTATCTCATTAAATTGGTCGGTAGATAATCCTACAATAAGCCAATCTCCCATATTTTTTGCCCTTCGCAATATTTCCAAGTGGCCGAAATGTAGTAAATCAAAAGTGCCATAAGTCAATACCGTTTTATATTGTTTTTTAAATAACACCCCAAAATCTAACTCCAAGGCAGATTGATTCTTCTCTATAAAGAAAGAAATCATCCGATTCAACAATGGAAGATTGCTTCGCAGATGCGTTGGAATAACGGCATGAATCATTTCTAATGTTTTCACTCCTTCTAGAACGACCGAATTGGTTTCATAAGAAGGATTATAAAATCCTTTCCCTATCAACAATCCGAGCGTTCTATTTCTACTTAAATCCGTCAGCGCGGTCAAATTTATATCTCCGATGCCACAGCCCAAGGAGAGCGTATCCTTTCTGCCGCCCAAATGCTCCAAAATCAGTTCAATCTCTGAAAAAGCTCTTGTCATTACCAAAAACCTTGTATTGGCTGCATTATAACGAGCATCTATACTTCCCAAAAGAATAGCATAAATATTTTTCAGACCACTAAGTAACTCTACTCCTCTTATATCGGTGGTATAGTCCAGGAATATATTTGTGCCCTCTGTTACCTTTTTCATCAATTTTAGCTGGCTTCTCAATGAGAATCCAAGTGTCAAGAGTGTCGCCTGCCGATTCATCATTTCTACACTAAAAGAAGGTCCTTTTAAAGTAACGACATTTTCATGCTGCAACTCAGCAACCAAAAAATCTACAATGGTTTTATTCTCTTCATAAATTCCTTTGACCAAATTTACTAAAAGTATTTTCTTCTTCAGATATTGCTTTATTTCTTTAATAACCTTCTTCATACCCCTTGCCGGAGTGGCAATAAAAACAATATCGGCTTCATTTATTGCCTTCCAATCAGAAGTTCCACTTACATTAGGAGCCAATTGTATATTGGGGAAATACTTTTTATTTATTCTTGTCTGCTTAAAAATATCGGCTCGTTCTTTATCTCTAAAGAGAAGAACAATATCATTATACGTATTAGCTGCTAATTGCTGAGCAATTGCCGTTCCAAAAGAACCTGCTCCAATAATCACAATCTTCATACCTCAAAGTTAATAGAATTCTAGTCAACAACCTTATTTATCCCCTGCCCCAATTTTATTAGAATAATCTGTCATTTTTCCTTAGGAGGTATTTACATAGCGTATTTTACATAATCAATTAGCAGGATTAAACATCACCTATGATTAACCCAAAATAAAAAGGATTGGCTTCTTGAACCAACCCTTTTTATTTTATCAAAGTACTATGCTATCTGCATTTCTGTTCTACCTTCTACTTCTAGCAGAGCGAGCGCCTCTTGATGTACTATTATTGCTTCGGGAAGAGGAGCGACTTACAGAAGCCCCCCGTGAAGAACGACTATTTGTTCTCACGCTTGTAGGACGACGACTCCTATTGGAACGGGTTCTGGTTTTAGTCCGCTTACTAGACCTATTTATACTCCTTGAAGGTCTGGAACGTCTTGTTTGCGTTTTTTCCGCCCTCTGTCTTGCTCTTCGTTTAGTAGCTGCTCGTTCACGTCTTTGCTTGTTTGCTCTCTCGACCTGTCGTCTCTGCGTATTTGTATTTCTCTTGCGGGCTTTTTGTGCTCGTTTTCTGCTGGCAGCCTTTCTCTCTCGCTGAACTTGCTGTGTTCGCGCACGACGATCATTTCTACTATTTCTATTACGTCTTACATTCCTATCCGTGCGTGTACTTCTCTCTGTCCTTGCAGAAGAGTGATCCTCTCTTGAGTTCCTCGCACCGGCTCTTGCATTCTCAACATTCCTTGAACCCGTTCTATCTGAGACACGAACCACTTTGGCGCGATGAGACCTTGCACTACTACGCCCATCCCGGCTAATTGTAGGTCGGTAAACACTAAGCCTGCCCGAATTCAATCTAGACCGTCTGGCTCTAGAGCTATTTACTACCTCCACTTCATTTACCCGTCTATTCGTCCTTCGCTGGACAGCACTTCGGGTAGGTCCGGAAAAATAATGATGGTTATTTTGTGCATAAACATTGTTAATGATAGTTGTGTTGTTAATAATCGTCGTATTATTCCTCCACGGACGGAAATAACGATAAACACGCCTACTGGTAATATATTGACCGGGTACAAAATTCCAATACCTTGGTGATATATTAATATTTACATTAATATTCATTCCGGGACCAAGTGGAGCCCAACCTAAATAAGAAGAAGAATGCCGCCAAGCAACCCATGCAGGCGCCCAAGTTCTTCCGGGAATCCAAATCCAACCATAATAATTATCATGCTTCCATCTACCATAATGAAAGGGTCCCCATCCCCATCTATAACCGGAAACCCAAGTCCATCCATAATCGGAATATGCCCAATGTCCGTTTGTGGCATAGGGTCTAAAATTCCTAGATACACGCGGTCTCCAAACTTGTCCATAAGATCCATAATTCATCCACTGCCCATAAGGGCTTAGTGCATCATAAAATATATTTACATCAATATTGGGTCTATTATCTGCATATGACATTTCATTAGAAGACATTGTTCTCCCTGCGTAACAACCAGAGAAAATCAATACAGCAACTAAGAGTAACGATATTTTATTTAAAGTTTTCATCTCAAACCTCCTTTATTTTATTGATACAATCTATAATGTATTGTATCAATATTTATACCAGAGCAAGAAGCAAAAACCATTTCCGGACATTTTTCGGGACAGAACGGGGATATTATTATATAAGCGGTTGTAGGAGATGAAGATCTATAGCTTTAAAGCATTCGCACCTATTTCAATAAGTCTTTGATTTCATTCAACCGCATCAATGCTTCCACCGGTGTCAATCTATTGATATCAATATGTTCCAATAATTCACGAATTTGTTGAAAGGTCTCAGTATGTGTATCAAAGATACTGAGTTGATATTGTACCGGAGATGTTTTCTTCAATTTTTCAGCAACAGGTTTAGCCAACTGTTTATCTTCTAATTGCGCTAAGATATCATTAGCCCGAGTAATTAGATCCGGCGGCATTCCAGCCATGCGCGCTACATGAATACCAAAACTATGTTTACTACCTCCGGGTTTCAATTTCCGCAAAAAGATAATTTTATTTCCTACTTCTTTATTAGCTATGTGAAAATTCTTTACTCTGTTCAACTTATTCTCGAGTTCATTCAATTCATGATAATGCGTAGCAAAAAGCGTTTTAGGACGATTTGGCGTAAAATCATGCAAATATTCTACAATACTCCAGGCTATTGAAATACCATCATAAGTACTGGTGCCGCGGCCAATTTCATCCAAAAGTATCAAACTCCGTTCGGTAAGATTATTGATAATACTGGCGGTTTCATTCATTTCCACCATAAAAGTAGATTCTCCCCCACTCAGATTATCGGAGGCACCTACTCGAGTAAAAATCTTATCTGTCAGTCCGATTTTTGCAGCATCTGCCGGAACATAACATCCCATATGTGCCATCAGTGTAATCAGTGCTGTTTGCCTCAGCAGCGCAGATTTACCACTCATATTCGGCCCCGTAAGGATGATAATCTGTTGCTCGTCTTTATCCAAAAGAATGTCATTAGCAATATAAGATTCTCCACTGGGCAAAGCCTGTTCTATCACAGGATGTCTTCCCGCGGTAATTTTCAAATCCTGCTCTTCATTCAGAATAGGGCGCTTGTATTTAAACCGCAGTGCAATATCTGCATAACATAAGATACAGTCTAGCTGCGCAATGATTTGTGCATTCAGTTGAACCGGAGAAATATACTCTTGTAATTGAAGCAGCAAAGCTTCAAAAACCTGTACTTCCAGTATCTCAATTCTTTCCTCTGCACCGGTAATTTTTTCCTCATATTCTTTAAGCTCCGGAGTAATATAACGTTCCGAATTGGTTAAAGTCTGCTTTCTAATCCAATTTTCAGGAACTTTATCCTTATGGGTATGTGTTACTTCAAGGTAATATCCAAATACTTTATTATCCCCAATTTTTAAAGAACTAATTCCCGTTGCTTCAATTTCTTTCTTTTTTAGCTTCTCTAAATATTCTTTCCCGGAATGTGCAATATGTCGGAGTTCATCCAACTCATCATTCACCCCTTCCTTAATGAGGTTTCCTTTGGCTGCCTGAGAAGGCGGATTTTCTACTATTTCGGCAAACACCCGATCACGAATTTGCTGGCAGGGATTAAGCTGCTCAACCAAACGGACTAGATAAGGATCATCCATTTTTTTACACTTCACCTGAATTTCTTCTACCTGCTGGAGCCCTTTAGCCAATTGCAATACCTCACGAGGAGATATTTTCTTTAATGGGATTTTGGATACCACCCTTTCCATGTCTCCCACCAGTTTCAAATGACGCCTTAGTACATTGGCAATATCTTGATCTTTTATAAAAAAGGTCACCAAATCCAAACGTTCATTGATTTTACGAATCTCTCGTAAAGGAAAAACCATCCAGCGCTTTAGCATTCGAGACCCCATAGGCGTCAGGGTATGATCCAGCACATTAAGCAAACAATGTCCTTTCTCTCCTGCACTTTGTAACAACTCCAGATTGCGAATAGTAAACTTATCCATCCATAGAAAAGTATCTTGGTCTATTCGCTGAATGGAGGCAATGTGACTAATATTCGGATGTTCCGTTTCTTTAAGATAATGTAAAGCGGCACCTGCTGCAATAATCGCTTCTTCCATGCCTTCAATACCAAAACCTTTCAAAGAAACCGTTTCAAAATGTTTTAATAGCGTTTCTGTGGCATATGGTTCACTAAAAATCCATTCATCCAGAGTATAAGTATAAAAATCTTCATTCACCAATCCTGGCTTACTACCCAAAAGTTGCTTAAAATCCTTTCGTTTATTTCTTTGAAAAATCACTTCTGCCGGTCTGAAACTCTGCAACAACTTATCTATGTACTCTAAATCGCCCTGAGCTACAAAAAATTCGCCCGTAGAAATATCCAGAAAAGCAATACCACAAGCTTTTTTACCCAGATGAACCGCCGCCAAAAAATTATTGGCATTATTATCTAAGAGTTTATCATCCGTTGCCAATCCGGGTGTAACCATTTCTGTAACTCCACGCTTGACAACACCTTTGGCACTTTTTGGATCTTCTAACTGATCACATATTGCCACTCTATATCCAGCTTTCACTAATTTGTGCATGTAAGTATCCAGCGCATGATGTGGGAAGCCGGCTAATTCTATCGCCGAAGCAGAGCCATTAGAACGCTTCGTCAACACAATACCTAATACCTCTGATGCTATAATGGCATCATTCTCAAACGTCTCATAGAAATCCCCTACCCTAAATAACAAAATTGCATCCGGATATTTTGCTTTAATTGCCCGATGCTGCTGCATCATTGGCGTCTCTTTCTTGGATTTTGCCATAGGAAGACAAAAATAAGAAATCCTTTGGGATAATTACCGAGAAACCAATCTCCAGCTGCAGTAAACACATAAACTATCAACTTGCCTTATCTTTGCAGCCATGGATACCCGTAAATTAAAAATGGAAGAATTAGGGAGAAAAAGCGTCACAGCCTTCAAAGACGCTGCCAAAACTCCTGTTATAATTGTTTTAGATAACATCAGAAGTCTTCACAATGTAGGATCTGTATTTCGTACCTCCGATGCCTTCCTGCTACAGGGTATTTTTCTTTGTGGCATGACCGGAAAGCCACCACATAGAGATATACGAAAATCAGCATTAGGAGCTACTGATTCAGTAAATTGGCAATATTTCAGAACAACAAATGAAGCACTTCTGCAATTAAAGGCAAAAAATTATTCTATATGGGCAGTAGAACAAGTAGAAAACAGCACCCCATTGTCGGAATACCAACACGACAAATCGCAACCATTAGCTCTGGTTTTTGGCAACGAAATGAACGGCGTAAGTGACGAAGCATTAGCATTGGCAGATGGTTGTATAGAAATCCCCCAATTTGGCACCAAGCACTCCCTAAATATTTCTGTTAGCGTGGGAATCGTTTTGTGGGAATTGTTGAGACAGAAATAGCACCTGTCACATAAAACCTCAGAGAGTTTTCATTTTTGCAAGACACGAACTGTATGTAATTTGAATCTGTGTCCATCTGCCCAATCAGTGTCATCAGCGTTCCGTGATAGGTTATGAAAGAAATTAATCTTGAATAGATAGCACGCAAATAACGCGGATATTCGCAGATGGAGGAAGTGAATTTGGATAAAATTTGAAATGGGGACGAGTAAATATTTAAAGTCAAATAATAATTTAATCCCATTTTCAATACTTTTGCTCCTACAAAAGAGGAACCATGGCACGCATTTTAGCAATAGACTACGGGAAAAAACGGACGGGTATAGCCGTCACCGATCCACTACAAATTATCGCCACCGGTCTCACCACGATTCCCACAAAAGAGTTTATTTCTTTTCTTAAAAGATATTTGGAGAACGAAGATGTTGAACTTTTTCTTATAGGCTACCCACTCAATTTAGATGACTCTGAGACCCACGGCACTCCGCTCGTAAAACGGGCTATAAAAGATTTAAAAGAACATTTTCCTCAAATTCCTGTTAAAACAGCAGACGAACGTTATACTTCTAAAATGGCTGCACAAACCCTGATTGATTCAGGTTTAAAAAAGAAAAAAAGACGTCAGAAGGCACTTTTAGACGAAACCAGCGCGACCATTTTACTGCAAGAATATTTACAGTCGCTCGAATAAAAGTATATTTGCAAAAATTTTCGACTTATGATACTGCCTATTATCGCATACGGAAGCCCGGTTCTCAGAAAAGCTACTCAGGATATCGATAAAGACTATCCTGAAATAGATACGCTCATAGAAGACATGTGGGAGACCCTATATGCCTCCAGTGGCGTTGGTCTGGCAGCGCCACAGATAGCCAAACCTATTCGACTCTTCATCGTTGACAGCAAACAAATGTTTGAACATATGTCTGAAGAAGACGCCGCAGAATACGGAGACGACAAAGGAACAAAACAGGTTTTCATCAATGCCGAAATTCTGGAAAGAGAGGGAGAACCGTGGGCGTTTGAAGAAGGCTGCCTCAGCATCCCGACGATTAGAGAAGACGTTCATCGCCCGGAAAGTGTGACCATCCAATACCTTGATGAAAACTTTGAAAAACACACGAATACCTTTACCGGATTATCCGCTCGTGTGATTCAACATGAATATGACCATATTGAGGGAAAACTGTTTATCGACTACCTCAAACCACTAAAGAAAAGACTTATCAAAAAGAAATTAGAGAAAATCTCTAAAGGAAAGGTAAAAGTGGATTACAAGATGAAATTGCAGAAATAACTGTCCGCTGCCTGCGGTGTAATTTTTGTGGTACACAAAATAAATATATTTGCTGTATCATGAAGAAATATATACTATTCCTTTTCCTATTCATCACCGGCAGCTATGCTTCGTATGCGCAGGAAGACACGAGCTATGTAATGAAACATATAGCGCTGGATTCTGTCGTCATCTCGGCATCAAAATATGGATTCGACATCGCCGGTTTTATTCAGCGAGTCAAGCAGGATACCAGTTTTTATAAAGCCTTTAAGACCCTGCGCATACTATCCTATAAAGCGCAAAACAAAATTCTTATCTTCAATGAACAGGGAAAACAAAAAGCATCCTTAGAAAGTATAACGCGGCAACACCGACATCATGGTTGCAGAACCACTGAAGTCCTTAAAGAAAAAACAACCGGTAATTTTTACGACAAAGACAGTCTCTACAACTATTATACGGCAAAACTTTATGCCAATGTGTTCTTCACGAAAGGAAAAGTCTGTGGAGAAAACAATATTGTAGGCAGTTCCTATCAGCCCGAAAAGGCCAACAATGCATTGGATCGTCACAAAAATCAGCTAAAACAACTCATTTTTAATCCGGGAAAACCTATTCATGATATTCCTTTGATAAGTAATAAAGTGGCTATATTCAGTAATGACATTGCTCCATATTATAACTTTTCTATCCATTCTGCATCCTACGATTCTACTGATTGTTACGTTTTTACTGCAAAGGTTAAACCTGCTTCCAAAGATAAAATGGTGATTGACCACCTGACAACTTTTTTCAGTAAAAAGAAGATGGAAATTATTTATAGAGACTATACCCTCTCCTATAAAAATTTTTTATTCCACTTTAATGTAAACATGCAGGTTAGTATGACTCATTTTGACGGCATGATGGTTCCCAAAAGAGTGTATTATAATGGCAATTGGAAAATTCTTTTTAAGAAAGCGGAAAATGTGATCTTTTTAGCCCGGTTTTCGCAATTTACGCATGACGGATAAAACGAATTTATGTACCTTTCTGCTTCATCATCATTGTTCTTCAAAGACTTATTTATGAATCATTCTATTCACAGCAACGAAAAACATTTTATCGACCGGGTAGGCTGGCTCAGAGCCGGGGTTTTAGGCGCCAATGACGGTATTCTATCTACCACCAGTATAGTCATTGGCGTAGCGGCGGCCACAAGCAGCAGAGAGACTATCATTTTAGCTGCCCTATCCGGATTGATTGCAGGCGCCATGTCCATGGCCGCCGGAGAATATATTTCCGTAAGCTCTCAATCCGATACCGAAAAGGCAGATATCAAAAGAGAACGTAAAGAATTGCAGGAAATGCCGGAAGAGGAGTTGGAAGAACTGGCACTCATCTATAAAAAGAACGGTTTATCAACTGAATTAGCTCATAAGGTAGCAGAGGAACTTACTGCACATGATGCTTTGGAAGCACATCTGAGAGATGAACTCGGCATCAATGAAAACACACAGGCCAAACCCTTGCAAGCAGCAGCCGCTTCTTTTGCCTCTTTTACCGTTGGCGGCGCACTGCCTCTATTAGTAGCTATCTTCGGCTCCCTGACTGCCATGATTTATTGGCAATATGGTTTTGCGCTTCTTTTTTTAATGCTCTTGGGAATATTGGCAGCAAAAACCGGAGGTGCTCCTTTAGGAAAAAGCGTTTTGCGTATTGCTTTTTGGGGAACTGCAGCGATGGCTGCAGCCGCCTTTGTCGGACATCTTTTTGGAACAGGGATTGGAGGATAAGAGTACTATTCTTAGGAATATAAAGTTGAAATTACAAAGCTATCTACAAGCACTTTCAACAGCAATGGGTTGGAGATTGGTAACAAAGATAATGTCTTTGTTACCAATAGCTCCGGAAAGACTAATTGCTTAAGATTCTATGGGTTATTTACTTGCGTCTCTACTAGCCCACACCAACCTGCCAATGTACATTTACAAATGTTCCTATCACAATATCTTTCCTCTTAATAATAGTGTCTTTACTCGATAGTGAGATTGAAGCTGAAGAAATAGGGATCGAAAAAAAGTTTAGTTTCTTCATCTGGATTTACATCATTATGATGTATGGCACTTCTACTTTTAGAGACTTACGCTAAGGCGTAAACCAGGCGTAATTTGTTTAAAAAAATTATGGAAATATATGACAGGTTGCAGTAAGACTCTATTATTTTTTATGCCAACCCCTCCCACACTAATCCGAAATGTATTCTTATCAAAGAAATCACCGTCTTTATGGATTAGATAGCTAAGTGAAAAACCCGCTTGTGTAAATATAGATTTATTTTTCCCCTCGGAAAAAAATCTGTACCCCATCATTAACCATCCATTTCGATAAGTCTGCAAAACATCTTTTTTATTTTTTTTAAACAGAAACATAGGTTCCCAACCCAGTATTATTTGATGATTAATCCCATTTGTATAGAAGCCAAATATTCCTCCCAAAGTTAAAGAAGGAGCAATGTATTGATAAACATTTTGCAAATTTCCTTCCAGTAAAAGCGTTAAATAATTATGTTTTCCTTTTTCTGATGGAGCTAGGATAGACGGTTCATTATGTGCCTGTTCTGCTGCAATGGAATAATACCCTAATAGTTTTCTGTGATCATATTTTGGTTTATTGTTTTTCTCTTTTGCAGCCATATATATTTTTGTCAATGCACTATCGACATAATCAGTTGCATACTTATATAACTGTCTGTAGTCATTTAAATAAAAAGTAATAACAATGTAATCTTTAAGAGAAGCAGCGGTTTTAGTAGCCTTCTTTTGTTGCTTTATTCTCCTAATAATCCTTACAGTATCCTGCTTAATCTTTATCGGGGATCTATGACCTTCGCTTAAAATATAATTTTTACTTTTAGGGTTAAATTGCCGACAACGAATAAATGTACGTCCTCCTTCATCAGTCAAATAGTCAATAGACTTAATGCTCAATGGATTAGAAAAAGAATCTGCTAATGAATCAAAATTATCTTTAAAAGTATTAATTACTGAATCCAAATTCAATACCTTTTGGAAATCATCTAAATCAGATAATGCAATCTTCAAGCTGTTTCCATTGTCTAGCTCTAGATAAAAATTGTTTTTAATAGCTTCATTAGGAATATAAAAAGGTTGCTTACTTTTCCTGGAGGCTATCCTATTTAAATTATCTTGGGCAAAGAGTGTCCCCGAGATACCCAAAAAAACGGATATCATTATTAAAAAATACTTGTTCATGATTGTTTAATTTTTGGGTGAAATATTTATTTTTATATGATTAATAAAAAAGGTTTGATTATCTGCTAGTAGCTTCTGTTTTGGCGACTCCAATTTAGAAAGAGGAAATGATAGATTAAATGTTTTTTGTGTTTTAGAAGCAATTTCATTTTGAGAGGAAATGATAGCATTGTAATAAACAATCGAAGTGTTTTCTTTGTCCGATACTTTTCTTTTTAAATCTATCTTTTTGGGTTGTTTAAGGATTACAGTGTCCAAATTTACAAATTCTGTTAAAGCAATGGACTGAACTGGAGAATCTATTGGAATGCTTTTAATTGTCGTATTCCTTCTTGTAATACGTTTTTTACTTGTTTTTCTGTGTGTATAATTTTTCTTTAACTGATTAATATTCTTCTGAAGAGAAGGTTCCTTTTTACTCTTTTCTGCTATTTTCTGTTTAGCCCTATTATTCTCTACAATAACCGGTGCCGGCACTTTTCTTTTTTCCACCTTTCTTTCCCTTTGTTTATAATGGATTAATCCATAGAACACAAATAGACATATAAAGATTGCAGCTGCATATTTCAACCATACACGACTGTGATCATTATTTTGTCTTAGCCGAGCCACCATTTGTTCCCAAGATTTTTTCTGATCAAAAGATTCAATCTCGAAACTTTCTTCCAGTTTTCTCAGTTTCTCTCTAAGAAGCTTATCTGTTTTACCTCTATTCATGCCCTTATTATGATTTATTAAAAGATCTATTTTTTATTATCATTAATTGCAACTTTCTTCTGGCTTTACTCAATTGTGATTTGGAAGTACCTTCGGATATTTTTAATGATTCTGCTATTTCTTTGTGTGAATACCCTTCTATCACATAAAGGTTAAAAACGGTTCGGTACCCAATCGGTAACTCCGTAATCATTCGGTAAATATCTTCAACAGCCATTTTTGTTAGTATATCATCATTTGTGTAAGTCTTTTCTCTTTCCTCCTCTAATGCAATTATTTTAAACTTTTTCTTTTTTCTCAAAAACATCAGACATTCATTTATCATAATTTTTTTAAGCCATGAGAAAACAGAATTTCCTCCTTTATAATGAAAGCGCTTAATATTCTTATAGAACTTATAAAACCCGTTCAACATCAATTCTTCCGCATCCTCATGATTGTTTACATAGCGGTAACACATACTATACATTTGCCTGGCATAGCGGTCAAACAAATATTTTTGAGCAATTAGATTCTTCTTTTTGCAGGCTTGTATAGCTTCTAATAAGTTCATTTCATGACTTTTATCAATCAAGCAAAACAAGACACATCAGATTCTTTTTCATCCTTTTATAGTCTATCAGCATGGTGTAACTTCTAATTTTCATCTTGAAATATTTAGTACCATAATCTTTAATTCCTACTATTATATATGCAAATAAGAGGAATCCGGTTGCCTAAACTAAGTTAAAAATATTATTGAAGTAAACAGTTTTTAGATAGGTGGATTAAAAACAGGATATAATACCTTTATTCTCATATCAGGACAAATGTAAATCCAAGTCCTTCCTGGCACACCTATATAACCCGTTGTGCATTTAGAAAATTAGTAAAAAGCAGAATGAGTAATGCAATATCTTATCCTCATTTGAAAAATATAGCAATGCCCCCATCCCTATCTAACCTACTTTCTTCAATCCCGTATTCACTCATTAAATAATCGCATAAAAAACTTATATTCGTCCATTCTATGGCTAAAATTAAAAAAGCATTTTTTTGTCAAAACTGTGGACAGGAGAGTCCTAAATGGGTAGGAAAATGTCCCTCCTGTGGAGAGTGGAACACCTTTGTAGAAGAAATCATCGATAAAGGAGAAAAAGGAAACAAAGAAAATTGGAAAACACAAAAAGCAGGGCAACCACAAACACAGCGGCTCTCAGAGATAGAGAAAAAACCACAAGCATACCTCCCGACAGATGATGAGGAGCTCAACCGGGTATTGGGCGGAGGGATTGTCCCCGGCTCTCTGGTGTTAGTAGCCGGCGAACCCGGCATTGGAAAATCAACTTTATTCCTACAAAACGGACTGCAACTGCAGCAGGCTACAGTACTTTATATCAGTGGAGAAGAAAGCGAACAACAAATTAAGATGCGGGCAGATCGACTGCAGCTCCATAGTGAAAGCTTTTTTCTACTTACGGAAACCAACACGACCGCTATATTCAAAGAAATTAAGCGACTACAACCCGATATTGTCATCGTGGACTCCATACAAACCTTACAATCTCCTTATGTAGAATCTGCTCCCGGAAGCATTTCACAAATACGTACCTGCACCGCCGAATTACAACAATTTGCTAAAGCATCCCAAACGCCGGTATTCATCATCGGACATATCAATAAAGAAGGCAGTATTGCCGGTCCCAAAATATTGGAACACATGGTGGATACGGTATTACAATTTGAAGGAGATCAACATTATCAATATCGCATCTTAAGAACGCTCAAAAACCGCTTTGGCTCTACTTCCGAACTGGGTATTTATGAAATGACAGGAACAGGCTTACGACAAGTCTCCAACCCTTCCGAAATTTTGATGTCCGAAAAAGATGAATCGCTCAGCGGCGTAGCTATAGGGGCTTCTATCGAGGGCATACGCCCCATGCTCATTGAAACGCAGGCGTTGGTCACACATTCTGTTTATGGCGTTCCTCAACGTACCGTCAACGGCTTTGATCTGCGACGACTACAACTCCTGCTTGCGGTCCTAGAAAAAAGAGGCGGCTTTCAATTTGGCACCAAAGATGTGTATGTCAATATTGCCGGCGGCATCAAAGTCTCCGACCCTTCTATAGATTTATCTATCGTTAGCGCACTGCTTTCTTCTTATGAAGACCAACCCTTACCCGGACAATATTGCTTTGCCGGAGAAGTGGGGCTGAGTGGCGAAATTCGCCCGGTAAACCGCATTGAACAACGTATATCGGAAGCCGAAAAACTAGGCTTTGAAAAGATCTTCATCTCTAAGTATAACCTGCCGGATAAAAAGAAAAAAGCGCAACAAATCGACCTTGAACGTTATCATATTGAGCTTGTACTACTCAGCCGAATCGATGAGCTTTATGAAAGATTATTTTAACTCCTATCTGCTATTTAATCTGGATAATAACCGGAGAATCTCTATATAAAGCCATACAATAGTAACCATCAGACCAAAGGCACAATACCATTCCATATACTTTGGAGCTCCCATCTGACTTCCTTTTTCAATCATATCAAAGTCCAGCAACAGATTCAATGCTGCCACCCCAACGACGACCAAAGAGAAAATAATACCAAAGGTAGATCCGTTTGTTGCACTCATAAAAGGAATATTCACCCCAAAAAAGCCCAATACCCATGTCAATAAATAGAATACGAAGATGCCTCCGGTAGCCCCCACAATAATCATTCTCAACTTGTTAGTTACCTTGATGACTCTGGTTCTATACAACGTCCACATCGCCAATACCACCCCAAAGGTCAATAACACCGCCTGAATCACAATAAAAGGTGCTTTTTCGGCAAACATCTGACTAAACATGGCCGAAATAGCGCCCAAAAAGAGTCCTTCACACAGACCATAAGCAGGCGCCAGATATTTTGACCATTTCATTTTAAAACTCATTGCAATAGCCAATCCCAAACCACCAAAAGCGCCTATCATTATCATTGGCACCACAGATTGCCCTTTTTCAAAAGCAAACCAACTATAAACAGAGGTACACATAGCCATGGCAAAGATGAAGAGAAACTTATTCAAAGTACCTTTCACCGACATGCTGCCTTCTTCACTAATATGAATCGTCCTGGCGCTTTCTCTTTCAAATATTTTTTCACGTAAGGCAGGATTACTACTTTTATTCATGCGAGCCATAATACCAATTTTATTATTTTAAGAAGCAAAAATACGATTTAATAGGTTTCCTTTAAAAATAATATTTTGTCTCTCTAATGTTTAACGTTATAGTAACAGCTGTTCAATTAGGATGTTCACCTAATATTTCTTTAATTTTGCATTCATGAAAAATAAACCGGCGATATTAATCATCATGGACGGATGGGGCCATGGTCAAGTAAGAAAAGCGGATGCCATTGCTTTGGCAGACACACCATTCGTGAGTAGTTTATATAGAAAATATCCTAACAGTGAACTGATTACCTGCGGAGAAAAAGTTGGACTTCCTGAAGGACAGATGGGCAATTCAGAAGTCGGACACCTCAACATTGGTGCCGGCAGAATTGTCAATCAGGAATTACAAAGAATTAACATTGCCATTCAGGATGGCTCTTTAAAAGAGAACAAAGTTTTAACTGATGCCTTAGAAAAAGCGGCGCAGCCCGGCAAGAAATTACACCTGATGGGCTTGGTGAGCGATGGAGGTGTACATTCTCATATCGATCATCTGAAAGGTTTGCTCAGTATTGCTAACGACAAAGGGCTAAAGGATGTTTTTGTACATGCTTTCACTGATGGAAGAGATACAGATCCCAAAGGAGGCGTTGGCTATCTGGAAGATTTGCAAAACCATATAGACCATACCACCGGTGCTATTGCTTCCGTAACCGGAAGATATTATGCTATGGACCGCGACAAACGTTGGGAAAGAGTTAAATTGGCCTATGATGCACTAACTGCAGGCAAGGGCAATCAAACACAGGATTTGATTGCGGCTGTAAATGCATCTTATAAAGAAAACGTAACAGACGAATTTATCAAGCCTATTATTCATGTTGATGATGCTAACCAGCCTGTGGCAACCATAGCTCCCGGTGATGTAGTGATTTGTTTCAACTTCCGCACCGACCGTTGTCGCCAAATCACCCAAGTACTTACACAGGAGGACATGGAAGATCAGGGCATGAAAACCCTGGATCTCGATTATATTACCATGACCAAATATGACAAATCCTTCAAAGGGATTCCTGTCATTTTTGAAAAAAATAATTTGGTGAACACCATGGGTGAAGTGCTGGAGAAGGCAGGAAAAAGACAAATTAGAATTGCCGAAACCGAAAAATACCCCCATGTAACTTTCTTTTTCAGCGGAGGTCGCGAAGAAGAATTTAAGGATGAAAAAAGAATCATGGCGGCTTCCCCAAAGGTAGCCACCTATGACTTACAACCGGAGATGAGCGCACAGGAGCTTGCTGATAAGATTATTCCTGAATTACAAAGCAATGATACGCCTCCCGACTTTACGGTATTAAACTTTGCTAATGCCGACATGGTAGGGCATACCGGCGTGTGGGACGCAGTAACCAAGGCAGTAGAAACGGTAGATCATTGTACAGAAGCAGTCGTTACGGCCGCATTGGAAAATGGCTATCGCGTATTCTTAACCGCTGATCATGGAAATTCTGATTTTGAAGTCAACAAGGACGGCTCACCCAATACAGCTCATTCTTTAAATCCGGTTCCCTTTTTCGTGATCAGTGATGATTATAAAGGGGATGTAAAATACGGGAAACTAGGAGATATCGCTCCAACTATCCTCTACTCCATGGGAATAGAAGCTCCCGAAGAAATGACCGGCGAAGTTCTTATTGAGCAAGATGAAGATTAAACTCATCATATTCCTTAAAAATAAAAAGAGCAACGCTTTGACAACGTTGCTCTTTTTATTTTATGAAGGGAAATAACTACCCAGATCAGTTATCAGAAGCCTCTTCCTCTTTTTGTTCCTCTTCGTTTTCCGGTTCGTCTTCCGTAGGCAACAAGTCATATTCTTTAAGTACCGGATACCATTTCAACATTTTTTTCAGATCACTCATATACACCCGATCCTTATCCAAGACAGGGAATATCTTCTCAAAATAAGTTTTCACCTCCTCTTTAGATTTGGGATCTGCCAATGGCGTTTCAGATTCATTTTTTTGCATTGCAATAAAGACATCTGAAAGCGGCACATTTTCGTAGGTTGTAAAAACCTCTATGCTGTCTAAGGGTGTGAAATTATGCGAACGTGCAGACACAAATCTTGTATTATCACCGTTTAAGGTTCGAATAATAATCCCATTCCCTTTGGTGGTAACCAGTTGAAATAATCCGGGGAAGCCGGTAACCGAAACAATTTCTTTATATTCCATAAGTTGTTTTTTGGAGCGGCAAAGATAAAAGTTTTGTACAAATGACAAGCAGGAGTTTCATAAAATTTAATTGGCACGTTGAGGAATTTTGCCTTAAAAACAAAGCATCCTATATTTTTCCTTAGCCCGGATTATTCATGGGCTTAGCTTCTTGTAGATACAAGGCGCCAAATCCTGTAGCTGTAGTAGCCTACTGCAAAGGATTTGCAACGAAGTAGATGCAAAAAGATAAGGTCAAACCGTTCCTCAAAATTGGGAAACAAAAAATAAAATCATTTTTACTTTATCGCCTGATGATGAACCTATTAAAGGAGGAATTACAAAAAGTGGTGAATAATCCGGGTTAGTGCTTCAAATAAAGTTCAGCCTGCTTCCTAATAGCATCTTTTATCTTAATACTAACCCGATTTTTGAATAGCATTAAGATAAAAGATGCTACAAATTTTATATCTTTGTTCAGATTGAAAAATTTCAAAAAAATATACACTTTATGGAAATTTCTTCTAAAAGTCAGTTAAGATCGTTTGACAATTTAATAGGCATTCGATTTCAGCTGTACAATAGTCTTTTTACATCGCTTCCTTTCCACAAAATAGAGAAAACAGGTACCTTATTGTCCTTGTTTTTATTGCATTGTGAGGAAGGCTATAAGCAAGGTAAAAGTCCGATGGAAATTGTTGATAGCTTTTTAAAACAATATACGGAATGTAAAACAGAAAAGGATTATATAGATACCCTTTTTCGCTTTGTTCAATATGCAGAACGACAAGTTGTTCTTTTTGATGCTTTGGAAGACGCCTCTTTCTCAAAGATACATGATATGCAAGGCTCAGGAACGATAAAACATTTACTTTCTGAGGTAACAAATGAAGATAAACAGGAAGAGCTCAAGAAAAAATTGAAAAACTTTTCCGTTAGGCTGACCCTAACGGCCCATCCTACACAATTCTATCCCGGAGAAGTATTAGGAATCATTCATGATCTTTCTAAAGAGCTACAAAAAGACAATCCGGCGCGTATTAATACCTACTTAAGACAACTGGGAAAAACGCCCTTCTTAAAAAAGAAAAAACCGACCCCTTATGACGAAGCGGTCAGCCTGATATGGTATTTAGAGAACGTCTTTTATACCTCTGCAGGCAGAATAGCAAATGAACTGACGCAATACTTTTCTTCTACCGAAGACATCCATTCACTCATCAGAATGGGATTTTGGCCGGGAGGAGACAGAGATGGCAATCCATTCGTAAATGCAGGCACTACACTGCGAGTAGCTAAAGAACTGCGAACGGCAGTACTAAGATGCTATTATAAAGATGTAAGGAACCTGAGTAGGCGACTCACCTTCAAAGGAGTCAAAGACCTCGTTGCCGAACTCGAAAAAAAGGTTCATAATAATATTTTTGCACCGGAAGAAGAATTGCATATCTCTAAGAGAACCATTCTGGATAATTTGGAAGAGATAAAAACGATTCTTCACGAGAAACACAATGATTTATTTGTTGAGCTCGTTGATGAACTTATCGGTAAAGTGAAATTATTCGGATTGTTTTTTGCCTCTCTGGATATCCGCCAAGACAGCTCTGTACACAAGCCAATGATCAACTATCTGGCAGAGAGTACGGATGCATTACCTTCTAATTATGAAAATCTGAGTGAGGAAGAAAAGATAGATGCGCTGTCCAATGTGGATACACTGGTAGATCCAGATTCGATTGAAGACGAATTATATAACGATACTTTACATACCGTACGAACAGCAAAGAAAATTCAGGAATTGAATGGGGAAGAAGGCTGTAACAGATACATCATCAGTCACGCCACTGAGCAACTGGATTTAATGGAAGTATATGCTTTCTTTCTCATGAGTGGCTGGAAGAAAGAAGAAATGAACATTGATATCATTCCGCTATTTGAATCGGTAGAAGATTTGCAACAGGCAGCAAGCGTGATGGGAAAACTCTACAAAAACAAAACTTATCGCGAACATTTGAAACGACGCGATAATGTTCAGACTATCATGCTGGGATTCTCTGATGGCACCAAAGATGGTGGGTACCTTATGGCCAACTGGGGTATTTATCAAGCCAAAGAACAATTAACAGCCATATCCAGAAAATATGACATTGATGTAGTTTTCTTTGACGGACGCGGCGGACCGCCTGCGCGTGGTGGAGGAAAAACGCATCGCTTCTTTGCCTCCATGGGGGATAATATTTCTTCAAGAGAGATTCAACTCACCATTCAGGGACAGACTGTGAGTTCTAATTTCGGCACAGTGGATTCCGCTCAATTCAATTTAGAGCAGCTTATTCATGCCGGAATGAGCACGGATCTATTTCCGAATGCTAAAAGGATACTAAGTAAAAAAGAGGAGCAACTATTCCAACACTTAGCAGATGAAAGTTATAATGCCTATCAAGTCATAAAAAATGACCCGCTTTATCTGCAATATCTTAATTATGCAAGTCCTTTAAAATACTACGGCAAAACCAATATCGGGAGTCGCCCATCCAAACGTTCTAAAACAGAATTGAGTTTAGATTCCTTAAGGGCAGTGCCTTTTGTGGGTTCTTGGAGCCAATTAAAACAAGTAGTTCCCGGATTTTACGGCGTTGGCAGCGCCTTAGAGAAACTGGATAAAGAGGGCAAATGGAAAGAGACTAAAGAATTATATCGGAATTCGCTCTTCCTGAAAGCATTATTGGATAATTGTGAAATGTCTATGCAGAAAAGCTTCTTCCCGCTCACCGCATATCTTTCTGACCACCCTACTTACGGCGATTTTTGGAAGGGACTGCATACCGAGTTTGAAAAGACAAAAAAATATCTTGCTAAGCTCACAGATCATGAACTAATGGGAGATTATCCTATTGATAAAAAGTCCATCGAAATGCGTGAAAGAGCAATATTACCCCTTACCACCATTCAACAGTACGCTTTGAACCAGGTAAGAGAAGGCAATATCTCAGATACTGAATTCTTTGATATCTATGAAAAACTCATCGTCAGATGTTCATTTGGAATCATCAATGCCGGGAGGAATTCAGCTTAAATTAGGGTTAATATAAAAAAGGCAAATATCATAGCATTATGATATTTGCCTTTTTTTAAAACCATAACAAAGTTATAGGTAACTCATTCTCATAGAATAATACTTATTTTATACAAATCTAAGAGTGAGAAGATCTTCCAAACAGGCGTAAAAAATCAAATCATATTTGATTTTAATTTCTCCTATAAAATCCCTATCTTCATGCTGTAATTGAAGTAGATTTTTATAACATTTTTACTAAAATTACTAATGTTTCAATAAAAAACATACTTTTGCACCCAACTAAAATTTAAAAACTACTGTTATGTCAGACATTGCATCAAGAGTAAAAAAGATTATTATCGACAAATTAGGAGTGGACGAATCAGAAGTCTCCCAAGAAGCAAGTTTCACAAACGACTTAGGAGCCGATTCTTTAGACACTGTAGAGCTTATTATGGAATTTGAGAAAGAATTCAATATCTCTATTCCTGATGAACAAGCGGAGACCATTACTACTGTGGGACAAGCCGTTTCCTATCTTGAAGAAAATGCAAAATAATTATTCTTTAAGTACATCAAATCATTAAATGGATTTTAGACGAGTAGTCATAACGGGTCTTGGTGCAATTACGCCCATTGGAAATTCTGTTCTCGAAACATGGGAAGGATTTGAAAAAGGGGTATCCGGGGCCGGTCCTATTCATTTATTTGATGCTTCTAAGTTTAAGACTCGATTTGCCTGCGAGCTAAAAAAATTTAATCCGACAGATTATTTGGATCGTAAAGAAGTTCGCAGGTTAGATCGTTTCGCACAAACAGCTCTCGTCTCCTCCAAGGAAGCAGTAGAAGATGCCGGT
>CAZLDH010000017.1:0-28308 GCA_964558275.1 uncultured Chitinophagaceae bacterium
CTGCCGACCACGGCGTATCGGAAGCTTTGTACCTGAACGACCCTGACGGGAATGGGGTTGAATTATACTGGGATCGTCCACGCGAACAATGGCCACACCATTCTGACGGATCATTGGAAATGTACACCCGTGCACTTGATTTAGACGATTTGCTAAAAGAACTTGATAAATAGTAAAAATGCGCTAAGTGAAGTATCGACAAAAATCAGGGAACTAAAAGCCAAAAGTCATACTGAGCTGCTCTGTGCGGCATTTTTTTTCTATGGCGTCTCAATAAAGAGGATATGGGGTAAGAAGTGGAAATTGGAACAGCTAATGAATTAATTTCTAATTATTCAAAATTAAAATCGTCTCTGAATCCTCTTAAGAAAGCTTCTATATCCATTCTTTTTTTACCTGACGGCTGTATCTTTTTTAAAGAGAGGTAGCCTCCTTTGCAGGATACTTTAACGTAGGATTTGTGATCGGTTTCTACTTCTCCAATGCCTTTATTGGTTACTGTTTTTTCTTTTCGGGATTCAAATATTTTGAATGTTTTTCCATTGAGTGTCGTCCATGCTCCGGGGTAGGGACTTAAACCTCTGATATGATTGTGTATTTCGTCTATGGATTTATTCCAGTCTATGCGGCAATCTTCTTTGAATATTTTGGGCGCATGTTTAAGCGATTGGTCTTTTTCAAGTGTTGATTGTTGAATGAGATTGACAGCGCCTTCTTTTATTTTTTGTATTGTTTTAAGGAGCAGGGAGGCGCCTGCGGTCATCAATTTATCGTGTAAATCACCGGCATTATCATTTTCTCCTATGCTTACTTTTTCCTGATCAATAATCTGACCGGTATCTATCTCATGCTGAAGTTTGAAGGTAGTGACTCCGCTTTCTGTTTCTCCATTCATTACTGCTCGATTGATAGGGGCTGCTCCTCTGTATTGCGGGAGAAGAGAGGCATGTAAATTAATGGTACCTTTGCTCGGCATATCCCAAACGACTTCCGGTAGCATTCTAAAGGCTACAACAACTTGTAAATCGGCGTGATAACTTTTTAGGCTTTCTAGAAATGCGGGATTTCTCAACTTGGTAGGTTGTAGAATGGGAAGCCCTTTTGTAGTCGCAAATTTCTTCACATCACTTTCATGCATTGTTCTTCCTCTTCCGGCCGGTTTGTCGGGCGAGGTAACAACAGCAACTACATTATAGCCGTTATTTAATAAGGCAGAAAGAGAATCCACTGCAAATTCAGGGGTGCCCATGAAAATGATACGCATAAGGGTATATTTTGTGGTTGAAGGTATTTATTTCGTGCTAAAATCAGGGTAGAGCAAATACTTTTTTCTGGTTTTTTTAAACTGATTTAGTTCCGGTTGCCAGCTTGGTTTTATTTTTTTTGCACTCCATCCGTCTTTAATTTGTTGCATCAGGTCTTTGGTGCCCGCTAATAAATTGAAAAAGTCTCTAAAAAAATGTGTTTTATCGGGGTATAATTTATAAGCTTTTAAGATCCATTTTAATTGAATTTTTTTCTGAATCTTTTTTAGGGCAGTGTGTGCATCTGTTGCCACCAGATAGCCATAACATTTTTGACCTTCTAATTTGGGGTGCACAGCACCGGGCATGCTTTTCGGTGTATAAGAATAGAGTGATTTGGGAAATTCGGGATTACCGAAAAGTTGGAATTGATGGTGGGTTCCGCGACCTACGTTGACTTTGGTGCCTTCAAAAAAACAGAGAGAAGGATAGAGATAAATAGAAGCCATATTAGGAAGATTGGGAGAAGGTTTTACGGGTAAATGATATAGGCTGTCATGCGTATAATTTAGACATTTGACAACGGTCAAATCTGGTGTGCTATCTGTGTTTAACCAGTCTTCGCCAATAAGCATTTTAGCATATTCTCCTATTGTCATTCCATAAACGATAGGGATAGGCTGCATACCAACACCGGATTTTTGATCTTCTTCCAGAATCGGGCCATCAACGTAAAATCCATTAGGATTGGGTCTGTCCAGAATAATAATGGGTTTATTATTCTCTGCAGCGGCTTCCATATATCTTTGCATGGAACTAATGTAGGTATAGAATCTTGTACCTACATCCTGGATATCATAAATCATGACATCCACATCATTAAGGTCTTCCGGAGTAGGTTTATTGTGGGAGCCATAGAGGGAAATAATAGGGATTCCTGTTTTTTTATCTATGGAATTTTCTACAGTAGCTCCTGCGTCAGCAGTGCCTCTGAAGCCATGCTCAGGACCAAATATTTTGACAATATTTACGCCTAAATGCAATAAAGTATCTACCAAATGTGTCTTTTGGGAGCCTATTACCGCGGTTTGGTTGGTTAGGATTGCAACCCTTTTTCCTTTTAATAAGGGAAGATATTGATCAAACCTTGCCGCGCCAACAAGAATAGAAGAATCTGTCGCCGGATGGTTTTTGGATTGTTTTGCCTGACCGGTACAGCCCAGCGTTATAATAAGTAGCAGAGTGGCTATTATTTTCATTTTTAGTGTAAATATAGGAATTTATGATTAGATTGCCATTAAGCTGCATCCTCTTAAGTCACTACTGTCCCTTCTGCCTCTCACCTCAAAACTGCCATCAGGATATAAAATACCAAGATCATCTGTGGCAATAAATGCACAGGAATCAATATTTGCTAAATCCATAATGTTTATTACACCGGAGGTCTTTTTCCCTGTTTCAGGAGCAGCGAGTAGAGATAACGGATCATTGATGTCTCTGAGAAAAATAGTCATCCATGGTGGGCTACGGAATCTTCCTTTACCTTTTGAATAAGCCTGACTGAGTAATTCGGTCATACCATATTCAGAATGTATGTTTTTTACACCTAATCGATCCATAAGCCGGTGGTGTACTTCTTCCCTGGTAAGTTCTTTTCTTCTTCCTTTCATGCCTCCGGTCTCCATGATGATGGTATGCTTTAGTTGCATTTTATATTTATCAACAAAATCCAATAGACCAAATGTGACACCGATGAGGAGTATTTTTTTATTTTCCTGTTCCAAACGTGTTAAGGTTTGAAACAATTTTTCATATTCATTCAGATAAAATCCGCTTTCTTTATGTTGGCTTTGTTGAATAAAATCATTTACCATATAAACCAAAGAAGCATTTTTTCGTTCCAAATAGGAGGGTAATAAGCCTATGACAACGTAATCTTTAATATTGTCATAAAATAATGAAAATCCTTTTCTGAAGCTTTTTTCATAAATAGAAGGTTCCTTTACCAAATGTTGACTGGGGGTTGTTTGTGTGGTTCCGCTACTCTCAAAAACCAGTTTCGGTTTGTAATTTCCACTTTGAATTTTGTGTGTTTTAAAGAGGCTGATAGGAAGATAAGGGATATCGGAGATTTTTTTTACTCTATTCGGAGTAAATTTTAAAGCTTTTAAATATTCTTGATAAATTTTGTTACTTTTATACTGATAATGAAACAGTTGTATCGATAATTTGTCGATGTTGGGGTGGGTGCCAAAAAGTGATGTGATGTATTCTTCTCTGGAAAACATTAGAAACCTTATATTTGTAATTTAAGGACAGCAAATAGACTGTTCCCTTGAAATACAAAATTACGTTTTTTCTTTTGTGATTGTTTAAATTTAAATTGATGAGAAAATATCTATTATATATTGGTGTGATGTTGGGCTTTTTTATGATGCTTTCCTGTGGCAAGGACGGCACTTACCCATCTACGCCTTATTTAAAATATAATCAAATTTATCCTATAGATACGGTTTTAGCCTCAGAAAGGATACAAATTACCTGTACTTTTAAAGATGCAGAGGGAGATATTAAAGGGCAAAATCATTTGTTTTATAAAGGAGTTAATATTACGCGTCCGGCCAGTATTCCAGATACTTTTTCCTCCTATGGGAAAGACATACCTGCTTTTGTACAGAATAAGAATGTGGAGGGAGAAATCATTCTTTTCCTTAACCCCGGTTCCGATTTTCATGCTAATCCGGGTTATGATTCCCTTTGTTTTGAACTTTATTTAAAAGATAAAGCAGGACATTTTAGTGATACCGTGCGAACCGACACGATTGTAATGAGTAATCTTCAGTAAAATATAATCTAATTCTCGCTGCGCTTATTGATACAAAAAATGCGTTAACCACTTTTCGGCCAGTTGTGGCCATGTTTTTCCGGCAGGATTATCTTTACGTAATCCGTATCCGTGACCTCCGGTAGGATAAAGGTGCATTTCTACCGGAATTTCTGCTTTTCTCAATGCATTGGCCATCACCAGGCTACTGTGTCCATAAGGATCATCCGCTGTTTGAAATATAAACATCGGAGGCGTTGTTGAATCTATCTTTAATTCGGGAGTTAAGCTATGGTCGGGTCCTTTATCAAGATAGGCAGGATAAATTAGTAAAGCGAAATCGGGACGGGCAGAGACGCGATGAGTTTGATTTGTTTCAGGATAGCTTTCTTTATTGTATTCTGTGCTTAACCTAGCACTTAGACTTCCGCCGGCAGAAAATCCCATGATGCCTACTTTATCCGGATTTATATTCCATTGCTCCGCATTTTTTCTGATTATTCTTATTGCTTTCTGAGCATCCTGCAGTGCTCCTTTTTGTTTATCGGGTACCCGATATTGTAGTACAAAAGCTGTAATACCTTGAGCATTGAGCCAATGTGCTATTTCGTATCCTTCCAGATTAATGGCAAGAATCTTATATCCACCACCGGGACATACGATTACGGCAGCATGCTTGGATTTTTCTTCTTGTGGTGTAAAAACGGTAAGAATAGGATCGGTTACATCGGTCAGACGAGTGACCTGGTTACTGTGGTTATCGGTAATGACAGCCGGATGTTTGGCTTCGCTTTCACCGGGGACGTCCTTGGGCCAAAGATGAATGATGGAACTGTCTTGACCGTAGGTGTTACTTATCATAAGTAGTAAAATAATCTGAATAAGAAGAAGATGTTTCATAGCTATAAAATATAATCTCTAAAGTAGTAGAAAATATTGATAAATAGAAGTTGGTAAGCAGATTATTGAATATTCCTTACATTTGTTGTAAAATTTAAGGAATGAAAAAACGAACCTACTTATCTTTTATAGCCTTGGCGGTTGTCGCTTTTGTAGGCTGTAATAGCACCACCAATCAAAAAAATAGCGATGCGCTTGATTTATCGGGCAGAGATACAACAATCAATCCTGCTGATAATTTCTTTAAGTATGCGAATGGTACATGGGTAAAGAATACAGAGATTCCTGCTTCTAAAACGGGATGGGGATCTTTTTATGTTGTTAGAGATCAGGCATTACACAATATGCGAACGGTTTTAGATTCTTGTTTGAATCTGAAAAATCCGGAGAAGGGTTCTGTTGATCAGCAAGTGGGAGATTTATATGCCTCTGCTTTAGATAGTACTGCTATAGAAGCTGCGGGAATTACTCCTTTACAACCTCAACTGGATCAAATTAATGCCATTGCAAGCGTTCAGGATTTATTGCATTATATCACTGCAGAATATACTCGGGGAAATGGTTTCCTTTTCTCTTTTTATGTTGGCCCCGACGATAAAAATAGTAATGTAGAACGGGCACACTTTTCTCAAGGAGGATTGGGATTGCCCAATAGGAACTATTATTTTAAGAAAGGAAAGAAAAGTGAAGAAATTAGAACTGCCTATCAGGATTATGTTGCTCAAATACTCAAGTTGAGTACAACGGATGAAAATGCAAATGAGTCAGCCACTGATATTATCAACCTTGAAACAAAAATTGCAGGCGTTTCTAAAACTCCGGTAAATCTTAGAAAGCCAAGAGAAAATTATCATTTGTTGAGTGTGAAAGAGATGGAGGATATTGCACCTAATGTTCAATGGAAGGATTTCTTAGATCGTTTAAATATAAATGTGGACACTCTCCTGGTTGGTCAGCCTAAATTTTATAGTGGTGTATCTGATTTGTTACAAGATGTAGCGCTTCCGGTGTGGAAAGACTATCTCATGTTTCATTTGGTTAGTAGTTATGCTTCCTGGTTAAGCTCTCCTTTTGCTGATGCACATTTTGATTTTTATAATAAAACTTTAAACGGGCAGCAGGAGCCGCAACCACGTTGGAAAAGAGCCTCTTCTCTAGTGAATCATTCTTTAGGAGATGCTTTAGGTAAATTATATGTTGAACGTTTCTTTCCACCTTCAGCCAAGAAATATATGATGAATCTGGTAGCTAATATTCAAAAAGCTTATGCCGATAAAATAAAAAGTGCAGATTGGATGGGTGATGAGACCAAGCAAAAAGCCTTAGATAAGTTAGAAGCGATTACAAAGAAAATAGGCTACCCGGATCATTGGAAAGATTATTCTTCAATTGACATTAGCCCGGATTCATTGATTGCCAATCTTAATAGAATTGGTGTTTGGCAGTATAATTATAATATTGATAAATTAGGGAAGCCGGTAGATAAATCTGAATGGTATATGACACCGCCTACCGTGAATGCCTATTATAATCCCTCTTTTAATGAAATTGTATTTCCTGCCGGTATTCTTCAGCCTCCGTTTTATTTCCAGAATGCTGATGATGCGGTAAATTATGGAGGGATTGGTTACGTTATAGGTCATGAAATTACTCATGGATTTGATGATCAGGGTAGTAAATATGACAAAGAAGGAAACCTGAATAACTGGTGGACGAAGAAAGATAGATCGAATTATGATAAAATGGCACAAAAAGTAGTGGAGCAATACAATAATTTTAAGGTACTTGATTCTGTTCATGTAAATGGAGAACTAACGTTAGGAGAAAATTTAGCAGATATTGGCGGATTGTCTATTGCTTATGCTGCTTTCAAAATGACGCCTGAGGGTAAGAAAGATACTTTGATAGATGGACTTACTCCTGATCAGCGGTTTTTCCTTTCAGCTGCACAGGTGTGGAGAATAAAAGATCGTCCACAACGTTTGCGTTGGCGAATTAATAATGACCATCATTCTCCGGAAGAATTTAGAGTAAATGGGCCGATGTCTAATATGAAAGCTTTTTATGAAGCATTTGGCGTAAAGCCGGGAGATGGAATGTATAGACCTGATAGTACCAGAGTAGAAATTTGGTAATTGAAAAGTTTTTAAATTTTGTTAAAAAGCCTATTCTTGAGATGAGAATAGGCTTTTTTATCTTCGATTAATCTTTAAAAATGTAAATTGCAAAAAAAATTACAAGCAAAAACATAAAAATAAGCATGGGAAATAAATATATGTTATTGATATTATTTATATCTTTTATTTTCCTGGGTATGAGTGCTTGTGAAAATGTGAGGAGTAGTGGTGTTGCAGAAAGTAGTGATAGTGTAGTAACAAATAAAGTATCTGTTGTTCATAAGGAATTCGGCATTGCAGTTGATTCTTTTAAAGAAATCAAAGGGGAGATTGAACGGCATCAATATTTAGCTAATATTTTACTACCTTATGGTGTAAGTTATCAGAAAATAGCCGGCATTGTGAAAAAGTCTGACAGTATATTTGATGTACAGGATATTAGAGCCGGGCGACCTTATACGCTTTTTTGTTCCAAAGATTCAGCTGAAGAGGTAAAATATTTTGTTTATCAACCTGATGAAATTAATTATGTCGTTTATGATTTGACAGATTCTATACATGTTTATAAGCATCAGTTGCCGGTGACCAAAAAAGAGAGAACAGTCTCAGGCGTGATAGACGGATCACTTTATGGCGCTCTGGATGATGCACCCAACGGTGTACAATTAGCCATGAAATTAGGAGAAGTGTATGCTTGGGACATTGATTTTTACAGAATAAAGAAAGGTGATTGGTTTAAGATTCTTTATGAAGAGAATTATGTAAAGGATAAAGCGATAGGAGTAGGTAGGGTGAAAGCGGCTATATTTAATCATGCCGGACATCATTATTATGCATTTTATTTTAAAGGGGATAGTTCTGAAGGTTATTTTGATGAGCATGCGCAAAGTCTGCGTAAAGAGTTCCTGAAGGCGCCATTGAAAACCTATACTATAACTTCACATTATACCATGCGTCGTTTTCATCCTATTCAGCATAGGTGGAAATCTCATTTAGGAACGGATTATGCCGCGCCCACAGGTACGCCGATTATGACCACGGCGGCAGGGGTTGTTATTGCTTCCCGATATACCCGATTTAATGGAAATTATGTAAAGATTAGACATAATAGTGTTTATACCACGCAGTATTTACACATGAGTAAGCGAGCAGTTCACGCGGGAGAGCATGTGGATCAAGGAGAGGTGATTGGGTATGTGGGAAGTACGGGGTTGGCGACAGGACCACATGTATGTTATAGATTTTGGAAAAATGGAAAACAAGTAGATCCTTATGATCAGCATTTTCCTCCTGCAGAACCGGTTGCCGAAAGTGATAAATCGGCATTTATGACCTTGGTTAAACAGGAAAAACTTTTGTTGCATAAAACTGCTGTAGATACAGTATCAAGGATTAGAATCTAAGCTTTAGCAGGAGGAATAATACGCTTTACGGCATAATATAATCCTACAATTTCCTTGGATAACCTTTCTAAAAGCACTTTTCTGGCTATTTGTTCTGTATGGTTTTCTTGCGCAGGATATTCACGCAGGAGATCATTAATTTTCCTGATTAGTTCATCTGAAGAAGGAAGGTCTTTTGTAGGATATAGTGCGCCTTTTTCTACCATTGCGGCCGTGGTTTCCAAGATATCTACGATAAGTTCCTGATAATCAGTTACGGTATTGAAATATATAGATACTTTTTGCTGTTCTAATTGCTTATTTATGGTTTTTAACAAGCGAGTAATACGGATGTTGTAACCGGTTATTACAAAATAATCCTGTTTATTCACTCTGCGTTTACCTCCGGGTTCCTCTTTCATTCTCTTTAATGATTGAAAAGCGTTGGAGTTTTTAACTTCAGCCTCTCTTCTTACAGATATAAAGTCTCTTTCAGTTTCATTTTCAGATAACGGGTGTATTTCCAGTAAAGTTTCAAAATAAGTTCTGTTGGCATGAATAGCCTTGGCGAGTAAAGTAGGGAATAAATATTTTTCCCATAATGGGAAAAAGGCAAATCCTCCGAGTAAGGCAAGCCCGGCACCTCCTAAAGTATTAAACACCCTAATCAGACCTAATTCCCAGGTGACCGGCACAATGAGTTGGTATAATGCAATGACCATGATGGTTATGAAAAAGGCTGCCAATGCATAATTTTGTTGCATGTAATAAGCCATAAAGAAGGCTGCCAGAATAACAATGACTAAACTTACAGGTAAAGGTAAAGGCAGTAAAAATATCAGAGCGCCAATAATAGCCCCCGATATGGTTCCTTTTAATCTTCTAATGGCTTTGGTTATTGTTGCTCCGAATTCTGGTTGTAGAATAATCATCGTTGTCATAGCTATCCAGTAACCTTTTGGTATCTGAAAATAGGTATATATGCCTATTCCGATGGTCATGGCCAAAGCCAGTCGTAATGAAAATCTGAATGTAAAAGAACGGGGGTGAAATTGGAACCGGATGATAGGTAATCTTTGCGGAATAGCGGTACCTGTAAGGAAGTTACGCATGAAGAAGCTCATGTTAACTGCTTTGCTACTCATGTCGTCAAGGATTTTTAATGCCTCTTCAAGGTAGTCAATGAGTTCTTCTAAATCTTTAATAAGCTGATATTCTGAGGTGTCAGAAATTATTTTTGGGAGCGCTTTTTTTAAAACTTCTGTATTGTTTTTAAGTCTTTCTACACTTAATTTTGCGGCATAAATATCTCCACGTCGGTTGGTGGTGATGCAGAGTGCTATACGATGCGTGGATTGGGTAAGCCCCTCTAAAATATATTTTATGAGTTTACCCGGGAATTGGGGATATTCTTTTAGTGTATCTATTGCATCTCTGAGAGAGGCTACGGTTGGGTTTGCATTAGAAATAATCCTACGGATATCTACGAGTTGAAGAGATAGTCGGTTTAATCTGGAATGTGCAATGGCCTGCTTTCGACTTAAGATATCAATGGAATTGCTTAAATCTTCTCGAAAAGTTAATTCCTTCTCATCGGGTTCATCAACGGAATGATCTTTTGAGGCGTGAGGAGATAATGAGAGCGTAAGGCTTCGCATCCAATCAGACATAGAATCCCAGGTTTGAGAAACCGATCGCCGAAAAGGACCAAAGGGAGTAAAAATCCAACTAACGACTATAGATATCAAGGCTACTATTCCCCCACTAACAATCCATGTAAACATTTGAATTGCTGCGTCATAATCCCCTGAATGCTCTAAACAGAAAAGATACATGAGCAATACACTTATGGCTATTCCGGGACCATGGTGTCCACTTTGTCTGACAAAACCACCAAAGAAAGCAATGAAAAACATGAAAAAAGTGGCTAAAATCCAATTGTCACCAATTAAGGTAGCCAACATGCCTACGATTCCACTTACAAGTATAGTGCCACCTATTACAATAAGTTTGATAGGATAACTCCCTTGTACGCTCACAAATGATAATAATTGTGCACTCATGGAAATCCATATTGCTGCAGTCATATTACCTATTGTCAACCCCCATACTAGTGGAAGTATAAAAGCCAGAGTAATTCGGATAGCTCTTCCGATTGCCGGCTCATAATATTCGTCTAAAATTAAAGTTTTAAGGTTCTTCAATTTTAAAATTTTATCCTTTGTAAAAGGTGCTTATTTTTATATAATAAATTGATAATGTTATGTTTATACAGTTGCATCTTATTTATAAGGGTCTCGAAAGAAAATGCAATTTACAAAGGTCAGTATTTTATAGAGAATGTTACAAAAAAAATATTAAATGATGAATTTATTATATTTTTATGAAAAAGCAAAAAACTTGTTTTTTTTAATAAAAATCGAATTTTTTACTTCATTTTTTATCAAAAGGTTAAAAATATCCTACCTTTCACCTTGAATTGAAAATTTTAAATAATTTTATGTTTGTAAAAAAGACTAAACCACCAGGTGGTAAAGTATATATATTACAACGTTTTCATACTTATTTTGAGACCTTTCCATTTTTTATTTTTTTTGTATCTTCTTTTCCCTGCTCCTATGTATATAAAAGTAGGAGAACTGTCTTCTTATATTTATTCGATTGCAGCCCTCCCTGCATTTATTCTTAAAGTTCCAGATCATTATAAACTGATATAGTCGGTCAATGTACGATGATGTGAAAATGCCTTGTCAAAAGGTGATTACATTGGAATGGAATTCTTGATGAGACATACATTTATTATGAATTAATATATTCAAGGTAGATTGACTTTTAAGTCTTTTGCATACCATGCATAAGGCAGTAACTTTTTTTATTTGAATAAATTATAAATATGAGTAAACATAAAACAGACGAATCTTTTGAATCGGCAGACAAACATTTAAAGAAAGATGTATCATTTACACAATTGCTTCTTCTTGGCGTGAGTGCTCAGATTGGTTCAGGCTGGTTGTTTGGCGTGCTAGCTGCAGCCGGAATGGCCGGACCTGCGGCAATTTTGTCTTGGATTATTGCATCTGTATTGATCTTTTTAATATCATTAACCTATCTTGAATTAGGAGCTATGTTACCCCGATCGGGTGGTATTGTACGATATACTTATCTCACACATGGTTCATTATCGGGTTGGATCATAGGCTGGGCATACTGGATTTCTGTGGTGGCAATTCCGGCTTTGGAATCTGTAGCTGCATTGACCTATATTGGAGGGAAATGGCCACAGCTGGGTTTATTAACTAAGGTTGAAGGGGTAGATATGTTGAGTTGGCCTATTGGTATTTTTGCAGGTATAGCCTTGATGGTTCTATTTTTCTGTCTCAATTATTTTGGTAGTAAGTTACTGGCTGAATCTAATAAATGGGTCACTTATTGGAAAATAGCTTTGCCTACGTTGACTTTTATATTTTTATTTTTTATTCTGGATGGTAGTAATTTTTCTGCTTACGGTGGTTTTGTTGCACAAGGTTGGGCAGGAGTTTTTCATGCTATTCCTATGACAGGTATTGTATTCTCCCTCTTAGGGTTTAGGCAAGCTTTGGACTATGGGGGGGAAGCTCAAAATCCACAAAAAGATGTTCCTCGTGCTACTTTTGGATCTATTTTGATTCCTACTATTATATATACGTTACTTCAGATTGCTTTTATTGGCGCTATCAGTTGGAGCTCTATGGGGCTTGAGCCGGGACAATGGGGGCAACTTGTGAATGGAGATTGGGCTGATGGTCCGCTTTTTCATGCTTTGGAATCGGCCAATATTGGTATTATGGCAGCATTTGGACTTTTCTTGCTGGTTGATGCAGCAGTTTCTCCATTAGCTACGGGCTGGGTTTATTTGGGAACAGGTGCGCGTAGTGGGTATGGACTTGCTATTCATAAATCTATTCCTCAGCTTTTTTCTAAAAATAATAAACATGGTATTCCATGGGTTCCGTTGGTTATCTCTGCTGTTGTAGGATGTGCCTTTTTTGTGCCTGCACCGAGTTGGTATAAACTGGTAGGGTTTATTAGTTCTGCAGCGGTGTTGACTTATCTTATGGGAGGAATTGGATTGCCTATTTTAAGAAAAACAGCTCCCTCTTTAGAACGACCATTCTTTTTGCATAGTCATCATGTTTGGTCGCTTATTTCCTTTTTGGCGGCTGCAATTGTTTTATACTGGAGTGGATTTGAAACGCTTACTAATGTATTTACGATTACGTTGATTGGTCTGCCTGTTTATACGGCATATGATGCCCGGTTGAGAGGTTGGATTTCGAATACTGCCAGTATAATAATCAGCATCGTATTTCTTGTGCTTTGGTTGTATGTCGCTTCAGCCAGTGGCTGGGTGCTCAACTCTGAGTTATCGGATGTGGTGAAAAATAATCCGGATAGTATCTGGCGTTTTAGTACATATTACGCCTCTTTTGCTGCATTAGTTATAGGGTTTTTTGTTGTGCTGAGATTGGTTAGTAGTAAAGCCGGGCGGAAACATGTGGATGCGACCTGGTGGTTGGTATGGTTAATGCTCGCTTCTATGTTTGTTAGTTATTTTAGTTTTTACGGTCCTTATGGAAAAGATGCACTATTAGATTTCCCATTGGATACATATATTGAATTGGGCGTGGGAGTCATTGCCTATATTATTGGCGTGAATACGGGTTTTGAGACAGATGATATTAAAGCCATTGTGAAAGCCGAAAGTAAAAAGGAAAAAGAGGAATCTCAATGATTTTTTAAGCATTATTTTATTGTTGCTACGGCATTTTTAGGAACGAAGTCTAATACCAGGGAGTTCATGCAATAACGTAGCCCGGTAGGTGGGGGACCATCATGAAATACATGACCTAAGTGTGCACCACAACGCGCACAGCGTACTTCTATGCGGTTCATATCTAATCGATGGTCTTCCTGATAAATAACGGCATTTTTGCGACTTGGTTCAAAAAAACTTGGCCAGCCACAGGTACTGGCAAATTTGGCTGTGGCAGAAAATAGCTTGTTGCCACAAACTGCACAATAATAGACGCCTTTTCCCTTATAGTTCCAATATTGATTCTTGAATGGCTTTTCGGTACCTCTTTCGAAGGCTATATGATATACTTTGGGTGGTAATATTTTTTTCCATGTGGATTTGGGAACATTAAGCTTTGCGGTGTCTGTTCTGGAATAATATGGATTTTTTGTTTCAAATTGTTTTTCTTGTGTTTTATGTGTTTCCTGTCCACTGGATTGACAAGAAATGAAACAGGTAGCACTTAAGAAAAATAAGGTTATAATCTTATAAGACAACTTCATAATGGTTCATTTTAATGCTTTTTAATTTTTTCATGAAATACTTTTTTGAAGCGTTCCATTTCCGGTTGGATGACAAGTTGACAATAAGGTTGGTCGGGATTTTTGAAGTAAAAGTTTTGATGAGATTCTTTGGCCGGATAAAACTTAGTGAATGGAGTCACTTTAGTTACAATCTTCTTGGGGTATGCATGTACTTTATCTAATCGTCGGATGTAGTATTGAGCTAATTTTTTTTGTCCCGGGTTATGATAAAAAATAACAGATCTATATTGTGTTCCTATGTCATTTCCTTGTCTGTTGAGCTGGGTCGGATCGTGTGCAATAAAGAAAGCTGCCAATAGTTCTCTATAGGTAATCTTAGAAGGATTATAGATAATATTGCAAGTTTCTGCATATCCGGTAGTTCCGGTACTTACTTGTCGATAGGTTGGATTGGCAGTATGTCCTCCTGCGAAACCACTAACTATATTTTTTACTCCTTCTAATTGGCTGAATTGAGCTTGTACACACCAAAAACATCCTGCTGCAAAGGTAGCGGTGTCCAATCCCTCTTCAGTTTTAACGGCAGGCTTTTTTGTACTCATTTCTTCGAATACCTGTGTTTCGGTAATGTCCACCGGGTTTTGCCCACAGGTTACAAGTGTAATGAATAACACAGGAAAAAGGAAATAAAACTTTCTAATTTTATGGGTCTTAATTGGCATCATTATCTTTTAACAAGTTTAGTCTGCTTTAAGTTTAATTTGTTGCCGTTTTTTGTAGAAGATATCATATATATTCTATATTTTTGATATTGTTATTATAAGATAATAATGTCTTTTTTGTATCTTTACATTATATTAGTTTTGTTATTATCTTGAAAGCTTTTATTATGAATACGCCTATTTATCAGTTTTTTACTAAAGATCACCATCGCATTGATAATCTATTAGATAAAGCTACAGAAGATATGAATAATATAAAGGAAGAATATTATCATAAATTTCGCACCGGTCTGCTTCGTCATATCAAGATGGAAGAAAAAATTTTGTTTCCAGCCGCACAAAAAGCGAATGGAGGTTCCCCGCTGCCATTAGCAGCGAAACTTCGGTTAGATCATGGTGCACTAACTGCCCTTATGGTTGTTCCGCCAACGCCGGAAGTGGTGAATGTATTAAGAGCTGTATTGGAAGTGCATGATAGAATAGAAGAGGAAGTGGGAGGGATGTATGAGGCTTGTGAAAAATTAACACAAAATCAAACGGAGACGCTTTTAGAAAAATTATCTGCAACGACAGAAGTGCCGGTTCACCCACATAATCAGGCAGATTATGCGTTGGAAGCTGCTAAAAGAGCTTTGGACAGAGCGGGTTTTGATTATGATGAATTGGCAAAAGGGGCTTAGGGGGATTGGTTAAATTAGGGTTTTCCTTATCTACAGTAGTTTTAGTGCAGGTGGATTGAATTTTTTTAACCTAACCATTAATTAACCATCTGTTGCAGTTTGTCTTTATCCAGGACTTTTACCATTCCTGCTTTGGTTTCGATAAGATTTTCATTTTTAAAGTCACTTAATGTTCTTATCAAGGATTCAGTAGCGGTACCGACCATTTGCGCCATATTTTCTCTGGAGATGTGAATAATAAATTCATCTTGGTTCTCCGCTTTATATTTTTTTAATAATCGTAGGATAGTGTTGGCAACTCTTTTTCTTAGTGAGTAATAAGCCAGACCGATAAGTTGGTCTTCTTTTTCAGTAATGTTGTTAGTCAGAATTTTTACAAATTGTCGTGCAATGGCTTTATGCTCATACATAAGTTGGTTGAACTTTTCTTTTTTTATAATGCCAATTTCAGAATCTTCAAGTGTCTCCGTACTTTCTTTGTAAGCTGTTTCTCCTAATAAGGCTTTGTATCCCAGAAAATCTCCGGGTTTATAAAGGGTTGTGGTTAATTCTTTTCCAGAATCACTGGTGCGATAGGCACGGGCTTTTCCTGCGTGTATATAGTATAGACAGTGAGGATAATTCCCTTCAGTATATACTTGTTGATTTTTAGGGTAATTCATGATATCGCCTGAATCGGTCAATAGCGTGATGGCTTTATTGTCATTTATCTGATTAAAAGATAAATTATCTCCTTTAGTAAAGGTGTTCTCTCTGTAATAGTTTATTTTTTGCAGGCGAATTTCAATTGCATCCAACAATTCGAGTTCGGTAAAAGGTTTAGTAATGTAGTCATCAGCACCCATTTCCATTGCTTTTCTAAGATCTTTTCGATCTGTTTTTGCGGTCAGGAAAATGAAGGGTGTCCTTTGCAGTTGCTCGTTTTTATTTTTTAAATAAAGAAAACCATAGCCGTCTAATTCAGGCATCATAATATCGCAGATGATAAGATCGGGACTGCTTTTTAACGCTTGTTCATAGCCCGTTTTCCCATTTTTTGCTGTAGTTACTTCATAATTGGCTAATCTGAGGATTTCTGTTGTATTTTCTAAGATTTCCTCATTATCTTCTATGAGTAATATTTTTATCATTATAGCTGAATATACTTTTGGGTTGGTAAAGGTAATATTTCTTCTTAGGAAACTAAACTGATGATGATTATATGAAAAACTGATGAAGCTCATATCGGCATCTGACGTTCCTCCTTTTTTTGGGAAATTTTTAGCTGCACTTTTGTTCAAGACAGTTGAGGAAATAAAAACCTCAAATTTTGTTCATTAATAAAATCTATAGTCATGAAAAAGTTATCTTATAAAAAACTAAATTTCAGATATCTGTTAGTTGCACTTTTTGCCTTGGTAACCATGGGTTACTTATCTTCTTGCAGAAGCATAGGCCAGTCTGAAAAAACTATAAGTTTGGATGATATAGATACAGATGTATCAGGTCTTGTATATGCGCAATTGACTTATGCGCCTGAGGTTCCAAAACCGATTTCTTATCGTTCTCCTAAAAGGGTGAAGGTGGAGCTTACAACAGAGGAGAAGGTAATGGAACTGACGGATGGCACTTCTTACACTTTCTGGACATTTAACGGACATGTACCCGGTCCTTTTATTAGAGTAAGGCAGGGTGATTTAATTGATTTTACCTTACGAAACAGTTCTTCTAGTAAACATGCACATAGTATTGATATGCATGCAGTAACAGGCCCCGGAGGAGGAGCTGTAGCTACTCAGACTGCCCCGGGACAATTTTCTCATTTTGAATTCAGAGCAATGCGTGCCGGGTTGTATATCTATCACTGTGCAACAGCACCTGTTCCATTACACATTGCCAATGGGATGTATGGTTTAATTCTGGTGGAGCCTCAGGAAGGTATGCCAGAGGTAGATAGGGAATACTATCTTCTGCAGAGTGAGTTTTACACCAAGGGAGATTTTGCCGCTAAAGGACTTCAGAATTTTGATAGAGATAAAGCCATTGATGAAGAGCCGGATTATGTAGTTTTTAACGGTTATGTAAATTCTACTACTGGTAAAAATGCATTAGAAGCTCAGGTAGGAGAAACTGTTAGATTGTATGTTGGGAATGCAGGTCCGAGTTTAATTTCATCTTTTCATCCGGTAGGTCAAATATTTTCTAATGTTTATCAGGAAGGTGGAACGTTAATCAACCATAATGTGCAGACGACAACTATTCCGGTAGGTGGTGCTGTAATTGCTGAAATGGAAATGTTGGTGCCGGAGACGATTCATCTGATTGACCATTCTATCTTTAGGGCTTACAGAAAAGGAGCTACCGCAGAGATAGAAGTAGTAGGAGATGAGAATCCTGATATTTATTCTGCTAAATAAATGTTGATATCATGAATAAGTTACTATTAAATATGATTTTGATGTTCTTTCCTGTGATAATATTGTCACAGGGAAGAGCCTTAGCTCAGAAAGTGAAAATGCAGAAAGTACCGTCCGGTGTGTATGAACCCTTTTTTAAGAGTGAAAAATTGAAACAAATTCAAGTTGGCGCTTTCTTGCTGGGAGAAACAGCGGTAACAAATGCTGATTATTTGACTTTTGTAAAGGCTAATCCCCAATGGCGCCGGTCTAATGTAAGTGCTTTATTTGCGGATAAGAATTATCTGAAACATTGGGAGAGTGATTTGGTAATAGGTAACGATAAATTGTATGATGCTCCCGTAGTTTATGTGTCTTGGTTTGCTGCCAGAGCTTACTGTGAATGGCAGGGAGGAAGATTGCCCACTACCGCAGAATGGGAACTCGCAGCAGAGGGAGCTCCAGTAGGAAATCAGATTGAAAGCCTTACAAAATTTGCCATGGAATGGAATGCTGAACCTCGACCCGATATACTGCCTGCTGTAAAATCTACCTATCAAAATGAATATGGATTGTATGATATGAATGGATTGATTTGGGAATGGACTTTTGATTTTAACAATTTTGTGCAGTCGGCTAAAGGAAAGAATGGTGTTACGCGTATAGAATTTACTTGTGGTGCAGGAGCCTTGGATGTTTCTAATCCCGATGACTATCCTGCTTATTTGAGATATGGTTTGAGAAGTAGTTTAAAAGGAAATTATTGTATTAGCACGTTAGGATTTAGATGTGCTGCTCATTTGAAAAAATAAAAGTCATGAAAAAGTTAAGTATATTGTTGATATCGTTATTCGTTTTTGGCTGTACACGAATAGAATCGCCGAATAGTCCTTTATTTGAAAAGAAGGAAGCTACAGTTCAATTGGCTTCTGCAGATGTTTCGAATAGTTTATATCAAATCTCAGATCACTTTGTTACGGAAAATAAGGAGCAGATAGCCTTGAAAGATCTCAGGGGGAAACCAGTTGTTGTGAGCATGATTTTTACTTCCTGTGCCGGGGCTTGTCCCCGACTGGTGGCAGATATGAAAAACATTGAAAAGGCCATGGGAAAAGATAAAGATGAGGTGACTTATTTATTGGTTAGCTTTGATACCGAGAGAGATTCGGCGGAGGTTTTAAAAGCTTATGCAAAAGGCAATGAATTAGATAATCATTGGATTCTATTACAGGGTTCAAAAGCAGCCGTGCGCACACTTTCAGTACTCTTGAATGTCTCATACACCAATGAAAGCAGTGGCTTTTATACGCATGAGAATAAGATTTCTGTTTTGGATAAAAATGGGGTGTTACGCTTCCAACAAGAAGGATTGGGTCAGAATCCGGAGGTGATTGTGGGTGTCCTTCATCAGTTGCTTGATAGTTGATAATATAGTTCTTTAGTCTTTAAAATAGTCCTGATTAGAAAATAAGAAGAAGACTTTTCCTCTATAAAGAGAAAAGTCTATCTTTGCAGATAGAAAGAGCAATCGGAATATTTTTTTATAAAAATTTTATTAGTGATGGCTGAAGTAATTGCTGAAGAAGTTAGTTTACATCAAAAGATTCGAGAACTTGCAGAGGAAAAAAATGCGCTCATACTGGCACATTATTATCAACGTGATGAAATTCAGGAAGTTGCTGATTTTGTGGGCGATAGTCTTGGTTTGGCTAGAAAAGCCAAAGAAACGGACAATGAAATCATTGTCTTTGCCGGAGTAAAGTTTATGGCAGAAACAGCCAAAATAGTAAATCCGGAAAAACGTGTTTTTCTCCCTGATTTAGATGCCGGATGCTCATTGGCAGATAACTGTACTCCCGAAGCTTTTGGCGCATTTTTGAAGAAATATCCGGATCATTTGGTGATTACCTATGTCAATACTTCTGCAGAGATTAAGGCGATGAGTGATATTATTTGTACTTCTTCTAATGCGGAGTCTATTGTTAGGCAAATTCCCGAAGACCAAAAAATTATTTTTGCCCCAGATGCCAATTTGGGAAAATATATAATGAAGCAGACCGGACGAGATATGGTGCTTTGGGATGGGTCTTGTATTGTGCATGAAGCATTTTCAGTTGATAAGTTAATGAATCTTATGAAATTGTATCCTGATGCTGATTTGATTGCTCATCCGGAATCTGAATCTCATATTCTGAATATTTCTAACTTTGTAGGTTCTACTTCTAAATTGATAAACTACGTTAAAGAGAGCAATACAGATACTTTTATTGTGGGTACGGAAGCTGGGATACTGAAGAAAATGCAAGAGGCAGCGCCGGATAAAACACTTATCGCTGCTCCGGCAAAGGAAGATAATAACTGCAATTGTAGTGAATGTGCTTTCATGAAGATGAATACGATGGAAAAAGTGTACAATTGCCTGAAGAATGAAGATCCGGAAATATTTGTGGATAAAGATATTATAGAAAAAGCAGTTGTCCCCTTAGATAGAATGTTTGAATATAGCTAGCGGATGTCATTAGATGTGTGTTAAGCAAATAGATTGTTTTTAATTTAGTGATATAAAAGGCAGTGTAGTCTGTATGCATTATAAAATTTTTTAATTTTAAAGTGAGACTGTTCTAGGTGATTATGATGGAAAATGCGTCAATATACATGGACATTCCTACCAATTGAAAATTACTATGATTGGGCAACCTGAGAAGAATTCTAGTAGTGCCAAACGAGATATGCTACTGATAATTAAGCCGCTTCGGTTCTAATTAGTATTGTAAAACAAGCGTCAAATAATTTAATAGGAAATTATCCTTTTTGGGATTTTAGTACTTTTGAGCCGGAATTTAAATTATTTCAAATCTTCTAATTTGGATGTTCAACCTATGCAGGTAAAAGCAAAAAAATGGCTTCCTTTTGTTCTTTTTAACCTGTTGATTGTAGCTGCAGCAGGATTGATTCTCAGGGCTTTTAGGGTGGTTCATGTTCCTGTTTTGCATTATCATAATTTTATGGAAGCGCATTCTCATTTTGCTTTTGGAGGGTGGGGGTTTATGGCTATGTTTCTTGCTTTCTGTTTTGCCTTTGGTAGTCATTTGAAAGATCGTAAAGCATATAAATATATCTTTTTTGCTGTATTATTTTCAGTTTGGGGGATGTTTTTAAGTTTTCCGTTTAGAGGGTATGCGCCTGTTTCTACTATTTTTTCTACACTATATATTTGGGTAACTTACTGGTTTGCCTATTGTTTTTATAAAGATACCAAAGCTTATAGAAAGCAGCTATCTTTAAAATTTGCCCGAGCCGCTTTGTTCTTTTTAGTATTTTCTTCTATTGGTCCATATGTTATGGGAGTTTTGATGGCTTTGGGGTATAGATACGAGCCTAAAGCAATGAATGCCATTTATTTTTATTTGCATTTTCAATATAATGGATGGTTAATCTTTGGTATTCTGGCTTTGCTATTTAAATGGATTGAAAATAAAAAAATTTATATTCAGAAAAAAAAGGGGCTGCTATTTTTTCGTTTATTGTTTTGGTCTTGTATTCCGGCAGTACTGTTATCTTTTTTATGGGCTAATCCATGGGGAATTGTATTTGTTATTGCTGGATTGGCAGCGCTGACACAGTTATATGCACTGCTTCCATTTTTTCAAGTCATATATGCAAGTAGAAAAGAAATAGGAAGAAAAATGAAACCCTTTGTTCAATATATTGCAACGGGGATATTGGTGCTTTTTGTAATAAAGTATCTTTTTCAGGCGCTTGGAGCGATTCCTTCCATTGCTTTCTGGACCTCCTCGTCCAGACACGTCATTATAGCGTATCTTCATTTGGCTTTACTGGGCGTAATTACTTTCTCGTTGTTAACCTATTATTTTGAAGTGGGCATTATCTCGCTGAATCTGATAACAAGGTGGGGGATGTGCTTGTTTATTATTGGATTTGTATTGACTGAGATTATCCTTTTTGCTCAGGGCGGGTTAGGACTTTTGGAATCTTATATTCCAAATTTTGGAGACTCGATGTTTTATACTACAATCCCGTTACCGTTGGGTGTTTTACTTTTGTTTTTCAATCAAATAAAACTAAGAAGAATTCGTAAATAATGAAGATGTTTTATATCTATAAAGCGAGTGTTTTTATCCATATATTGTCTGCGATGTTTTGGATTGGCGGAATGTTATTTACGGTAGCTGTATTGGTGCCGATAACGAGAAATAAGGTGCTGAAGCCTACCAAAAATACCTTTTATGCTATCATGAAGAGATTTAGTCGGCTCAGTTGGATCTTGTTTCCGGTCTTATTAGTGACTGGTGGAATTCAATTATGGGCAAGAGGCTATACTTTTCAAAACTTGTTAAGCAATTCTTTTTGGGAATCTCATTTTGGTACAACGCTGGCATTTAAGCTGACTACATTTGCTCTGGTACTAGTTATTAGTGGATTACATGATTTTTGGCTGGGACCTAAGGCAACAGTGCTAATGGATGAAAAACCGCTAGATACTAAAACCCGCATATATCGTAAATGTGCCAGTTGGATTGGGCGTTTGAATTTAATCTTTGCCTTATTCATTCTCTATTTTGCGTTGACATTGGTAAGAGGATAGGGTTGGTTAGCGGTAATTTCATAATGACTTGATTCTGATATTTCTGTAATATACCACGTCGCCATGACCTAAAAATCCAATGTGTCCGGTTTTATTATCCAAGCCCGGGTGGTCTCTGCCATCCATCGTTCCGTTTTGAATATAGGGAGCTAAGTCATCATTCACAATGACGTGTCCATTGAGGGTTACTTTAATTTTTGTTCCATTGATTTTAATTTCTTCATTATTCCATTCTCCTACGGGTTTCTGGTAACCTCTTTTTGCCGGTATTACACCATATACAGAGCCGTGATATTGATAAAGATGTAGATTTTTATACTTAGGAGCGGTGTTGTCGATGACTTGAATTTCCATGCCTTGATAAGCCGCGTTCCCTTTTAATGGCGCGCGGATACCAATACCATTATTGGCTCCCGGTGTGAGTTTAAACTGAAAACGAAAAATGAAGTTATCGTATTCCTTGGTGGTATATAAATTTCCTCCACTGCCATGTCCCGGATGTACCATAATGGCTCCTTTTTCTACCTTGTAGCCTTCTTTATTACCTACCCATCCAGCTAAATCCTTTCCGTTGAAAAGTAGTTGGAATCCGGCGTTTTTCTCTTTTGGAGTTAATGTATTTGGAGGTGTAGGATGGGCAGCGGTTAACTGTCCTTGATATTGTTTTAGCGCAGTTTTAAAAGCATTGTGATCTTTTGCGGAGAGGTTCTGAAGCATTTTGCTAATGAAATGATGAGCTGCTTTTTTATGATTGTTGTTTATTAATCTACGAATATAAAGTAGTGCATCTCCGGTGGCGTTTGCAGGATGATAGGCAAAATTTTCCCTTTTCGCTGCTTTCAGCAGAATAGGAGCTGACGAAGGATGACCTATGGAGGCTAAAGCGTATAACGCTGCTTTTCGAACTTTGAAGTTTTTGCTTTGAGCATAAGAAGAGATTATTGCGTTCGCCTGGGTATCTTCTGCAAATCCCAGGGCTTGAAGGATAGCTGGCAACGTTCTCTTGCTGGCTTTTGTCACCGACTCTCGCAGAACTCTTTTAGCTTTTTTTGATCCAATGGTAGCCAGTGCCTGCGATGCAGCGTGTACGAGAAAGGTATCTGTAAGTTTGGGGGCTATAAAAGGTATGGCATCATCCTTCCCCATCAACTGTAATTTGCGAATGAGAAATTGTTGATTCATAGGATCTTTTTCTACTTTTAATGCCTGTCCATAGGTCTGTACTGCTTCCTTTCTGAGTTGTTCTCTTCCGGGTTTCATGACATATCCTGCATATCCGTCTAAGGCAAACTGAATGGACGTGTTGGTTTGACTTCCATAGGGTTTTAAACGACTGGCCAAGCTTTCTAATTGGGATTCATCGAGTGTAGAAAGTTGGTGCATGGCTTTCAGGTAGGTTAGTTGATCCTGAGTGGGTAAATGTTTTAATATTGTATCGGTTTGAGCCATGAGCAAAGAAGTACTCATAACCAAAGCCAATAGAGTAAGCGTGAATTTTTTCATTGTGTATTCTTCAAGAATGATTTATTGATTAACCGATTGTTCTTGGCGCTTTGGTAGGCTCATAGGAAAGCCGATTGGCTGCATCATCGGTGAATTTTAATGTTACAGGATTAAAAGTTAGAGATCGATTAAGTTGCACCGCTACTTTTGCCATATTTACCAATGTACAGGATCTGAATCCATTTTGTTCATTGAGTGCGAATTTCTTTCGTTGATTTACCGCTAGGGGAAAATCAGTAACTTGGGGTTCGGGTGCTGCATAATGGGCTAGCTTTTGTTTCAAATTAGGGATGTCGGAAACGAAGCCTTTATATAATTTCCCTTTTGGCCCTTCTATATATGGCGCATGTTTGTCTGTGCCGTCTCCATCAAGGATAATCTTGCAACCATCTTGGTATGTATATTCAATTCTTCTCCATGGGGTGACTGCATATGGATGTTGTTGTGGTGTATCAATATCAACGCGGATAGGGCTGGTGTGGTCTTTCCCGAGGAAATATTGCACCGGATCGAGGTAATGCTGTCCCATGTCGCCCAGTCCGCCACCGTCATAATCCCAATATCCTCTGAACTTGATGTGAACGTGTTTGGGGTTGTACGGATGATAGGGTGCGGGACCCAGCCATTTTTCATAGTCCAACTCTTTTGGAATTGGCATTTCGGGAAGATTAGGTATTCCCGACCACAGGTCTAGTTTCCAATTGAAACCGGTATGTTTCCCGATGGTAACTTTGAGTGGCCAGCCCAGTAATCCGCTTTCTACAAGCTTTTTAATAGGTTTTACGGGTGTGCCAAAGCCATAAAAATTACTTTTGAATCTAAACCAGGTATTTAATCTGAAGATTCGGTCATATTGTTCAACGACTTCCATAAGTCTTTTCCCTTCGCCAATCGTTCGCGTCATGGGCTTTTCACAAAACACATCTTTTCCTGCTCTTGCTGCATCTGCAGCAATAATACCATGCCAGTGGGGAGGGGTGGCTACGTGAACAATATCTACCTCCGGGAGTGTAATTAGATTCCGATAATCGGTAAATGTTTTTACCCCATTGATATTTTGATTAGGGAAGTCCTGTTGGATACGATCTAGTGCTAATTTGATATGGCGAGTGTCTACATCACATACTGCAACAACGCGCGTATTATTGTAGGGGATGTGATTTCTACCCATAGATCCAACACCAACAATAGCTTTGGTTAGTTGGTCACTTGGGGGCGTAAAACCTCTGCCAAGCACATGCCGTGGTACAATAGAAAAAAGAGCAAGGGTAGCTGCTGTATTTCTAATAAATGATCGGCGGCTTACTGAAGATTTATGATTTTGATTGTTGTCTGGATTCATGTTAACGTATTTACTTAATATCCCGGATTTTGTTTAAGGTTAGGGTTTACTTTCATTGTACTTTCAGGGAAGGGCCACAGATAGTTATAAGGTTTAAAAGACCGGTCTTCTACGAATAGCGTTTTCACTTCCCCATTGACAACCCTTACATCCCCCAGAGCCGGTTGGTTTAACACAGAGTCAGCGATTCCCCATCTAATGATATCGTTATAGCGCTGACCTTCTCCTGCTAACTCTATCCTTCTTTCATTTCGAATGAGTTTAACCCATTGTTCGTGTGTATAACTATCATAGCGAGCTAAGGTAACATCAGCTTTCGCCATATTGAGTCCCGCTCTGCTTCTTATTTGATTAATACATTGTTTGGCTAAAGGATTAATGTCATGTAGCATAATTTTAGCTTCTGCGTAAGTTAGTAAAACTTCTGCATAACGTAATAATCCAAATTCCATGTTGCCGCCGTTTCTGAAAGCGTCTGCATCGTCTACCCACTTTCTGAACCAATATCCCGATTGGCTGGCTCTTTCCTCTTTGTAATACATGGTGCTGTTGGGGTCATAAATATTAATGGTCTCTCCATAAAAATTATCGCCATTTCCCATGATACTTGTATAATAGCGAGGGTCTCTATCTAGTCCCGGATCGATTTCATATTCTAATTTTGTATGGGTGGGAGAGTTGGCGATACTGTATCCGTCAATGGTCCAATAGGCATCTACTAAAGATTTGAGTGGAACCAAATAAGAATCTCCATTTCCTGTACGGAAGTGTGGTCCTAAATGATTGAAAGACCAGGTAGCGGAACCATCGTGGGAACTTTGATCAAGCCAAATGATAAATTCATTATTGTTACTTGATGCTCCATATTGAAATAAAGCTCCATAATCCGGATAGAGTTGGTAATGTCCACTGTCCATGATCTCTTTAGCCAGTTGGGCAGCCAGTTCGTATCTCTTATTGTATAATGCGTATCGCATAACAAGCGCCTTAAAAGAATATTTGTTGAACATGTATTTATCTACGGTGTATTGGTCTGGCGGAAGAGCTTTAGCAACCTCTTTAGCATGTGTAAATAGAGTGTCAAGGACTTTTTCTTTAGGGGTTGTCCCTATTTTAGCTTCTTCTAGGGTAACTGGCTTTAATATAAAAGGGATATCTCCCCATCTGTTTGTCATGATAAAATAATGCCAAATGCGAAGTCCGATGAGTATGTTTTTATATTTCTCTCTTACCGATTCATTTTCTACATAAGGTACATCAATATTTGCTAAGTAACGATTAATTCGCCCGATATGCTTCATGTGTAGTGTGTAATAATATTCAAAGAGACCAGTATTCGCATTATAATTACCGTTGGCAATCTCTTGTTGATTGTCGCTTTGGAGTCTGGAGTAGGCATTATCAGATTTTCCCGACATCATATAAAATATGAGTCGTCGGTCTCCGGGATTACAAAAGACGTCTCTATACGTACTATAGACTACGCGTTGTAAATCGCCTTCGTCATTAAAAAACTCTTGGAATGTAGTAGCTGTAGGATCTGTTTTATCCAGGAACTTTCTACATCCTGAAAAACTTACTAAAAATAGAATGAATATAATATATAAATACTTCATGATATAGTTGATATTTAGACTAGTAAATAGATGCGATTATACCGAAGGTCAGGCTTCGCATGCGTGGATATTGCCCGTTTCCTCCATTTCTTTCGGGATCTAATCCTTCCCAAGAAGTAAATACGAAGGGGTCATGGGCGTTTAAGAATAGTTTGATTGTTCTGAAGCTGTTACTGACGTTTTGGAATTCATATCCTAATTCTATAGTTCGTATTCTAAAATACGAGGCGTCGCTCAGCCATACATCGCTTAACACGGTATTGGGACTAGAGCCGGTCCAAACTCTGGGAAACCGGCTATTAGGCGTTTGTGGTGTCCAACGATTTTCCATATAATATTTTCTGGGAGCCCCATATTCATTGGCTGAGCCATCCATGATTACCGGGTAGCCAATGAGTCCGTTTAAACGTCCTGTACGTTTGCCCACACCTTGTCCCATTAATCTAAGACTCCAGTTTTTGTATTGGAAATCAAAATTTATTGCATAATTATAATGAGGGGCAGGACCGCCTAGGAATATTCTATCTTCATTGTTGATAATTCCATCGTGATTTTGATCAACATATTTAATATCGCCAACTCTCGAATTCGGCATCTTGGCCTCCGTATTGGCTAAGTCTGTTTTATTTTGAAAATAACCATTACTTTCGAAGCCATAATAGTTGTCCATGGTAATGCCTTTGTACCAAATTTTATCGCTATTACCCTTAAAGACCAAGGTGTCTGAGGAGGAATAACCTGCTTTAACAACGCTGTTCTTATTATTAAAGAGCATGGCGGTCACATTATATGAAAAGTCGCCTAAGTCGTCGTGCCAACCCAATGAGAGTTCCCAGCCTTTGTTTTCTACGACTCCTATATTTACCGCCGATTCCAGAGAATAAGAACCAGTGAGGGGCGGTACCGGGTATTCAGAAAAAATTAAATCATAAGAATGCTTTTTATACACGTCTGCAGTGAGACTTAGTCGGTTGTCTAACAACGTTAAGTCTATTCCTAAATTGGTTTGTCGTTGTTTTTCCCAACTGAATTCAGGATTAGGAACCCTCATTGTCCATCCCCAGGTATTTACAATTTCTTCCCACAAATAAGGGGCGACATTTTCATTACCAATAATACCGTATGAAAAACGTATCTTAAAATTATTCAAGGTACCACTGTTCGTAAGGGAATGCATAAATTTTTCGTTATGCACGTTCCAGGCAATAGCTCCTGCAGGGAATACTCCCCATCTGTGTCCGGGGGCAAATTTGCTGCTACCATCTCCTCTAATTGTTCCCACCAGTATATACCTGTCATCGAAAGAATAATTTAATTTACCGAAAAAAGAGGCTTTACTATATTCTCTGTAGTCGGTGTAATTATGCACCATCACCTCTGTTCCGGCGGTTAAGTATATTTTATCTCTTTTATCTCTTAATTTTTTTTCATAATTCACCAGCAGTCTTGAGGTGAGCTGGCTTACACTGGTGCCTTGTGAAGAGCCTACATCATTTTCCCATGTTTTAGTTGGTTTTCCTTCGGGATCATAGAATTTGAATGTTTGCCTTTCATATTTGCTTGCACTCTTATTGATCATATAGGAAATATTGCCTCTGAGGCTTAAATGTTTATTAATATTATATCGTGGCCTAAGATTAAGCGTTATTCTATCGTATAAGTTCTTCTCAGTTCCTCC
>CAZLDH010000018.1:0-28267 GCA_964558275.1 uncultured Chitinophagaceae bacterium
TATCTTTGACAAGGGAAACACGTTCTATTTTATCATAAAAGGAGGTGCTATAGTTGCTACCGGAATAAGGTGCTTGGGATATTGTTTTCATTTTGTGCGCCTTGGGATAGAAAGTTTTTGTAATCTTAAAACCTGAAATGGGCTTACCCTGACCGTTAAAACTGTTTATTGTAATTGTTTTGGTTTGATTTTTTAGCCCCTGTTGAATTGCTTTGTTTGTTCTTAAAGTCTTGAATACATCTTTATAATAGTATTGTGCATTTGCCGCTGTGTAGCTTAAAGCAATCAACAGTAGTGATAATAGGATATTCTTAAAATAAATAAATCGGATCATTTTCTTTAAGATAACTTGTTCATACTTTGTAGTGGCAGCTTGATAGCTTATTGGGATACATCAAAATAGTCATTTGCTTGTTTATGCTTCTCTTTTTTATTATTTCTCCTTATTGCAGGAGGCAGTTGATTATCATTGTCGGGGGTAGAAAAGCGGCTTTCTATAGGAGGTGCCAAATCAAATTTTGCATTGGGGTCAATACCCGTTTCTTTGGAATGTTCATAGAGTTTATCCATGAACATGGCAAATATTGGAAGTCCCGTATTTGCTCCTTGCCCTATGTGAGTTGTACTGAAATGCAGGAAGTTATATCCAAATCCAACCCATGAACCGGCGATTATTTGGGGGGTATAACCAATGAACCAGCCATCTGTATTGTTGTCTGTAGTACCTGTTTTCCCGCCTATTTCTCCTTTAAAGCCATATCTCCATCTTAATCTGGCTCCTGTACCATTGTTAACTACGGCTTCCATCATACGAACGATAGCAGAGGCAGTAGAAGGGTTAATTACTTCATGTTTTTGCGGCGTGAAATTGTCTAAGATATTCCCATTTTTGTCTTCTATTCTGGTAATAATCATTGGTGAAACCATAACCCCTTTATTAGGAAAGATGGAATAGCCTCTAATCATTTCATTCAAGGAAAGTTCAGGCGTTCCCAATGCAATAGATGGATAAGGTTTTATGTCTGCTGAGAATCCCAGGTTTTTCTTTAGAAAAGAGGCAAAAACTTGTGGGGTTAATTGCTTTATTAAGTAGGCAGCAGAGAGGTTTAGCGAATGTGCAAGAGCCTGTGTAAGCGTCACACTTGCTTTAGTTGTTTCCCCGCCGGCATTATTAGGCGACCAATTATTATACTTTGGAAAAGTGATAGGTGCATTCGGGATTTTAGTGGATGGAGTGAATCCATTCATGACGGCTAAAGTGTAAAGAAAGGGCTTAATGGTGGATCCTACTTGTCGTGTCGTAAAGAGATGATCTTTTTTAAAGTACCTAAAATCCGGTCCGCCTACCCAGGCTCTAATAGCTCCTGTACCCGGGTCCATAGCCATAAACCCTACCTGTAGCGTTTCTGCGAAATGCTTTACAGAGTCTAATGGCGTCATCATGGTATCAACGGAATGTGGTATGCCATCGGCAGAGTGATCCCAGGAAAAAACTCTCATTTTTACTTTCTTGGATTTAAAGAAATTCATAATTTCTTCTTCTGATTTACCGGCAGCCGCCATATGTTTGTATCTACTACTTCTTTTGATGAATATGTTTAGATACCTCGAATGGTTATCCCAAACGCGTCCTGACTTAATGTTTGATTGTTTATCAAAGGTTTTCTGTAATTTAGATAAATGATCATCAACAGCTTCAACTGCAAATTTTTGCATCAAGGGGTCAATCGTAGTATATATTCTTAATCCGTCTGTATAAATGTTATAGTTACTTCCATCCGGTTTTTTATGTAAGGAACACCATTTTTCCAGGTATTTTCTCAGGTAGGCTCTGGCATAAGGTGATATCCCGGAATTTTGATTTGTCTTGTTATAGTGTAATTCTATGGGTTTGTTTATTGCTTTTTGTTTTACTTCCTCTGTAATGTATCCATTTTTAGCCAAGTTATTGATGACCGTATTTCGGCGTCTTAAGGCATATTTAGGGTGGATGCGGGGATTGAAAATTGTATTTCCTTTGAGCATACCAACAAGCATTGCTGATTCATCAATGTTTAGCTCTGATGGTTGTTTACTGTAGAAAGTTAAAGCCGCATTTTTAATACCTTTTATGTTGTCCCCAAATCCTACGGTATTTAGGTACATCAGTAAAATTTCTTTTTTTGTAAAATCTCGTTCCAATTTTATTGCGATGACCCACTCATTCAGCTTCTGAAAGGCACGTATAAATATATTTGGCGACCTTGTTCCATATAGATTAAGTGCCAGCTGTTGCGTAATCGTACTGGAGCCTCTTTTTTCTCCCATCATTAAATACAGCGGGATGGCCAAAGTGCCTATAGGATCTATTCCGGAATGTTCGAAAAAGCGTTTATCTTCAGTAGCTATTAATGCATTAATTACATGAGGGGAAATATCTTCATAGTCCGTAGCCATGCGGTTTTGTCCACTATAGTAGAATTTACCCATTAGTGTACCATCATTAGCATAAACCTCTGTTGCCAGGTCAGCGGAAGGGTTTTCCAGTACCTTTAGTGGGGGCATATGACCAATAACACCCCAGTTGATAAATAATAAGGTTAAAAAAAACAGAACAATTCCTACCCAAACGAGGGTCCAAAGTATTTTTACTGATGTTTTCATTTTCTGTGCTTAAACAAAGGTTGTGCCGAAAGCAATTTCTCTTTAAGGCTGCAAAGTATAAAAAAATTATTTGTAATGCTCATGAAAGAAGGTTAAATATCCGTTCAAATCATGCGCTTTGTATAAAATGATAAAGTTATTTTTAGAGATAAAAAAATATTTATAATCCGAAGCACTGATATTGGGAATAGTTTCTAGTTGGACGTCTTTTTTAAGTTTATGATAATAGAGTAGGGCTTCCCGTTCGTTTTTGAATGGCCTGAAAATAAGAATGGCTTGGTTATGTTCTAAAACATAACGACTTACTTTTATGGAATCATTGGGATAGTATTTTTGATTGTAATTATCAAAAACCTTTTTGCTTTTGTTTATCAGTTTTGTATAAGTTTTGTTGAAACGCAGAATAACATAGTATGGTACGTTTCTTTCTATTTTGTAGGGTGTCGAAATAGCTTTTTCGGTTTTTTGGGTTTCCGTTGGTTGTTTGTTTTGTTCGGGTTGTTCTATTTCTGGTTCAGACTTTTGAGCTGCTTGTTTATCTTCTTTATTGGCTGTGTTTCTTCTCTGTGGCTTTTTGTTGTCTTGAGGTTTATGCTGCTTGGAAAGGTTGGTTGTATATTGATTATTTATTTGACTAGTATCTTCAGGCGGGATATAGATGGTTTTAATGTGCTGAATAATTTGATCTTTGTTCTCTACTTTTGAAGAGATTAGTTTTGCGCGTTGAACTATTGCCTTTTGGTTTGGGTATTTATCTATTACTTGTTTTAGAGCGGTCATCCCAGAATCAATACTATCGGCTTTGATTAATGTCATGGCATTAAGTAGGTCAAAACGAGCCTGTTGTTGTTCTTCCTGTTGAAGTTTCCCTGCTTTTTTTCTTAAGATTGAAATTTGTTCCCAATGGCCTGATTTATAACTCTGATAAGCTTTATTATAGAGCTGTTCTACTTTGTTTTGTTTATCCTCTTCTGCCTTTTTAGTAGTGGGGGTTGAGAAGGTTTCAGCCAGCTTGTTATCAGGGAATTGATTCTCTAACAATTGCTTGTAATGAATTGCCTTATTCTCTTGATTAGATGCTTTATAAATAAGATAAAGTTTGTAATAGCAGGCAGCCAAATAAGGGTTGTTCTTTTTATGTGTTAATAGTTTTTGAATGGCAGATAAGGCGGCTTTATTGTTTTTTAATTGAAGATAATAAATGTTAATTATCTTGTGATAAGCATCCATTTCTTTTTTCTCAGAAGCTGATCTTGAGCTACTGTCTGTAGGAATGGGGCTGTATAGCTGGTTGAATAGTTGTTCTGCAAAGTGCTGGCCATTATTTTGCTGTGTTTGTGGCTTTAGTATTGCATCCTGCGAAGATATTCTTGTATTATTAGTGTTGCTGTAAGCATCGGGATCACTTAATCGCCAATTGTCTTTTAAGGGTCTTTTTCCCCAATGTGATTTAAAAGTGGAATATCCTCTGGCTTTGACATCGTTATTGTAAAAATACCATTTGGTATTACTACCCTGATTGCGATTGGGCAACGGAGATGTTTTATTTCTAAAAACATTGTTTTTGTTTGTTGGCGTACCTTCCAGAATAAGATTTTGTTTTTTTCTGGTCTTTACACTGTCCTTTACGATACTTTGCAAAAAGGCATAAAGAGAATCTTTGGGAAGATTTGCTAATTGTTGCAGGCTGTCCTCCTGTTGTATGACTTCTAAATTGCTCACTATCTCAGATAATGCAGCAATTTTTTCATGATTGATATTTGCATTGGGGGCAGCTGCAAGTGCCAGATTGAAGTGTTTTTTTGCAAGCCTGAAATTTGCATTTTTGTAATAGTAATGTGCTAATAACAGATGCGTTTTAGAAAGGGTTTCTTTGTTTTGGTCTTTAAAGGAGAGTCCTTTTTCTAAAAAGGCAATTCCTTCTTTGGCATGCCCGGTTTGCAGTGCCAATTTCCCCAAATATTGATATAAAATACCTCTGAAATGTGCAAATTTCCTCTTGTTGGCAATTTTTAAAAGGTTTGCTTTGGTCAGACTGTAAGAATGAGAAGGTCGGGATGCTTGAATGAGGATAATGCGTAACTGCGTGAAGAATTCCATCTCGGGAGAAGGTTTATAGTCTTCCACTTTTTGATAGTTTGCTAAAGCGCTTCTTAAATTACCCTGTTGTTCATAAAGCTGGCTGAGCACAAATTGCTGACGGGCTTGTAGTTCTTTATTTTGAGCAGAAGCAATGGCTTTTTGGAGCACCTGCAGTGCATCTGTTTGGCGATGGGTTTGAGTGTAATATTTAAATTGGATGAGCTGTAATTGACCAAGCAATCTTTGTGGCAGGTTGGGATCAGATTTAATACTGCTCATTAAAGTTGTCATCCTGTCAAAATTCTTTTGCTTGAAATAGGATCGGATAAGCCAAATGAAGGCATCGTTTCGCGCAAAGGTTGTATGATTATTTTTTGCCTCAGAAGTCATGATAGATATGTTTTCTTCTGACTGATATGCTCGGGTTCCGACGATTTTAGGTCGATTCATCTTATCTCGTTCTCCTAAGTTTTTAATCATGTATTTAAAGAGGTCTATTGCTTTGCCATAATCTCCTTTATAAAAATAGGCTTTCCCTGTCAGAAGGTATAATCGCTTTACCCATTTACTACGAGGGTCATGGGTTTGTATTCCTATACTGGCATTGTAGATAATAGAATCCATATCTGCAGAAAACATGCGAATGTCAGCGGATTGAAATGGTGTGATACTTATAATGGAATCATAATTGTCTTTATGTTGCTCTTTGGCTAGGGAAATGCTTCGCTTCAGGGTTTGCTTACAATTAAAGTAAAAATTGTAATGGGTTACTGTATTTTGGTACCAACGTCTGAGGACAGTAAATTTCTTTTTGGACAGTGCTTTAGAGGGAATCTCTTCTTGTGTCCAGGAAGAATCATTTTCATTAATAATTATCTCTTGTGCTGAAATAGGGGAGTGCAATCCTGCGATTAAGAGAAGGAGAAGGAGAAATTTCTTCTTTATATGCTGTTTAAAAGATTTCATTGAGGCGTTAGTAAAAGTATGGAATTCTATTGGGAATAGTTTAGGTTTGTTTAATAAATAATCGAAATTGCATATATTGCGAACCAGGATATTTGCTTTTGTTTTATTTGAAAGCAAAAGTAATGGAAAAAGACGGGAGAATTAAGGGGCGATGGAAAGTTCAAACAAAAATAATAGAAAATGGCTTCGCTATGCTGGTCTGGCTTCTGAAATGATGGCCATACTGGGAATAGCTGCCTTTTTGGGATTTAAACTAGATGAATGGTGGGATTTACAACTTCCGATATTTTTAATAATTTTTCCCTTATTGGCTTTAGGTGTAACTTTGTGGCGAATAATTAAAACATTTGAAAAAAAGGATGGATAGATTCTATATCATACTCATTGCCATTTTTTGCGGAATCAATGGCTTGGGAATTGCATATTCACATTTGTTAGAAGGCTGGGGAATAGATAATGTAGCAGGGATGATAGCCAATGTAATTCTGGCCGTTTTATCGGCGGTGTTATATTATTTAGGATTGAAAAGTATAAAATCCAGCAATCACCATGCGTTCATGAGGCATGTATATATTTCTACTTTTGCTAAATTATTTATTTGTGCAATCGGTATTCTAATCTATGCTTTTATTAACAAAGAAGATTTAAACTTAGGCACTATTATTCTTTTCTTTGTACTGTATCTTATTTACACGGTATTGGAGACCGGAAGCTTGATGAGCGCTGCGAAGACATCGACAAAGCAAATCAAACCTCAAGATGAGGAGTAAAACAGAGGCAGCCCCTTTAGAAAAGCTTAAAGATTATTTGCCCGATGGGACTTTCCCCTTTCTGGTGTATTGGATTAAGCGTTATCATGTTCAATTAACGATTAAACCTGCTCGTAAAAGCGTGTTAGGGGATTATAGAAAACCACACAATGGCGCAGGGCATAAAATTTCAGTAAATGGGAATTTGAATCCCTATGCCTTCTTTTTGACCTTGACCCATGAAATTGCCCATCTTTTAGTGTTTGAAAAATATGGAAATGCGGTAAAGCCCCATGGTCAACAGTGGAAACAAATCTTTATTGATTTGATGGCAGAAATGGATGTGCTGAAGCAATTTCCGGAAGATGTATCTATGGCCATGACACGATATATGCGTAATCCGGCAGCCAGGTCCGGTTCTGATATTAATTTGGTAAAAACACTGAGAAGATACGATTCAAATAAGGATAATCGACTTACGCTCATAGAAGAATTGGAAGAAGGAGATAAATTTGAAGTGAATAGCGGAAGAGCGTTTGTTCGCGGAAAGAAGTTGCGGAAAAGATATGAGGGGAAAGATCTGAAAACCGGGAACTTATATAGCTTTAGTCCTCTTTATGAAGTAAAAAAAGTATTATAATGAAAGCCTGTATTATAGGATGTTTCCGATAATACAGGCTGAATGAACCGGAAATAATTAAGCTGCTTTTTCGGCTTCTTCTTTTATAAGTTGTATTTCTGCGGAGATACGTACCTCATCACTTAATAAAACGCCGCCAGATTCTAATGCTGCATTGTAAGTAAGTCCCCAGTCTCCACGGTTTATTTTCCCGCTGATGGTAAATCCTGCTTTGGTATGTCCACTTACCGGATCATGAACAACACCTCCGAATTCTACGTCTAGAACAACCTCTTTTACGGCGTCTCTAATCGTTAAATCTCCGGATAGTTTGTAATTATGTGCATCTAATTTTACAACAGAAGAGCTATCAAATTTGAGTTGCGGATGATTAGCTGCATCAAAAAAATCTTCACTTTTAAGGTGGCTGTCACGATCTTTTTGCTTTGTAAAAATTGATTCTACATCAGCTGTTGCAGATACTTTAGCATTGTCAAAGTCATCACCGTTAGCCTCTACTGCGATATCAAAATTTTGAAATTCACCTCTTACATTGGTGATCATTAAGTGTTTTACCTTGAAGAATAACTCACTATGTGCCTGGTCTAAAATCCATTTTGTGTTTTCCATAATTCTACGCTTTAAACTTTAATTATTTTAATAATGATGCAAAAGTCTATAGAAGTATTTAAAAGGAAGTTAACCTAAGTGAATAAAGAAATATTTATTTTTTTCTTGCCAGTTCTTGCCTGATTCTACTTAGTGATTGGGGCTTAATTCCGAGATAAGATGCTATCAGATATTGGGGGATGCGTTGGATAAAATGAGGATAATCTTCTGCAAAGGCAATATAGCGATGTTTGGCATCTTCGCTTGTGGTAAGTGCTAACCTGTATTGCAATGCGACAAAAGCATTCTGTATGAGAAGTCGAAAGAAATGTTCGTAAAGATGAGAGGATTTACAGAGTTTGTCGTAATGCTCCCTGTTAATTACTAATAATTCTGCAGGTTCTAAGGTTTGGACAGAATAAACACTTTTTTCTCTTGAGAAGAAGCTATAATGGTCTGTAATCCAATAGCCTTCTAGTGCAAATTGGATGGCATTACGATCTGCATTGTCATTAGTATAAAAGGAATAGGCAGATCCTTCTAAAATAAAATAGACATAATTTGCACAATCACCTTCTTCTTTCAAAATCACTTTTTTATCCACCGATTTGGTAAAGAAAAAGCTTGAAAAATAGGCAAATGCTTCATCGGATATTTCTTCTCCGGTGGTGTGCGTAAAGTTTTTTCTGAGTAAGGAATACATGGGGATAAAAGGGTTATTGTTTTAATAGCCGGAGCGTTTCTTTAACTTTTGATTCTAATGTATGGTTGTCTATTTCATGTTTCTCAAAAGGTTGTCCTATAATATGTTCGTATAATTCTATGTAGCGATTGCTGACCGATGCTATAAAATGATCGTTCATCTCAGGAACTTGCTGTCCTTCTTTTCCCTGAAATCCATTTTCCATGAGCCATTCTCGAACAAATTCTTTACTTAGCTGACGTTGAGGCTTGCCGGCTTTTTGATTTTCTTCATAAGTATCTGCATAGAAATATCGGGAAGAATCGGGGGTGTGAATCTCGTCAATAAGATAAATGGTATCTCCGATTTTTCCGAATTCATACTTTGTATCCACTAGTATTAAGTCTTGTTTAGCGGCCAGTTCTTTTCCTCTTTTGAAAAGTGCTAAAGTATATTTTTCGAGTTGTTTATAATCCTGTTCTTTTACAATTCCTCTACGGATGATTTCTTCTCTGGAAATATCTTCATCATGTCCCTCATGTGCTTTGGTACTTGGGGTGATGATAGGCTGTTCAAAAAAATCATTTTCCTTCATTCCCTCCGGAAGCGGAACGCCACACAATTGTCGTTGTCCACTTTTGTATGTACGCCAGGCATGCCCTGTCAGATTTCCTCGAACAACCATCTCTACTTGAAATGGTTCACATTGTAAACCAATGGCAACGTTGGGCACAGGAACGGCTTTTACCCAGTTAGGAACAATATCTTTGGTGGCTTCCAGCATGTGTTGGGCAATTTGATTCAGTACTTGACCTTTATAGGGTATGGGACGCGGAAGAATTACATCAAAGGCAGATATTCTATTGCTGACGATCATCACCATTAAGTCGTTCCCTATAGAATAAACATCACGAACTTTACCTTTATAATAGTTTGATTGATTGGGAAAATGAAATTGTGGATTAGACATGTGGAATGGTTTAATATTGTGTATGGCAAAAGTAATCAAAGTACACTAATCTGTATTATGTTTTATGCTTTTTTGAGAAAGGGAAGAGGTAAAATGGGCGATATTGGGGAGTACCTATAAAAAATGACTCTTTTTCTTTTGCATATCCGTATTCAAAAGAGTTTGGGATAATTTTTTTGTAGCAATGGCGAGCTGCGCTTCTATGGTTTTTATAGAAAGGTCTAAAACTGCTGCTGCTTCTTTGTATTTCAGTCCGTCTTCTTTTACTAGTTTAAAGATAAGTTTACAACGTGCAGGCAATTGATCTATGGCTGTTTTTATTTTATCCCGGAGTTCGTTTGTGAGCATAATGGTTTCGGGATTGGTAGAAGTACGTAGATGTGATGCACTGATAAGTGCTAAATCTAAAACCTTTTTCTTGTTTTGTTTTCTTAAATAATCAAGCGATTTGTTTTTAACTGCGATATAAAAATATACATCGGGTTTGTTAATGGAGGCTAGTTCTTTTTTTTTCTTCCAAAGTTTAACAAAAACGTCGTTGACAATTTCTTCTGCAGATTCTCTTGAATGAACAATAGTGTATGATAGTTTCAAAAGGCGAATGAAATAATGTGAATAAATTTCCTTAAAAGAGTTGACATCTCCCTGTTGGGCAATTTTTTCAAGGCAATAACGTATATCTTCTTGATCCATAAAAAGGCTTTGAATAGAGATGTCTTTGAATAAGTAAAAGTATAGGTTTATTTGTTTTAAAAAAAATAGTTCAAATCTTTTAGGGGGATTCTTTTTTACATACGTCCTATATACAATTAAGGAAGTACAATCGATGAAAGAATCACATATATGGGATTTGCTGGCAAAGGAGATGGTCGGGAATATAACGAATGAAGAAAAGGAAGAATTAGAAAATTTGTTAAAAGCACATCCTGATCTGAAGCAATCTGCATTTTATTTAAATAGGTTGAATATTAAGGTAGAAGCGGATTTGCCATTGACGGAAGAAGAAAAAGAGAATCTGAAACGTTCAAATTTTCAGCAGGTGATGAAGGAGTTAGACGTGACGGAAGATTTTGCGGTAAATAAGAAAAGAAAGCGTAAAAAATTGAAGAAAATTCTTGTCGCAGCTTCTTTGTTGGTGCTTATAGGGATGGCTTCTTTTTTTGTTTTGGAACGCTCTCCGGAGCAGCAATCTCAGATAGCAGGTGTATCGAATAATGGTTTTGAAGAAACTTTTAAAGCGCCTCAGGTTACTTCGATTGTGCTGGAAGATGGTACCAATGTTTGGCTTAATAGAGGCAGTGTATTAGAATGTGATAAAGGTTTTGGGAAAAAGAACAGGAAAGTGACTTTAAAAGGAGAAGCTTTTTTTGATGTAGCACAAAATGCAACGCTTCCTTTTATTGTTTCATTGAAAAAGGGGATAAAAATTAAAGTCTTGGGAACGCGTTTTAATTTACAATCATACCGGAATAGTCCTTTTATAGAAGCGACGCTTTTGAGTGGAAAAATTGCTTTGGATCTAGCTTCAGAGGAAATGGAAAAGATTGTTATGAAACCAAAGCAAAAGGTGAGAATAGAAGTGAATCCCTCATTGAAAGAAGTAGATGATATGAAGCAAATAACGAAAATTGAAAGACAATGGGTGAAGGAGAATCCGATAGATCATAAAATACCGGAGACTGCATGGATGGATAATCGATTGTCATTCAATAATATGTCGTTCGAAGATTTAAGTTATCAGTTGGAAAGAATATACGGAGTAGATATTGTATTTAAAGATAAGAAACTCAAACAATATCATTTAACCGGCTCCTTTAAGCAGAAAAGTCTGAAGCATGTATTAGAGGCATTACAGTTTACAACGCCTTTCAAATATAAAAAGAGGGGAAATAAAATAACCTTGGAAGACAAAAATTAATTTTTAAGCTGAAAATAGAAAAGACCCATGAAAACGTAGTATTTACTAAAAAAGAGACGCATAACCGTAGTCATACGTCTCAGAAGTATTGATTTAAAGCAAAAAAATCGAGTCTGACGTCGACCAAAACAAAAGCTCGATTTTAATTTCAAACCAAATTTTTTCAAAGATATGAAAAAGAAGTACAACCTTGCCTTCTTTGGGTTGTTCAAAAGAAGGTTGAAGATCTTATTATGTATGAAACTTATATTTTTATGCACATTTGTCTTTTGCATGCAAGCCTCTGCCAGGGTTTATTCCCAAGGTACCGAATTAAGCCTGCAATTGGAACATGTAAGTGTTTCTAAAGCCTTGAAAACGATTAGTAAGCAGAGTGATTATCATTTTTTGTATAACAATGACCTTTTACCAAAAGATGTTAAAATTAGTGTTCATGTGCATCAAGAACCGATAGCCTCTGTGCTTAGGGATATTTTAACGCAGGCCGGTTTATCCTGGCAAATGCTGGATGACAAACTCGTTGCTATCGGCTATTCCAAGGCTGTTATTCATAAAATATCCGGTACAGTTACCGATAGTACAGGAATGCCTTTACCGGGCGTCACCTTGCGGGTCAAAGGGACGACTTCCGGAACACTAACAGATGAAAACGGGCACTTCTCTTTACAGGTACCTGATAGTGCCGTATTAGAGATTTCTTATGTTGGCTATCAGACAAAGACCGTGCATGTGAATGGACAAAGTACATTGAATATTACGCTCTTTTCTTCTTCTTCAGCGTTAGATGAAGTTGTGGTTACTGCACTCGGAATTAAACGACAGGATCGGGAATTAGGATATGCTACACAAAAGATAGAGGGAGAAGAGTTACAGACCGTTAAGGGAATTGACGTTGGTACTTCCCTCACCGGCAGAGTCTCCGGCTTGGTGGTGAAGAATAGTTCAGAGTTTATGGCAGAGCCCAAGATTACTCTTCGGGGAGAAACTCCGTTATTGGTGGTAAATGGAGTTCCTTATGGGAATATGAGTCTTCGGGATATACCTGCCGACGACATTGAATCTATTGATTTCTTAAAAGGGGCAACTGCTTCTGCTTTATATGGTTCTCGTGGAGGTAGTGGGGTTATTACTGTCACTACTAAAAATGGAATGGAAAAAAAAGGACTTCATGTTTCTGTAAACAGCAGCACCATGTTTGAAGCCGGTTATCTGGCTATTCCTAAAATGCAGCATAAATATGGCAGAACCGTCAATACCGCAACCAATACTTATAATCGCTCAGGTGGGGGAGCTTGGGGACCTCCATTGGAAGGACAGGATGTTATTCAGTGGGATCCCAAGAAAAAAGAAATGCGTTCCATGCCTTTTATCGCAAGGGGAAAGAATAATTTTCAGAATTTCCTACAACAGGGTTACATACTGAATAACAACGTGAATGTAACTCACTCAGGAAAATTAGGAGGTATCAGAGCCTCTGCATCTTGGGAAGAAAATAAAGGAACTTATCCCAATTCTCGTTTTGATAAAATAACGTATAGTGTGGGAGGAAATATAAAACTGGATCGCTTTTCATTATCTACCAACCTTGCATACAATAACAATTCCTCTCCAAATATTGGATTCAGTGGTTATAGAGGTTATGATCCCATGTACAGCTTGCTAATTTGGAGTGCTCCGGATTGGGATGTAAGAAAGTATAAAGATTATTGGCTGGTTCCCAATGAAGTACAAAATAGCAGTTACACTTCCGGTATAAATAATCCATATTTTGATCGATATGAACGTACACATTCTTATAAAAAGGATATTTTTCATGGTCAACTGACACTGAATTATGAATTTAATGATTGGTTAAAAGCTACTCTACGGACGGGCTACGATAATTATAGCAACAAGCAGGAAGTGACCATATCAAAAGGTTCATTCCAGGGAGGTGGCACCAGTAAGGTTCTTGAAGGAGGTAGCGAAATTTGGGGAGAATCTCAACGAGGTTCCTATAATGAAGGGATAGGAAGAGGATATAGCACGAATACCGATCTACTCTTGTTCGCTAATAAAAAAATAAAAGATTTTAAGATTAATGGATTTATTGGCGGATCTATATTCTTTAAACAAGACGAAGGTATGGAAGCATTAACCCAAGGAGGACTTTCTCTACCAGCTTTTTATTCTCTAAAAGCTTCTATTGATCCTGCAAAAGTGAATTCTATCATCTTCAAGAAACAAACCAATAGCATTTATGGAAAATTGGGCGTTGGTTGGCGTAATCTGGCTTTTTTGGAAGGAACTTTCCGAAATGATTGGGCTTCTACTTTGCCTACCGAAACCCGGTCTTTTTTCTATCCCAGTGTTTCAGGTAGTTTTATCCCTTCGGAATTATTTACCCATTCCGACTGGCTATCTTTTTGGAAGTTAAGAGGTTCGTGGACAACATACCGTACACCGGCTGATATCTATGACATTAATAAGGTTTATGCGATTGCCAACAACCAATGGAGTGGTTTGAGTACGGCTTCTTTCCCTACCAGCATACGTCCTTCGAATGTTCATTCTGAAGGCTCTTCTTCGTTGGAGTTTGGTACGCATGTTAGTTTTTTGAAAGATCGTTTTTCCTTAGATGCGACCGTGTATAAGAAACGCATGTTTGATTTTATTGTACTAGCGCCCATCAGCCCTTCTTCAGGTTTTAGTACAGTATATACAAATAGCAGGGAAGAACATACTCGCAAAGGAATTGAAATTACTTTAGATGCCACTCCGGTTAAGACGCGTAATTTTACCTGGAATTTGGCTGTTAACTGGTCTAAATACGCCACTTATTTTACAAGATTAGATAGTCAATATTCGGTTAAAAGAGATTGGGTCAAGGTAGATAAAAGGGTGGATTATTATACCATAAATAAATACGAAAGAGATCCGGATGGGGAAATGGTGTTGAATAATGGTGTGCCTACCTACCAGCCTTTTGTGTCGCTGGCGGGATATTCAGATCCTGACTGGATATGGGGGATACATACTGATTTACATTATAAAAACTTGTCTTTATCCATTTCCGTGGATGGACGAGTAGGCGGGCTTGCACAATCCACCACTGAAATGTATATGTGGCTTTCAGGGAACCATCCTCATTCTTTAACAAAAGCTCGTTATGAAGATGCAACTAATCCGGGAAGTAAAAATTATGTGGGAGATGGAGTAAAGGTGGTTTCCGGTGCCGTAAAATATGATGCCAATGGTGATGTAGTAAGTGATACGCGAAAGTTTGCTCCCAATGATGTTGCAACTACCTATAAATCCTTTATTGAAGGACTCCACAAAGGAACGGCCTGGGGCGGATCTCCTTCTCCTGCCGATCTATACAGTACTACTTTTCTAAAGTTGAGAGAGGTTGCTTTAAGTTATCGTTTACCCGATGCATGGGCAGGAAAAATAAATGCCAGCGGTATTTCGGTTTCTCTCATTGGGCAGAATCTGCTTTATTGGGCCAAGGATTTTAAATATTCTGATATAGATGGGGGAACAGAAAATTTTGTAGATCCTTCCATGCGTTACATCGGATTTGATATCAAACTTGATTTTTAGTAAGAAAAAAAACGAATAATCATGATACATAATTTTAATATATATAAAAGAGCATTTTGGGGAATATGTATATTCAGTCTTTTGTTGGTTAGCGCCTGCAACAAGTTTGATGAAATAAATACAAACCCTGATGCAGCGGAAACTGTAAATGCTTCCTTATTAGCTACTCATATTATTTTACAGAATTTTAAGTTTCAGGGAAAGGATGCCAAAGCGTATCTTTCAGATAATGCCATTGCGAAATATATTGCCTATGGGAATGAGACTATATTACGAACACAGTACAACTATCTTGGAGCTGCAAGTTTTGCTCCAATGATGATGTTACCAGACATTGTGCATATGTTGGATTATGCAAAAGAGACACAAACAGTGAATTCTTATAAAGGGTTGGCAAAGTTTTCTGAAGCCTATATGTTTTACCGGCTGACCATGCAGGTGGGGGATATTCCGTTACAATCTGCAGGGGAAGGCGCAGATGGCAATATCCGACCGTCTTACGATAAACAGGAAGCTGTTTTTGCCACGATACTAGATGACTTGAAAGAAGCAGATGCTTTTTTTGCTAAAGGGACACCTTTTGATGGAGATCCAACCCCTTATGAGGGAAATCCCGAAAAATGGAGAAGAGCAGTTAATGCCTTTACTTTGCGTGTGTTGTTATCTTTAGCACCTAAAGTAAACAATGACAATTTACAGATTAAAAGTCGTTTTGCGGATATAGTTCAAAATAACCCTTTGTTAGAGAAAAATACCGGTTTTCTGGGACTTACATATTCTTCTGAACATCCTCACCCTATGTCAGGAACGAACGATTTATTTACGAGTAGAACGATGATTAGCCGGCTAGTAATCAGTAATTTAAAGAAACTAAATGATAGAAGATTATTTTATTTTGCAGATCCTGCTCTAATGAAGGTTAATGGAGAGGGATTATCTGAATCGGATACAGCAGCTTATGTAGGTGCAAAGGTTTCTGATAATTACGATAATCTCACTGCGGAATTGAAGAATAATAAATATTCTCTGATTAATTCTCGTTATTTGAAAGTACAGGAAGGTGATCCTCGAATTATGATTTCGTATGCCCAGCAACAATTGGTTTTGGCTGAAGCGCGTGATTTAGGATGGATTAGTACAGGGTCGGCTAAGCAATATTATGAATCCGGGGTTAAAGCAGCTTTGTCAGTTTATCTGTCGGTTAATCAAGATTTTGTACATAATAACCCAATTACTCAATCTTATATTGATCAGTATTTTAAAGGAGAAGCGGCTTTTAAATCTACAAAAGAAGAACAATTGAAACAAATCTGGCTTCAAAGATATTTACTTAATTTTATGCAGGATCCTATAACTTCTTATTTTTTGTATCGTAGAACCGGTTATCCTGTATTTCCTGCAAATCCTGCTACTTCTCTCAACATCAATGATAAAAAGGCAATCCCTGTCCGTTGGTTATATCCGCAATCTGAATATAACTACAATCGAAAGAATTTAACAGAGGCATTGGATCGTCAGTTTGGTGGTGCGGATGAGATTAATGAGAAAATATGGTTGCTAAAATAAAAGACATATGAATATTAAGAAGATCGGGATTATCCTGCTGTGCTGCTATATTTGGGGTTCCTGTACAAGTCCTCAGAGGGAGAGTACAGCTACTCAAAATGGGTCTGATACGGTTTCCAAAGTGGATTTATCCAAGCATAATGAAGGCTATTCTTCCCCTAAAACTTATGACAATTATAAATTGATATGGAGTGATGAATTTAATGGAAGTCAGTTAGATACGAATGCCTGGAGTTATAGAATAGGTACCGGAAGTAATGGTTGGGGTAATAATGAACTGGAGTATTATACGAATAGAAAAGAAAATCTGTTTCTTTCTTCAGGATTGTTGACTATTGAAGCGCGAAAGGAAAAGTACCGGGGACAGGAATATACTTCTGCCAGAATTGCTACTCAGAATAAAAAAATATTTACCTATGGACGGGTAGATATCAGGGCAAAATTACCTGTTGGACAAGGTATTTGGCCGGCACTTTGGATGCTGGGCAATAATATTTCCTCTGTGGGATGGCCGGCGTGTGGAGAGATTGATATTATGGAAATGATAGGAAAAACGCCAAAAAAAGTCTATGGAACCCTGCATTGGAAAAAAAAGGACAGTGGACACGTCTATGAGACAAAAAGTGACAGCCTGGCAACAGGAGATTTCTCGATGGAGTTTCATGTTTTTAGCTTATTACGGAGCCAGGATACTATCAAAATCCTGTTGGATAATCATCCTTTTTATGAGAAAGCATTAAACAATCTTTCAGCAGAGAACCGTCCGTTTAAAAAGCCTTTTTACTTGGTGTTTAATGTAGCTGTTGGAGGAAATTGGCCAGGGCCACCGGACAGTACAACCCAATTTCCTAAAAGGATGTATGTATATGTCTTTAGTGTGTTTTATAAAAATTAATTTTTAAATTATCTTTTTGAAGTTATATTTTTGAAAAGAAATCATAAAAAAATAAAAAATGAATCGTCTGTTTACTAAAGTGATAATGCTTGTTGCGATACTGTCTTCATGTCTTTTTATGGGGTGTAAAACCACAAATAGGCTGTCCAAAACGCAAATAAAAGAAACGCAATTTTTTAATGTTGGTCATAGAGGAACACGCGGACTTATGCCTGAGAATACAATTCCTGCGTTTGAAAAAGGTATAGAAGTTGGCGCCAATACCATTGAATTTGATGTTCACGTCACAAAGGATAATAAAATTGTGATTTATCATGACAATTCCTTTACTCCGGCTTATACAACCAAGCCGGATGGTACTGACATTTCAAAAGAAGAAAGAAAAAAATATACCTTTTATCAGATGGATTATGACAGGATTCGGCAGTTTATTATTGGCGAGAAAGCTTATCCTGCTTATCCTGAGCAGAAACGTATGAAAACTTATGCGCCTTTGCTTACCGAAATGATAGATTCTGTTGAGTCTTTCACTAAAAGGAAAAACGATAAGCCTGTAATTTATCTGTTAGAGGTGAAATCTAATCCTAAGACGGATGGTTTTGAACAGCCTGATCCGGAAACTTTTATGCGTTTGATGATGAAAAAATTAAAGCCGTATCTGAAGAAGTTGAAAGGACGTTTGATTATTCAGTCCTTTGATATGCGCCCTTTAAAAGTTTTACATCAAACCCATCAGGATATCCCGCTGGGGCTGTTGACAGGAGATAAAGGTGTGGCAAAAAATATTGAAGAATTAGGATTCACTCCTGCTTTTTATAATCCTTATTTTGGTCTGGTCAATCCCTCCTTCTTAGAAGAATGTCGAAAGAGGGGAATGAAAGTATTGCCCTGGACGGTAGATAAAAAGTCCGAGATGAAAAAACTTATAGATTTAGGAGTACCCGGAATAATTACAGATTATCCCAACAGATTACATGCGGTGAAGACAAATCAATAATTATCTGTCTTGAGGGATTTTCAGGTGCTGTCCTACTTTAATGGTGTTGCTGTTGAGATGGTTTAAATGTCGAATAGCCTTAACGCTGGTGTCGTTTTTTTGTGCAAGCTGATATAATGTATCGCCTCGTTTTACTTTATAAATGACAATCTGCCCGCTGGTCTGCTTTGCGGACTCATTGCCTCCAAAAATCTTTTTTAAGAATCTTGCAAAACCCGAAATGGCCTGATTACCTCCTTTTTTTCTTACGTATCCTTTTAGAATAAGTACATCTCCGGGGGCTGGTGCTTTTTCGCCCTTGAGGTAATTTCGTTTGAGAAGCCATTTGAGCCGAATGCCTTCTTTTTGTGCTATTTGATGATAGGTTGTTTCTCCGGAGGTTACAATATGTTTGGTGTGGTTGCCTTGTTTTCGTTTTTTCTCTATAAACACGAACATGTTGCGGGCTAAAACGTCAGATTCTAACTCATTATAACGCAATAATCTCCTTAGTGGAATATCATATTGATTGGCAATGCCGATAAGTTGAGTTCCAGCGGGTAAATATATGGCTTTGCGTCTGTTTATAACCTCAGGTTCTCTGTCCAAAGGTGTATGTGTGGCGGTCTTTGGGTGATGAATATTAGAGGCCTTTTCTGGATGGGATTCTGTAGAGATAGAAGTATTGTCGTTCTTTGCTTCAGAATTGGCTAGCCTTATGATTCCTTGTTTGGTGTATTGATTAAGATGGTATTTTCTTATTGTTTTGATAAGTGAGTGGGCATATTTATTATTTGTAGCGTATCCGGCTTCTTTTAAGCCATATGCCCAGGCTTTATAGTCTAATGGATCCAGATAAAATAAAAAATGGTATCGCTCACGCGCTCTTAAGAAGTTGGAATGGTCTCTCCATGAGGCTTCCGGATGAGTATATTTTCTAAAGCATTCATTGTTTTTATCATCATCTTGGTGCACGGTTTTTCCTTGCCAGTTTGATTTACACTTTATTCCGAATTGGTTGTTGGCATGGGTGGAGAGCCAGGATGTCCCTGCTCCGGATTCAACGATTCCCTGCGCTAAAGATATTGCTGCCGGAACTCCGGTACGCACCATTTCTTGTATAGCAATATGTTTGTATTTCTTTATATAAGACGCAGTCTGCTGACTTTGTGCAAATGAAGAAATAGCAAAAAACAGACAAGAGGATAAAAGAAGAATGGTTTTTCTCACGATGGTGTTACATTTTTTCTAAGATGAGTAATCCATCGCGCAAAGGTAATAATAAAGGGCTAACTCTAGGGTCGTTATTTACTTTCTTGTTGAATATGGTTATGGCGTGGGCGTTTTTGCTTTGTTGTTCTTCAGGCAACAATACTTGGTTGTGATACAAGACATTATCTGCTAAAATAAAACCACCTTTAGGAACTTTATCTATAACCAGATCAAAATAGTTGGCATAATTGGGTTTGTCTCCATCAATAAAGACTAGATCTATCGGCTTTGAAATATTGGGTAGAATATCTAAAGCATTCCCAATATGAAGTTGAATTTGCTCTTTTTTTTCGGATTGGTCAAAATAAGATTGGCATCGCTCAGCCAGCTCGTCGTTTATTTCAATGGTGTGCAAAATTCCCGAATTAGTAAGCCCGTCTGCCAGACATAATGTAGCATATCCTGTAAAAGTTCCAATCTCTACAATTGTTTTTGGTTGTAATAATTTTGAAAAGAGGTAAAGAAAATGCCCTTGCACATGACCACTCATCATATTGGGTTGATAAACCTCTAAATGCGTTTCCCTGTTTATCTTGTACAAAAGATCAGATTCTTTTGCCGTATGTCTTTCGGCATATTTATCTAATAAATCAAGCTCAATATTTATCATGATAATACATTATTAAAAGTTGGGTTGCAGCGGTTTTTCTCTGTAATAATCATTGAAATATTGTACCACATCTTCCGGGTCATCAAAGACTTTTAGCATGTCTAAATCTTCCGGGGAAATATTATTTTCCATTTCGCACATGGTATTTTTCATCCAGTCTAATAAACCTTTCCAATAAGATTTTCCTACGAGCACAACTGGCGTCTCCACGCTCTTTCGAGTTTGCATCAGCGTAATGACTTCTGAAAATTCATCCATCGTTCCGAATCCTCCCGGCATCATGACGAACCCCTGGGCATATTTCACAAACATCACTTTACGAACGAAAAAGTAATTAAAATCAAGAAGTTTATCCTTGTCTATATATGGATTATAGTGTTGCTCATGCGGAAGATTAATATTGAGTCCCACTGAGGGGCTATTCCCTAATTGAGCACCCTTATTTGCCGCTTCCATAATACCCGGACCTCCTCCGGATATAATCCCAAAACCTTCTTCTGAAAGCCGCTTTGCAATTTGAACTGCAGTATTGTAATAAGGATTTTCTTCTTTCGTTCTGGCGGAGCCGAAAATGGAAATACAGGGACCGATTTTGTTGAGTGTTTCAAATCCTTCAACAAATTCTGACATGATTTTAAAAATTTGCCAGCTGGAATGTGCTTCTGTTTTAGACCAAGATCTTCCTTTTATATTTTTTTCTGTCATAGTATTTATTTTATGCTTCTGCTAAACTAATTTTTTTCTTCTTTGTAATCATCCACAATCCTAAATAAGTAATCAGTCCATTTATAATAAGGAGTTCAAAACTGAAATTATATCCATTAAAGAGCGATTTAGAGTATATATCCAAAATCCAGCACACAAAAGGAGAAAGTAAACAAACAACGGGTACCCATTGGTCTAAAAGTTTCCTTTTATGCAAAATGCCAAACATAAACATCCCGAGCAACGGACCATAGGTGTATGATGCTACCGTAAATATGGCTTTTACTACAGCCTCACTTACCAGATATCGAAAAGCCAGTACCAATGAAAAAAGAAGGATAGAGAATATGATGTGAACTATTTTTCGAGCGTATTCAGGACGCTTGCCTGTAGCTGCTGCTTTTTGCTTTTTGGTCATCCCCAGAAAGTCCACGCAAAAAGAGGTGGTAAGTGCTGTTAGGGCAGAATCGGCGGTGGAAAAAGTAGCCGCTGTTAGTCCCAAAATAAAAATGACAGCCGCTGCTCCTCCCAGATGGTTAAAGGCGATCTCAGGGAAAATATAATCTGTGTTTTCAGGAAGCGGAATGTTGTTTGCATGAGCATAGATGAGGAGCAACGCACCAACACTTAAGAAAAATAGATTCACCAAGACGAAAACCCCGGTAAAGGAAAACATATTCTTTTTTGCCTCAAAAAGATTACGACAACTTAAATTCTTCTGCATAAGATCCTGATCGAGTCCGGTGGTGGCAACAGAAACACCTATGCCTCCTAAAAAGTATTTGATGAAATGTTTTTTAGAGCCTAAAAAGTCGTCCCAGACAAAGATGTGGGAATGATTACTATCTTTAATCGTATTGAATAAATCTCCGATGCCCAAATCCATACTTTGTGCAATAAAGTAGATAGAAATTAATACAGCCCCAATTAAAAAGACGGTTTGTACCGTGTCAGTAATAATAATGGTTTTAAGCCCCCCTTTAAAAGTGTAAGTCCATATCAATAAAATGGAAATGGCAACGGTTACCCAGAAGGGAATATTCCAAGTATCAAAAATAAAATGTTGTAATACAATGGCTACCAAGAATAATCGAAAAGCTGCACCTATTAATCGAGAAACCAGAAAGAAAAAGGCGCCTGTTTTATAAGACCAAAATCCAAATCGCTGCTCCAAATAAGTATAGATAGAAGTGAGCTGGAATTTGTAATATAGTGGCATCAGCACCAGTGCAATGATGATGTAGCCAACAACATTTCCCAATACAAACTGGAAATAACTGAAAGCGTCTGTACTGACAGTTCCGGGCACAGAAATGAAGGTGATTCCCGAAAGAGAAGTGCCAATCATTCCAAAAGCAACTAAATACCATTTAGAATTCCTATTTGCAATGAAAAAAGCATTGTTGTCGGAGGATTTTCTTGAGGTTAGGTAAGCTATAAAAATAAGTAATACGAAGTATCCTATGAAAAATGCGAGTAGTGTTCCCGGAGACATTTAAATATGTTTAATAATCTTGAAATAATTAGAGTGCAGGATAAATATATAAAAATTAATTGTTTCTTTCAGATTCAGGATGTAGTATATAAAAAAGTGATAATTGAATTCTATGTTGCAGGATAATCACTCTGCTTTAAATCAATGATGCGAAGTTGAAGTTTGGATTGTCCACGGAAATTATTTTTTTCCAAATGGAAACAGATATCAAATGGCTGACCGGAGGCAACGATGTCAAATTTTTCTGCGAGATTGAAGCCTATTCCTGCCACAGAATGTATTTGTTTGTGGGGTATTAATTCAAAGCGAATATGTTTCTCTTTTACGATCTTTGAATATCCATTATCCGTTACCCGGCGGAGTAGAAAAACAGGTTGCTCGTTGTTTGGTCCGAATGGCTCAAATTGTTGGAGCATCCGGTAACATTTTTCAGTAAGAAAATCAGAAGTTACTTCGGCGTCTATCTTAATTTCAGGGATAAGCATATCCGTATTAATAGTTCGATTAACTTCTTTTTCAAATAATTGTGAGAAGAGTTCGAATTGGTTGGGTTTTAAAGTCATTCCGGCTGCAAATGCATGTCCTCCATATCTTTCCATTGTCTGAGCACATGCTTTGATAGCATTATAGATATTAAATCCTTTTACTGAACGAGCCGATCCGGTGATTTCTCCTTCGTGTTCTGAAAAAATAATTGTGGGTCTGTAAAAAGTTTCCATTACTTTGGATGCAGCTATACCAATCACTCCTTTATGCCAGTTGGCCTGAAACATGACGGTTGTCTTCCTGTTTTTTAACTTGGAATTAGACTGGATGCTGGCAATGATTTCTTCAGTAGTGTTTTTATCCAATTTTTTGCGTTCGTCGTTGAGTTTGTGAAGTTCTAAAGCTATTTGTTTCGCCTTGTCCGGATGTTGTTCAATGAGGAGGTTTACGGCCATTTGAGCATGTTTAAGTCTCCCGGCAGCATTGATTCTTGGAGCGATCATGAAAGCCACGTCTTTTATACTGATGGGTGACTGCAAACCACTTACTTCTAACAGCGCTTTCATGGACGGAAGCGGATTTTTATTTAATTTTTTGAGTCCCCAAAAAGCTAAAACTCGATTTTCTCCTGTGACGGGAACGATGTCTGCGGCTATGCTTGTCGTGACTAAATCAAGGTATTTAAATGCGGTCTTTTGAGGAAGTTGCCAATCTTCAGCCAGCGCACTAATAAGTTTAAATCCTAGTCCACAACCACTTAATTCCTTATACGGATAAGAGCAGTCACTTTGTTTGGGATTCAAAATGGCATGTGCAGAAGGCAGGTTTTCTCCGGGTAAATGATGGTCACATATAATAACATCTATGCCTAAAGAATAAGCATAATCAATCTGTTTTATGGCTTTAATTCCACAGTCTAATACTATGAGTAAGCGGATTCCTTGTTTGGCTGCATAATCTATTCCTTTTTTAGAAATGCCGTAGCCTTCCTTGTATCTGTCTGGAATATAAAAGTCAAGAGACAGCGTTGGTTGTTGTTCCTGAAGAAAAGAATATACCGTTGCCACGGCAGTCGTTCCATCTACATCATAATCTCCATAAATGAGTATTTTTTCTTGTGAGGATAGGCTATCATTTATTCGTGTTACAGCTTTGGCCATGTCCTTCATTTCTGCAGGAGCATGCAGTTGATTGAGCTGAGGACGGAAAAAATCTTTGGCTTCTTTAAATGAATTGATGCCTCTGGAGGTCAAAATATTGCAATAAACCGATCTTATCTTTAGTATGGATTGTAATTTTTCAGCCTGTTGTTTATTAGCTTTATTGAGTACCCATCTTTTTCCCATCTTCAATGTTTTAGTAAGATCTTTCTGTGGTAAAACGTACGAGTTTTTCTAATCCGTCTCTGATTTCGCTCTCAGGGAAAGTATGCAGTATGTCGAAAGCTTCTTCCTGAAACTGATACATGCGTTTTTCGGCATATTCTATTCCTCCATTCGCTTTTACGCACTGAATCACCTCATTGACTTTATTTTTTTTGTGAGATTGGTTCTTGACAATGTTGATAAGATGTCTTTTGGTACTTTTATCCACGTTTTTCAGGGTATAAATAAGTGGCAGGGTTATTTTCTTTTCTCGCAAGTCATTACCTGTTGGTTTTCCTATTTTTTGATTTCCATAATCAAATAAATCGTCTTTAATTTGGAAGGCCATGCCTACTTTTTGACCAAAAGAGTGAAGCTTTTTTGAGATTTCCGAATCCTGTGTCGTTGAGTAGCCTCCGGCAGCACAGGAAGAAGCCAAAAGGGAAGCCGTTTTCCCATTAATTATTTCAAAATAAACTTCTTCTTTTATATCGAGTCGCCGCGTTTTTTCTATTTGTAAAAGTTCTCCTTCGCTCATTTGTTTTACAGCGGTAGATAAATGCTGTAATATCTTAAAATCTCCATTATCCAGAGAAAGTAAAAGTCCTTTGGAGAGGAGATAATCTCCGACTAAAACTGCTGTTTTGTTTTTCCATAACGCATTGATGGAAAAACGTCCCCTTCTTTTATCAGCTTCATCTACTACGTCATCATGAACAAGAGTAGCCGTATGCAGAAGCTCTACTAATCCTGCAGCGCGGTAAGTGGATTCATTGACTTCTCCTACCAGTTTGGCGGAAAGAAAGACAAACATTGGTCTGATTTGTTTCCCTTTGTGCTTTACGATGTAATGCATCACTCGATCCAATAAGGAGACTCTGCTCTTTACAATCTCCTTGAATTTATCGTCGAAGGTGGATAACTCTTCTTTAATCAATGCTTTTATCTCTTCCATGGTTATGCGATTTCAATAGATTGTGTGCTAAGGTAGATTTTTTGATGTTAATCTAAAAAAACAATAATAATCTGTAAATAAAAACTTGGAGCGGTTTTTGATTATTGGAGGGATAGTTTCTTTTTGAGAGAGAATATTGTGTGTTTTATTGGTTAGAAATGGTCGGTTAGAAGCCGCTATTTCTTGTTGTAGGATACTATACTTAGAGAGGTGGAGTACTAACCCCTAAAGTATGCTTTTTTTATTGAAAATAAAAAGGTAACTTTATCCCTCTAAAATTATAAATTGGCTTTTGATATTTGGGGCAGAAGCTGTATATTAACAATTTTTTTATTAATTATTTTATACTTTATGTTCTCAAAAACATGTGAATATGGCCTAAGGGCTTCTGTCTTTGTTGCTTTAAATAGTGAAAATGGCAAGCGCTTAGGTATCAAAGAAATAGCCAGGGAGATTGAATCTCCATTGTATTTTACTGGGAAAATTCTTCAAAATCTAGTGAAATCCAAATTAATTAGTTCAGCAAAAGGACCTAATGGAGGTTTTTATTTGAAAGAAGACAGCAGACCTATCTCGGTATTGGAAATTCTGGAAGCGCTTGATTGTGGGGATTTCTTTTATAATTGTGCTTTAGGTCTAAAGGAGTGTTCTGAAGAACGACCTTGTCCCATTCATGCTAAGTTTAAAAAATATAGAGATGGCCTGAAAAGTCTTTTTACGGAAACTTCTATTCAGGAGCTTGCAAGAGATATTAGAGAAGGGAAAGGATATATTACGAATCTTAATTTATCGGAAGAAGAAAAATTGTAAATAAAAATAAGAAATAGTTTATGAAAAGAATCATACAGTTGGCATTGGTTGTTATCGTACTGGGACTATACGCCTGCGGTGGTGGAGGTTCAAAATCGGGAAATTCTTCTTCTTCCGATAATACCTCCGGCAATGAAAATGGAACTATTGATGTTACCAAGGCAAGTGATAGCAAGGGAGTTGGTGAATTTACGGAGGTGGATATTCCGGATCAAATCGATGCTGCAATGGCAGCCAAAGGAAAGGATATTTTTGGTACAAAATGTATGACTTGCCATCAGTTGGGAACACAGAAAATGATAGGTCCGGGCTTGAAGAATGTTACAAAAATAAGAACTCCGGAATGGATTTTGAATATGATAACTAATCCAACGGAAATGCTGCAAAAGGATCCGGTTGCTAAAGCCTTATTAAAAGAATTTAATGGCACCATGATGACCGATCAGGGAGTAACAAAGGAAGAAGCTCGGCAAATATTGGCGTATTTAAGACAGAACGATTCTTAGAGAGTTGAATATATAGTTTTACATTTGTACTGCCCTCAAAAAGGGCAGTATTTTTTTGTATAATAATCTTTTGATATGGAAAGACCTGCAAGCCCTTTGGCAGAAAGAATGCGACCTCAGAGACTGGAGGATGTTGTAGGACAGGAGCATCTGACTGGAGCGGATGCGGTACTTAAAAATATGATGGATAGAGGAAAAATCCCTTCTATGATATTATGGGGACCTCCGGGAATAGGGAAAACTACTTTGGCCAAAGTTATTTCAAATGAATTAAAAGTACCCTTTTTTACTTTGAGTGCAGTCTCTTCAGGAGTCAAAGAGGTACGGAAAGTAATTGCAGCGGCTCAGAAAATGGATCATGTTATTTTATTTATTGATGAAATTCATCGGTTCAATAAAAGTCAACAGGATGCACTATTGGGCGCTGTGGAAGATGGTACGATTACTTTAATTGGTGCAACTACAGAGAATCCTTCTTTTGAAGTAAATTCGGCACTTTTATCTCGTTGTCAGGTCTATGTATTAAAGTCTTTAAAAGAAGAAAAGTTATTGGGGTTGGTACATGCTGCCTTGCACACAGATCAATGGTTATCTTCTTTAGATATTGATCTTAAAGAAACATCTGCATTTCTTCAACTCTCGAATGGAGATGCGCGTAAGATTTTGAATTTATTGGAGTTGGTGGTAGAAACGCTCTATGCAGAGAATAAAGACAAGAAGAACCAAATTGTAATTACCGATAAAGCGGTGATGGATATTGCCCAGCAACAAGTGGCTGTATATGATAAAGGCGGAGAACAACATTATGATGTAGTTTCTGCCTTTATTAAATCGATTCGCGGCAGTGATCCTAATGCAGCGGTATATTGGTTAGCTCGGATGATAGAAGGTGGGGAAGATGTGAAATTCATCGCTAGAAGGATGTTGATATTGGCATCAGAAGATATTGGAAATGCAAATCCTACGGCATTGGTTTTGGCTTCTAACACTTTTCAATCGGTTAACGTAATTGGATATCCCGAATCCAGGATTATTCTGTCCCAATGCGCTACTTATTTGGCAAGTTCGCCCAAGAGTAATGCCAGCTACATGGCTATCAATCAAGCGCAGAGAATAGTGAAGAAAACGGGGAATTTAGCGGTTCCGCTTCATCTTCGAAATGCGCCGACTAAGCTAATGAAAAAACAGGGCTACGGAAAGGAATATCAATATGCCCATGATTATGAGCACAATTTTGCAGATCAGGAGTATTTACCTAAAGAAATTTCAAATACGACTTTTTATAGCCCCGGCGATAATCCGAGAGAAAATAAATTGAGAAATTATTTGAAAAATTTATGGAAAGATAAATATGGTTATTGAGCGGAGTCGAAATATGGTTATTGATAGTTCGGCTGCGCTCACTATCCGTTATCGAAGTATGGTTATTAATTAATTCGGTTTTGCATACTAATTGCATTGTCGAATTAGAACTTATCTTTGCAACAAAAAAAGAAAATGTTAGAAATAAATAGACTACGTCAGCATAAAGATGAAATTATACAGCGACTGACTAAAAGATATTTTGAGGCCGAAGTACTTATTGATCGGATTCTGGAATTAGATGTGCATCAGCGCAGTTTGAAAACGGAGATTGACCAAAATCAGGCGCAGCTTAATAAAGCGGCAAAAGCTATCGGATTACTGATGCGTGAGGGAAAAAAGAAAGAAGCCGAACAGAAAAAACAAGAAGTAGCCGAAATAAAACAGAACAATCAGCCGCTGCAAAAAAAATTGATAGAGGATGCAGAAGAACTAAAGCAATTGT
>CAZLDH010000019.1:0-27701 GCA_964558275.1 uncultured Chitinophagaceae bacterium
ATCATCTCCTAAAACCAACGGAAAATGATAACCCAGTCCTGCAATTTTCAATTCCTCTTCTAGGGCTGCAGCTTTTTCTTTTATTTCTTTTTTGGTTTCGGCCAGAAAACCTACCACTAAAACAGCTCCCGGTTCGCCATCAATAAAAAAACGTTTATCCTCATACTCTATAAGACCTTTTGTACAATTCAACACATTATCATCCATCAATTCGCTGGCTGAAGGCTGATGATTCATGGCCATTACATTTGCCCTAAGTGCTTCATCTACCGTTTTAAAATGCACACACGAAAGCCCTTCTTCTTTCGGAGGCAAAGGCAAAAGATTCAACTTTACTTCTGTAATAAACGCCAAAGTACCTTCTGATCCGGCAATAAGTTTCGAAAAATTAAATGCCTCTCCCTCTGTATTAAATGGCTGCATATTAGCAAGAAAATCAACGGCATAACCGGTGTTCCTTCGCGTCACCTCCGGCTTAGGAAATTCTTTTTTTATTTCTACCTGATTCCGAATATTTGAAAGCATGTTATTGATATTCTTATAAATAGCCGCTTCCAATTCATTCTCTGAATAACATTTTTTTTCAAATTCCTCTTTGGTGAGTGCTTTAAAAGTCACCTCTGAGCCATCACTTAACAAGGCATCCACTTCCAATAAATGGTCTCTTGTAGTTTGATAGATTACAGAGTTACTTCCACAAGAATTATTTCCAACCATTCCTCCTATCATAGCGCGATTAGAGGTAGATGTTTCCGGTCCGAATTGAAAACCAAAGTCCTTCAAATATCTATTCAATTCATCCCGAATCACTCCCGGCTGTACCCTTACCCAATGTGCTGCTTCATTCACTTCCTTTATCTCAGTAAAATAGCGAGATACATCTACTACAATGCCATCCCCAACAACCTGCCCGGCTAAAGAGGTTCCTGCAGTTCTGGGAATAAGCGCAGTTTTTTCCCTGCCTGCAAAACGTATAAGTTTCTGTAAATCCGATTTATTCTTTGGAATAGCTACTGCTAATGGCAATGCCCTATATACAGAGGCATCTGTTGCGTAGAGTCTTCTTGTGGCTGTATCAAAATGTAAATGTCCTTCTAATAAGTTAGCTAAATCTTCAAGTTTTCCCGGTGTCATAATTCAAATTACTATCTCATGTAAAAATACAACTATTTTATCTTCTATTATTAAAAAAAGTAACAGTTTTTCAATAATTAATTTAAATGGTAGTCATTGTTTGTTCATGTTTCAGGATAGCTGCATTATCCTGATTATCTTTAATAGAGCGATCTACCACAAAGAACGCCAATAGTAAAATAATTAGAACAATAATAATAGATATAATAATCCAAAGAAACGGATTCTTTCTTTTCGATTTTTGAACTGCGGACTGATGCACTTGATAATGTAAATGCTTTCTTATCTGCTTCATAGTGGCAGAAAGTTGCTTCTCACTATTAATATCAGATAATCCGTCCATGGCCTCTGTACAAAAATCACAAGAAGCCAGATGTAATTCCACCTTTCGAACTTCTGCTCGATTAAGATTATTTTTTAAATAATCCTGCATCTGCTGTTGTGTCAGACAGTTCGTATGTTTTAATATGTCATCAGAGTGATTCATTTTCATTTCTTTCCATAAATACTTTCATGTTTCTCCTACCATTTTGAATAAAACTTTTCACTTCTTTTAATGAATATCCCTGCTCTGCAGAAATTTCTTTATACGTTTTCTTCTTATAATAGAATAAATCAATGCATTTTTTTTGATCTCCCTTCAATGAAGCCATCGCCTTCTCTAACAATTGGTATTGCTGCTCCTTTTTATCAAACTCAGATTGAGGTATTGGTTTATGAGCCGTGGGGTGTTCCACCTGTTCTAGTGAGATGGTTTGATGCGTCTTCTTTCTCAGATGCATCAAACAATGGTTTTTTGTAACTTGAAAGAGCCAAGCTTTGAAATTATTAATCTTTTGTCTTTTCTTATGAAAGATTTGAATAATCTCTAGGCAAAGTTGTTGCGTATGCTCTTGCGCTTCATTTTCATTCTTTAAATACTTCATACAGACCCCAAAAATGAGGTGCAAATACTTGTTCAGCAATTCCCCCAGCCAATAATCATCTTTTTCATTATAATACTGACGGATAAGATCCAGGTCATTGTAATATGTTGTATCTTTTTTTTTCATTAAAAACAACCGACTACTTTATATAAAGAATCAAATTTATCCTTTTTCCACAATTTACATTTTATTATTTTCGCAGCAATCCATATTTTTGACATTGAACATATTCCCATACCTATGAAATACTTAATTTGCGTTGTCCCTGTCATGCCCCTCAGACTGCGTCCCTCTGATAGTAGTGAAATGATTAGTCAACTCCTTTTTGGAGAGGCGATGATGTTACTCGAAAAAGGACCTAAGGACTGGATTCGCATTAGAAACCAATATGATAAATATGAAGGATGGGCGTCCCTCAAACAATTAACCTTCATAAAAGAACATCTCTACAACGACCTTACGCGTGAATACACATCAGAATTTACGATAAAGGTACAATCCGGCGGACACCCTATGCATCTTCCAATGGGTAGTTTTCTAAAAGGCATGAGCTTTAAAAGAATGAAATGGGGAAAAATAAGAACTACTTATAAAGGAATACCTTTCAAACCCAACTTTGAGGATGTATCAGACAAACAGATTAAAAATTTAGCTTATGAATTTTTAAATGTTCCTTATTTATGGGGCGGAAGGAGCGTCTATGGTATTGATTGTTCGGGTTTCACACAAACAATGTTTCGTTTATTAGGAAAGAGACTACCCCGCGATACCAGACAGCAGGTGCAAGAAGGAGAATTATTGCAAGAAGACGAACAGCCACAGAGTGGCGATTTAGCTTTTTTTCAAAACGAAGAAGGCAAAGTAATGCACGTAGGACTTATGCTCAATCATTTCGAAATTATTCATGCTTCCGGTAAGGTCAGATTGGATCGATTAGACAAAAAAGGAATATTTCAGTCCAAAAACAAAGAATATTCTCATTTGTTACACTCTGTCAGAAGATTTCGCTAACTTTTATTACACCCACAAAAGGACTAATACATGAAAGACTTAAAATGGAAGACCTTATCTTCTAAATATTTATTTAAAGATTCCTGGCTCACTGCCCGGCAAGATCGTTGTGAAATGCCGGATGGGCGGATTGTAGATCCTTATTATGTAATGGAATACAAAGATTGGGCAAACGCAGTGGCATTTACCAAGGACAATAAAATTCTGCTTGTACGTCAATATAGACATGCTTTGGGCGATACCTGCTTTGAGTTGCCGGGAGGTTGTATTGAGCAGGATGATGATTCACCTTTATCGGGACTGAAAAGGGAATTATTAGAGGAAACCGGCTATACTTTCAAGAATTTCACCGATTTAGGTACCATCTCTGCAAACCCATCTACCAACGACAATATCACCTACATGTTTTTAGCAGAAGGAGGAGAAAAAATACAAGATCAAGATTTAGATCCCAACGAAGAAATAGAAATCTACACCTATTCTGTGAAAGAAGTTTTAGATATTATTGACCAGCACAAAATGATGCAGAGCTTGCATGTTAGCTCTTTATACTTTGCACTAAAAAAGAAAGGATTGTTAACTTATACCCCCTAAGTAAGTTATAAAAAGGGGTTAAGTCTCCAACAACTTCACCCCTACTCTTTTTTCTATACTATTAATAACGAGAATCTCTATTTTCTCTTTTTTTAGGAGGATGTGCTTTATTTACACGCATTGTTCTACCTTCTAAATCTTGATCATTAAGTTGCTCAATAGCTTGATTAGCTTCATCATCATTAGGCATTTCAACAAAGCCAAAGCCCTTGCTTCTACCTGTAAAACGATCGATAATGATCTTTACTGAAGTCACTTCTCCGAATTCAGAAAAAGTAGATTCCAGATCTTCCTCCTGTAATTGATAATTCAAATTTCCTACGAAAATGTTCATGTTGATTAAATTAAAATATTGATTAATGAAAAATGTTAGTTCTGTTTTTTAAAGCTTCTTTTTTTTCTTTGCGCTCCTTTTCTTTTCCCCTGAAAGCCCTTTCTTTTCCCCTGAGGTCCTTTTTTTCTTCTTATTTCAGCTCTCACTTGACGATCACCCATATGGACATCTTTCAGACCGAATATTATTTTTTTTGCCAACTCTTTCTTCACTCTCAAGAGACAAAAACTATTCTTAAACTCAACAATTTCAATAGCCTTTTCTCTCACTCCACTATGATGCGCAATAAAAGTAACCAGTTTTTTCCTATTAAGCCCATCATAAGCACCCAAATTTACAAAGAGTTTTACTCTTTTTTGCTCTCCTCCATCTTTTTCTGCTCCTTTATGATTCATTTCTTTTATATCCACATCATGCACCTTAGGCATACGCTCAAATTCCAGCGTCAACATTCGTTGAATTAAATCTTCTCTAGACATGTAGTCCAAACAGGAATATGCCTCCGGCAATACTTTCTCAATATTCTTTTCATCCGGAACACAATTTTGGATATTGTTCACTACTCGAAATAATTGTTTCCCTTTTACCTGTTCTGCACTAGGAAGGCTTTTCTTTTCGAATTTACTCTTTATACGTTTTTCAATACTCCTAATTCTCCTTACATCAGAAGAGCCGGCAAGTACAACAGAAGTACCTTCCTTCCCTGCTCTAGCCGTTCGACCACTACGGTGGGTATAATTTTCTAATTCATCCGGTAGGCTATAGTGAATAACATGGGTAATATCATTCACATCAATCCCTCTGGCTGCAACATCTGTAGCAACCAACATTTGAATCAAATGATTCCTATAACGATTCATCACATGATCTCGTTGTCCCTGTGACAATTCCCCGTGCAAAGCATCTGCAGAATAACCGTCCTTAATAAGGCGATCAGCAATATCTTTGGTTTCTCTTCTTGTTCTACAAAAAACAATACCAAACATTTCAGGTTGAAAATCTGCCAGTCTTTTTAATGCAGCGTAGCGATCTCTGGGTCGAACAGAATAATAAACATGAGAAATATTCTTATTCCCACTATTCTTTCCACCAAAAGTCTTTTCTATTGGTTGATACATATACTGACGAGAAATACGCAGTACCTCATCCGGCATTGTTGCAGAGAAAAGCCAAGTGTGCTTGTTATCAGAGGTCTGAGATAAAATGGTATCCAAGTCTTCCTTAAAACCCATATTCAACATCTCATCTGCCTCATCTAACACCAGATAATCTATCTTTTTCAGATTAATTTTCTTTCTTCTGATAAGATCTATCATTCGCCCCGGCGTACCTACAATTATCTGACTCCCTTTCTTCAGCTCCTTCATTTGATTCACAATAGAAGCGCCTCCATACACGGCAGTCACATTCACCTTTTTAAGATACTTCGCAAAGGAAGTGATATCTCTAGCAATCTGCATACACAGTTCGCGTGTAGGGCAAAGAATAAGTGCCTGGGTATCCTTGGAAGAAAAATCTAACATAGATAATAAAGGAAGACCAAAGGCTGCAGTCTTTCCTGTACCTGTTTGTGATAGGACAACGACATCTGCGTCTTCCTTCATCACTAGTGGGATAATATCTTTTTGTACCGGTGTAGGTTCTTCAAATCCTAAATCCTGAACCGATTTCAACAAAGAATCAGACAATCCCAACTCCTCAAATAATTCCATATACTAACTAAAATAGTTGCGTTTAAAATGAATAGAATTTCACAACCATTTCAACGCATCAACACAATGAAATTAACCTTTTAAAGGTGAAGCCGGGAAACTCATTTCCTTTTCATAAGATGGTAATCATAAAACCACCTCCGGCGCAAAGATATATTTATTTTCCAAATAAAAAATCATATTAGTGCTTCCGCTACAATAAAAGTGCTTCCTGTAATCAGAATAACATCCTCACCAGTAGCTTTTTCTTTGGCTTCACAAACCGCCTCTCCTACTGTTTGACATGCCGTCCCTTGCAGTCCATTTTCCAATGCAATCACTTTTAATTCATTAGCATCCAATTTTCTGGGATTATCAGCATGACAAAAATAATAGCTGGCTTCTTTAGGAAAAAGCTTCAATATTTCCCGAACATTCTTATCCTTAACAAAACCAACGATAATAAATATTTTTTTATATGGAATAGTTTTTATTTGTCGCAAGACTTCACTAATTCCCGCTTTATTATGACTTGTATCGGCTACAATAGCAGGTTTTACAGACAGAATATCCCAACGACCTCTCAATCCTGTCAATGATTTTACTGCCGCAAGTGCTTTTTTTATGTTATCATCAGTTAAAACCCATCCATTCTCTTTTAATTTATCTATAGCTGAAAATACAGTTTGTACATTCTTCAACTGATATCTCCCCCCTAGATCCAATTTCAAACATTGCTCCTGATGATTCCCTTTTACCTTTATTTCCTGACCTTCAAGACTTGTAGATATTGATTCTGCTAAATATTTCTGGTCAGCAAAGTCAATGGCTGCATCACAAGCGTTCGCCTTTTGAATAAAAACGGCTTCGGTTTCTGCATGGGTTTCACCAATTACAACAGGCGTTTTATCCTTTATAATACCAGCTTTTTCTACTGCAATTTCGGCTCGTGTGTCTCCAAGAATCTGTGTGTGTTCTAAACTAATATTAGTGATAACTGACAAAACAGGATTCAAAATATTGGTACTATCCAACCGCCCGCCAAGTCCTACTTCAACAATAGCAATATCTACTTTATGAATAGCAAACCACTGGAAAGCCATGGCTACCGAAATTTCAAAAAACGAAGGCTTTATTTTTTCAATAGAAGACCTATTCTCTTCTACAAAAGAAACAACAAAAGCCTCGGAAGTCATAGCTCCATTGATCCGAATACGTTCTCTAAAGTCAGTCAAATGAGGGGAAGTATGCAATCCGGTTTTATAGCCTGATTTTTGAAAAACAGCTGCCAGCATATGACTCACAGAGCCTTTCCCATTGGTTCCTCCTACATGAATGCATTGAAACTTCTCTTGCGGATTTCCCAATGCATTACACAGCGCTTTGATATTGGTCAAATCCTTTTTAAAAGCCGGTGCACCAATCCTGCTAAACATAGGAAGTTGTTCATATAAAAAATGGATTACTTCGGAATAGGTCATCTTTTTTTTTCAAAGGTAAGCTTCATGTCTCACTTTTGACCTGTACGCAAGAGAGTTCCTTCCTAAAAGCCACTTCATATAGTTTTTTCCGTTCTTTCTTTTAGCTGTTGCAGGGGTGCATCTCGATGATACAGGAATAAATGATGATGGTATGATTCTAATTTTTGTAAAAGAAAAAGCAACATTTGTTGCTCTGAAACCGATAAATTTCCTTTTACGATTTCCGAAGACAGTTGCATTTCAGGAAAAATCTTTTTCATTTCCCTGATTCCATCCTGCGTAATAGCAACCAACTGAATGCGTTTATCTTTTTCATCAGCAAACTGGTGAATTAATTTCTTTTTACGCAAACGCTTAATCACTTCCGATCCTGAAGTCTTATTCATGACATTTTTTTGAATCAACTCCGTTTTAGATAAATGCTCATAAGTCAACAAAATAAACAAGAAAGAAAATTCTTCTATCGTCTGTAAGTCGCTTCCTGCCAAGGCCTTTTTTGCATATCCTTTCGTATAACGATACAACAAACTTATTTGACGGGAAAGCAAATCCGGTGTTCCTTCCCGGAAAGGAATCTCTGCCGGTTTCTTTTCTCCTCCAATTTTCCGAACAGGGAAAGTTTTGGATGACCCATAAAAAGCACTTTCCATGTAACTTAAAAAATCTGCTATTTCGTACGTTTCAAGCTGCGGATTCTCCTCCTCAAACCGGTCAATGTACTCAATGAGCTTTATTTGGAGTTCTTTGGATTTCATGACACGAATTTTTTTGGTCAAAAATACAAATTTATACGATATCGTACAATAAATCTTGTTTATTAAATGTTTTCGTTCTAATTTTGTGTTATATCTAATTTGATTAGCCATGGAAACGGTAGCGTCCATAAAAGAAGCTTCAAAGACTTATAAAACAGGAGACACCAGCATTACCGCATTAGAACGTAGTACACTAAAGTTTAACACGTATGAGCTTACTCTAATTATAGGACCATCCGGCTCAGGGAAGACCACTTTATTATCTCTGTTGGGTTGTGTCATCTACCCTTCTACCGGATCTGTATTTATTAACAATCGGGATATCAGCGAATTGTCCGAAAGCAAACTGGCTTCCATTCGATTAAAAAATATTGGGTTCGTATTTCAAGGATTCAATCTGCTACAACCTTTATCCGCTTTAGAAAATGTGATGGCACCTTTATTATTAAAAAATGAAAGTAGAAGAAAAGCTATTAAAAAAGCAAAATATGCACTAGATAAAGTAGATATGCTGCCCAGAATGCGGCATCTTCCAAAAATGCTGAGTGGCGGACAGAAACAAAGAGTAGCCATTGCCAGAGCCCTAGTTACTAATCCGCCCATCCTTTTATGCGATGAACCCACTGCCTCCATAGATGCCAAAAGCGCAGGAAAAGTAATGCAGGAATTAAAAGATTTATCCGAAACGGGAAAATCAGTAGTCGTTGTGACACATGATACCAGACTAATCAAATATGCCGATCGTATAATCTATCTTTCTGAAGGAAAAACATCTTATAACCCATTTGAAGAAGACGAATATGAACTTTAAATCCATTAATATATTATTCCTTTTCACCTTCCTGTTTCTTCTTGCATCTTGCGGGAACACAAACCAAGAGAAAGAAGCACGGCATTCGACTAAAGACAGCATATCCATACCCAAAGATATAAATACGGTAGTCGGTATAGGAAAAGTAGAACCCAAAAAAGGAATTATAGACCTTGCTTCCAAAACAGGCGGAATTGTAAAAGCAGTCTATAAACACTCAGGAGATAGTATCAAAAAAGGGGAAACCATCATCGTTCTCCAACAAGATGCAGAGCGTCTAAAGATTCAGGAAATAAAAACCAAAATAGCTACACAAAAACAACAAGTACAGGCAAAAAAGATTCAGGTTCAGCGGTTTCGAACACAGTTTCAAGACAAAACAGACAAACTAAAAATTAGCAAAAATCTCCTCCAAAGCGGTGCCGAAACCAAAGAAAATGTGACCACATTACAAAATGATAAAAATTTATTAAAAATAAAAATCAAAGAGAATAAGAAAGACGTAAGTCTAAGCATCGCAAAGGTTAAAGAATTAAAATCAGAACTAGCCACGGCGCAAAACAAACTGCAAAACAAAAGTGTTGACGCACCTTCAGATGGCGTAATTCTCAGCATAACAGCCAAGGCAGGCAGTGCTATACAACCATTACAATCTTTTGCCACCTATGCTCCTTCAGGAGACTGGATTATTCATGGAGAAGCAGATGAAATGTTTGCAAATCGTTTAAAAATAGGACAAAAGGTCTCCATCCATTACATCGGAAACAGCCATATTATTACTACCGGGAAAATAATTTCTTTATCACCGGATTTAAGCAATAAATCCCTTTTTACAGATGAGCCCGGAGAACAACAAGACAGAAGAGTTCGAAGATTCAAGGTGCTATTAAACAGCAGAGATCATTTACTGATTAATAGCAAAGTAGAATGTAACATCCACATAAATGATTCCGCATGATACGAACGGCCATCAAATTCATGAGATATGACCGGGCCAAAAGCATCGGTATTATTGTCGGAATAGTCATAAGTATCTTCCTGATTGGACAACAATTAGGAACCTTACGTTTTATTACGGAGGTCATGGGTGGTCTCATGAACAATGCAAACCCTCAATCAGGTCAAATATGGGTTGTAGGGAAAGCCACTCAAAATGTAAATGTGCTCACCCACATAGACAGCCGCCTCGTAAGGGAAATCAGAAGTATTAAGGGCGTAAAAAACACCTATCCTATTGTCGTTGCTAATGCAAGCATCACCCTTCCGGATGGAAAATCTTCCCCAATCGTTTTAATCGGTAGTGATGCCCCGGCTTTTGCCGGAGGACCAAATAAATCAAAAATTATCAAAGGAGATCGATTTTCTCTCACGCAAACTAATACGGTATCAGCTGAATATTTTGATGCTAAAGCCTTGAATACAGAACTAAACTTGGGATCTTCCCTTGAGATAAATGGCAAGCACGCTACTATTACCGTAGAAACAAAAAACGCACAGGCATTTGGCGGGCATTATATGTACGCGAACCTCAACAATGCCCGTTTTTATTCGGATTTCCCTAGTCACAAAGTAAGTATTATAGCTGTCAAAACCTCACAAGGAGCAAACACACAACAAGTCGTACAACGTATAAACGAAACTTTTTTTAGCGTAAAAGCCTGGCAAATAGATCAGTTAAAAGAATCCACAATCAAAAAGCTATTAAGTACAACGAATATGGGGGTCAGCTTTGGCACATTGGTCATTTTCGCTATCATTACCGGATTTTTCATTATCGGACTCACTTTATATTCTGCAGTTCTGGATCGATTAAAAGATTATGGCACCTTTAAAGCCATTGGGGCTACAAACGGATATGTAAGAAAGTTAATATTCACACAAGCAATTCTTTTTGCTGTAATTGGTTTTATTATTGCACTCGGACTGCTCATCGCATTTAAACAGGGAGTGGCACAAGCAGGGCTCATCATTGTTTTATCACCACAGCTTATCATTTTACTTTTCATCATTACCCTATTTATATCTGTTGGCGGTTCCTTATTTGCCATTCGAAAAATAAATAAACTAGAACCGGCTTCTGTCTTCAAATAAAATTATTTTTATGCGTCTTTTATTCATCATATTAGTTACTTGTCTGGTTTTCACCACAACAAAAACAAACGCTCAAGAACAGCCGGTACTTCAAAAACTCTCTTTAGAAAGAGCCCAGTCAATTGCACTCCAAAACAATCCCGAATTACAAGTAAAAACAATAAATACAGCCATCGCTCAAAAAAAGATTGAACAAGCAAAATGGGAAAAAATACCCGATATTTATGCCAATATCGATCTCAGACGAAACCTCATTATCCCAACTACGCCGGTTCCGGCCAAAGCTTTTAATCCCGATGCCGAAAAAGGAGAAATAATGCCACTGCAATTTATGACAGATTGGAGTAGTCAAGCCGGCATCAATGCATCTTTCGATCTTTTTAATCCTAAAATCCATGGACAGATTAAAGAAGCTAAACAACAGGCGCAAATTAAATCTATTACCCAAAAAATTTCTGCCAATCAATTAAAATATCAGGTAGGTGCCGATTATGCAGCGCTCATTATTGCAAAAAAACAATTTCAACTGGCCATTGCAGATACTATAAACAAAACAAAAATACTTGCCATGGTTCAGGAACAACATCAGGCAGGTCGTTTAACAATAAGTGAACTTAACAATACACGCTCCAATAAAAACCAGTCCATCAGTCGATATTTCAAAGCTTCAAAAATATTAATCTCCGCTAAAGCGCAATTATTAACAGATTTAGGGATTTCTCCTAAAGAAAAAGAAAGACTTTCTATTTCAGATGATATTAACAGCCTACTTTATACTAATAATAAAAACTTACAAAAAAACAGTTTATCACTCACGAAAAGAAAACAGGAGAGAAGACTGACAAAAGTTCAATTACACAATACTAAATTAGAATTTTTACCTACAGTATCTTTGGAAGGATTCTACGGAAGCAACTTTTACAATAACGATTTCGATATTTTCAAAGATCAAAACTGGTATGGAAACAGTTATGTCGGATTATCTATCAATATCCCAATCACTCAAGGACTTGATCGCATAAAAAAAATAAATCAACTCCAATTGCAAAAGCAAGTAGATAAAGCCAACTATAAGGCACAAAAAAATCAATTACAGCTGGAAAAGCTGCAAGCTCAACAGGATATTGTATATAAAAAGAAAGTATTACAACAGAAGAAAAAAAATATGGCACTGATTCAGAAAAACCTTCTATCTGCTAAAGATAAATTTTCTTCCGGAAGACTATTAATCAGTGAGCTATTAAAAAACGATTTTCTATACCAAAAAGCTAAGACCAACTACTTACAAGCTGCTTACGATTATATCCTTGCCAAGATGCAACTTAAAAAAGTGAGAAGAAAATAATTTAATATATACAATCTAACATAACCCCCAAAAAGTCGATTATTCCCCATGGAATTAATGAGGTTTGTAGTACTTCATAGCCTTGGGAAGCAAGCGTTTAATTTGTCTGATTCTTTTAGCATCGCTCGGATGGCTGCTTAAAAGCGTGGGAACATTACTTCCTGACTTGGAAGCCATTCTTTTCCAAAAAGGAATAGCCTGCCTGGGATCATAACCTGCCATTGCCATAAAAATAAGTCCCAACTGATCTGCTTCCAGCTCATCTCTCCTACTAAAAGCTTTTAAACCTAAAGCTCCACCTATGCCGAAAGCTTGCAAAAAGATATTCCTTTTTTGGGGCTCTTTAGATAGCGCAACAGATCCTGCCATTTGAATTCCTTGAGCTATAAGTTGTTGACTCATTCTTTCATTACCATGTCGAGCCACGGCATGCGCTATTTCATGTCCTAAAACAACTGCCAAAGCAGTTTCATTTTGGGTAATTGGAAGCAAACCTGTATAGACTACCACTTTTCCCCCGGGCATACACCAAGCATTGGCTTCATCGCTTTTTACTAAATTAAATTGCCAATGGTAATCATCTACACGATTAGCATATCCATGATTCGTCAAATAAGTTGTTACTGCCTGTGCTATACGACCACCAACTCTTTTTACCATTTCAACATTCTTGTTAGAGGTATTGGTCACCACAGGATTGGAAGAGAGAAATGAACGATACTGACTCACCGCCATTTGAGTCATTTTCGTTTCAGGAATCAGATTGAGTTGATGTCTTCCGGTAAGTGGAACGGTCTTACAAGATGCAACAATTAGTAGTGCAGACAATAATAAAGGAAGTATTCGCTTTTGCATTTTAATATTCATTTTATTAATACAAGACAATTTTTATACCAAATCCAAAAAAACAAAAAAAATATTCAAATTTGCAATACTTACTCTATCATTGATCATTGTACTGAATAAAAATCAGAAATAGAAAGTGCCCGAGACTGGATTCGAACCAGCATGCCGTTGCCAGCACTACGACCTGAACGTAGCGCGTCTACCAATTTCGCCACTCGGGCATCAATATTTTCAAGAACATTTTATACGGAGATTCACTGCATCCTGAACACAGCGCATCTACCAATCCTGCTGCCGGCAGGCAGGTTCGCCTCTCGGGCATCTGAAACTTTTCAAAGAGTGTGCAAAGATAATTTGTTCCACGAAATTAACCAAAAACAAAATATCGAGAATTGTCTTCACTTTAAAAGAGACTCCCCTGCGTGTCATCTTCCTCTTCTTCCCTATTTTCCTCCTCTTGTACTACTTCTTCCTCTTCAATTTCTTCCGGTTCTAGCAGCGCTATATTTACATATCTTACTTTATCCGTCAGTCTGTTTCCAAATGCTTTCCAACCCATCACATCTACCATTTCCGTTAAGTCTAAAACTTCTTCTTTTGCTTCTGCTTTACTTTTTCCTGCAGTCAATGAAATCTTTGGCAGACGCTGCATGGTGACCAACTCCAGATAATTTTTCTTTCCTTCCTTAATAAAGACAAAACGTTGATCCTTGGTCTGAGTTTCTATCAGAAATCTTTTTACATTAAACTGTTTTTTCTCATCATCATAATAAATGGCAGTAATCACTGCCTCCGGATTAAACTTTTCAATAGCTACCAATTCATTTCTATCATAACGATTGGTCAGTTCATAATTGGTTATTTCATAGGAACCATCATTGTAAAAAGCAATGATACAATCATCATTTTCAAAATTTCCCACCAGCATGCCATGCTCTTTAGTATTCAATCGTCCAATGGTGTCATCATACCAAATCTTCAATGCATTGAGGGTTGTTCTTCCGGCTTCTTTAAAACGCGTTTTACGCACCGGATATTTGGTCACCTGATTACCCTTAGAGCCACGGCCTTTTATAGCAATTTCTTCAAAATAAAAATCAAAATTTTTCTTTCTGGCATTACAGGAAGGACTTAAAAGGATATTTACGACCTCGGCTTCTCCGTTTGGATTGGCTGTAAAATACAAAACCTTAGATTTCTTATTTTTGCCTGCCAAAAGATATTCTCTATTTCGTGTAATACTCTTTACATTAAAGCGCTTAGCATAAGTCACTCCTGATTTCCCATCCCGATAGATCATATTATAAGTCATCCGCTCATCTCCTTTCTGAAAAACAGCAGCATAGATAATATTTTTTTCTATAAATACTTTATCGGCTACTTCCACCACTTTCATGGTTCCATTTTTTGTAAATACAATAACATTATCAATATCAGAACATTCGCAAACAAATTCATCTTTCTTCAGGGAGGTGCCGATAAACCCATCTGCGGCATTCATATAGAGCTTAGAATTAGCAATAGCCACCTGTCTCGCTTTGATATTTTCTATGCTCCTAATCTCTGTTTTCCTTTCTCTTCCTTTCCCGTATTTTTTTAATAGATTTTCATAATATGCAATGGTAAAATCCACAAGATGAGCCAAATCATGCGTCACCTGATCAATCCCTTCTTCTACTCCTTTAATATGTTCATCTGCTCGAAACGTATCATATTTAGAAATCCTTTTTATTTTAATTTCAGTCAGCCGAATGATGTCCTCCTGCGTGATTGTGCGCTTAAATAAGTCCTTATATGGATCCAAGCCTTTATCTATAGCCGTTAATACACCTTCCCAAGTCGTTTCTTCCTCAATATCTCTATAAATTCTCTTTTCAATAAATATTTTTTCCAGGGAGGAATAATGCCAATCTTCCTGCAATTCATGGAGTTTGATCTCCAATTCTTTCTTCAATAATCCTTTTGTATGCTCGACAGAATATTGCAATAACTGCTTTGCTCCTAAAAATTCGGGTTTATCATCAACAATAACACAGATATTAGGAGAAATAGAAATTTCGCAATGGGTAAAAGCATACAAGGCATCGACAGTAATATCCGGAGAAACACCGGTGGGTAACTGAATTTCAATTTCAATATGTTCGGCTGTATTATCAATGACCTTCTTAATCTTTATTTTACCTGCATTATTGGCCTTCGTGATTGAATCCATCAGCTGGGTAGTAGTTACCCCATATGGCACATCTTTAATCAATAAAGTCTTCTTATCCTTGATTTCTATATGCGCTCTGGCTTTTACCTTCCCTCCTCTTTTTCCATCGTTATATTCATCCACATCAATGATTCCGCCATTAGGAAAATCCGGATACAATTTAAAATATTTTCCTTGTAAATGTTTGATGGCAGATTGTAATAACTCACAGAAATTATGGGGCAGAATTTTAGTCGATAATCCAACAGCAATACCTTCCACTCCTTGTGCCAACACTAAAGGGAATTTCATGGGCAGATTCAGCGGTTCATTCTTTCTGCCGTCATAGCTCAATTGCCATTCCGTGGTTTTGGGATTAAAGGCAACCTCCAAGGCAAATTTGGATAATCGCGCCTCTATATATCTGGAAGCTGCAGCCGAATCTCCTGTACGGTTATCCCCCCAGTTCCCTTGCGTTTCAATGAGTAAGTCTTTTTGTCCAAGCCCAACGATAGCCTCTCCAATAGCAGCATCTCCGTGTGGATGATATTGCATTGTCTGTCCAATTATATTGGCTACTTTATTAAACCGTCCGTCATCCATCTCCTTCATAGCATGAAGAATTCTACGCTGAACAGGCTTCAGCCCATCTTCAATAGAAGGAACAGCTCGATCTAAAATAACATAAGAAGCATAATCTATAAACCAATCTTCATATAAACCTTTAACGGAAGTATCGGAAGGAAGTTCCGAAGCATTGTCCTGAATTTCTTCACTCATGTATATTTCTTGTTTTTAATACGTTGATTGTAGGGCAAATATAAAACTTTTCATTCGTCTTCTTAGTGGAATGAAGATGAATCATCATTTCGTGTGATTCAGTTGATAATTTATTTCTATAACTCCCTCAACAGCCTTTAGCTTATCTAACAATTTCGGCCATTCTTTTTTACGAACGCCCTTCGCTAAAATAACATCTACTTTATTTCGCTCTGCTTTTTCACTTTGATGTATATCCAACCTGACTATTTTCAATCCTAATTCTGTAAAAGTCCGATCAATTAAATCAAAAGAAGCACCTCTTTTCATCACAATTGTAAATTCTTTCTTTTTACCCTTCAACACGAAAAACCGTTCTAAGGGCTTTACCAAGGCAAGAATGACGACAGTAATAATGGTGGTAATAACCCCGGCTTCAAAAAGACCACTTCCAATAGCCAAACCAATACCGGCAACAGTCCATAGTCCGGCAGCAGTAGTCAATCCCCGAATTACATTATGTCGTAAATACAAAATCGTTCCGGCACCAAGAAAGCCAATACCACTCACAACTTGTGCTGCTACACGCGAAGGATCTAAGACCACCTTATCAGAACTTAATACATCGAAAAAACCATAAGAAGAAACAATGACAATCAACGCACTACCTACACAAACCAACATATGGGTGCGTAATCCCGCCACCCAATCATGACGCTCACGTTCCAAACCTACGATACTCCCTAAAAGGGCAGCTACCCCCAACCTAATAAGTAATTCTTCTGTTGATAACATCATTTCCTCTTTTATATCAAATATAAGCTTTTTATAAACGAATCATAACAATTCAAAAACAACATCCAAAAAAGAAACTATTTCAACTAAACTGTGAAAGAGAAAAAACAAAAAAGCCGCACCTTAAGCACAGCCTTAATCCCCAAAAGAAGCATCAAACGTTGATAACTGACATTCCTTTTCCTATTCCCAAACCCGTTTCCGTTGTTGCTCCAACAGAAGCAAATCTGCCAATACCAAAGCTGTAACTGCCTCTAAAACTACCGGTACACGTAAGGCAATACAAAGGTCATGACGACCGACCACACGAAATGATTCTACTTCTCCGCTTTCCTTATTTAACGTTTCCTGCTTTATAGGTGTAGAAGAAGTTGGTTTAACAGCGATTCTAAAGACCAAAGGGTTTCCATTGGAAATTCCACCAACTACACCTCCGGCATGATTTGTTTCTGTTTTTCCGTCGGTATCAACAATTGAATCATTATGATCTGAACCAAACATACGAGCGGCGGCAAATCCGGTACCGAATTCTATTCCTCTGATGGCGGGGATAGCCATAACGGCATGAGCCAACATAGATTCTACAGAATCAAAAAACGGCTCTCCCAATCCAATAGGAAGTCCTTCCACTTTACACTCTACTATACCACCTACAGAATCCTTGGCTTTAATGGCTTTTTGTAATCCTTTTTCAGGATCAGATTCTCCGGCTACCTCTTTCAGATAAGCTTCCACTTTCAGTGAATTCAATATTTTCTTGGCGATCACACCGGCAGCAACCAAACAAACCGTTAGCCTGCCGGAAAAATGCCCTCCCCCTCTATAATCTTCAAAACCACCATACTTCTCAGAAGCTACAAAATCTGCATGTCCGGGACGAGGAAATGCTCTCAGTTTGCTATAATCTTTAGAGCGTGTATTCGTATTTTCAAATAATATTGTAATCGGCGCTCCGGTCGAACAACCATTAAAAATCCCGGATTTAAAAATAGGAATATCCGGTTCCTTTCTTGGCGTACCTCCTTTTTTTCCGCCCTGTCGTCTTTTCAAATCAGGCATAAAATCATCCACCTCCATCGGAATTCCGGCAGGACAACCATCAATATTAATCCCTACACTTTCTCCATGAGATTCTCCGAATATATTTATTCTAAAAAGTCTTCCAAACGTATTCATTCATCATTATTTTTATCAGTTACAGCTAAGGCTTTTACTTTCCCATTGAGTTTCTGCCAATGATGCCAAAACTCGGGATAGGATTTATTAACCGCTTCTGCCACTTCAATTTTCACCGGACCTGCAGCATTGGTAGCAGCAGTAGCACATGCCATGGCAATACGATGATCATAATGCGAATGCACATCTGCAGCTTTAATTCCCGTTCCACCATGAACCAGCATTTCATTACCATTCAAATCAACTTTTATTCCCATTTTACCAAACTCCTGCTGCAAAGTAAGTCCGCGGTTACTCTCTTTATGCTTCAATCTATCCACACCAATAATGGTCGAAACACCTTCACAATTAGCCGCTAATGCCACCAATGGCGGGAATAAATCCGGGCAGTCGGTTGCATCAAAATCAAAAGCATTCAATTTGTTTTTTTCTACCACAATCGCAAACATACCTTTCATCACCTTGGCTCCCGCTTTTTCTATGGCATCCAAAATGGCTTTATCTGACTGCGTAGAAAGCGTATTCAAATTATCCACTTCAACCTGTCCGCCAATAGCCCCAGCGACCAACAAAAAAGCAGCACCACTCCAGTCTCCTTCTACCATATAATCCCTTGCTCTATAAGGACGAAGAGAACCAAAATGAAACTTCTCCAGATTTTCATGCTCTACAGAAATTCCAAAGTACTCCATGATACTCAACGTAAGTTCTATGTATGGCTTGCTGGTTAAATTGGTTACCGTAATAGTCTTATTTTCAGCACAGCATCCATAAGCCATTAACAGACCGGTCAGAAACTGCGAACTCAGAGAGCCGTCTATCGTTATATCAATGGGTTTCAAAGGCCCTTTTATGGTCAAAGGCGGTTTCCCATCTGTCGTTTTACAAGACACACCCAATTGAGGCAATACTTCTTCAAAAAAATGAACCGGTCTTTTCTTTAAACTACCTTCTCCGACTATCGTAATTTCCTGATCGCTCAAAGCAGCAATAGGGGTAAACATACGAATACCCAAACCTGATTCACCACAATTAATTTCGGACTTGACAGGACTAATTCCCTGCCCTTTTATTTCAACCTTTTTTTTACTAAAATCCACGATTGCACCCAATGCTTCAGCCACTTTCAACGCCGCCACACAATCATTACTCACTCCCGGATTAGTAATAATGCTGTTTCCTCTAGCCATAAGCGCTGCAGCAACAGCTCTTTGCATTGCACTTTTCGACGCATTTACCGGTACTCTTCCTTCAATAGGTCCCGGTGATACAACTACATCCATCTGTAAATAATATTATTTATATGTAATAAATTGATTCAAAAGTTCAGAAAGCCTGTCTATTTTTATAGGAATTACCTTTCCTTTTCCCAGTTCACTAAGCAAAATAAAATGGATAAAATCCTTCTCTCTTTTCTTGTCCATTTTAAAAAGCTGCTCTATATCTTCCGGGCGGCTTTCTATATTTATAGGTAAATGATATTCCTGAATGAGTCTTCTCATACGAGATACGGCATCCTCCGGCAAATCGCTCAAAACGGTTGAAAACTGAGCTGCGATAATCATTCCCTTTGCAACAGCCTGACCATGTGGAATTTTTTCTATTTTTTCTACCGCATGTCCCACTGTATGTCCAAAATTGAGTAGCCGGCGTAAACCACCTTCAAACTCATCTTTTTGTACGATATTGGATTTAATTTCAACCGAACATTTCACCAAAAAACCAATCACTGCCCTATTCCTTTTCAAGGCTTCCTCTCTGTTATTTTCTAAATAATCGAAAAGAGAAATATCCCCAAAACAGGCATATTTAATAATTTCGGCAAAACCATTATATAAATCCCTTTCATCTAAGGTATCTAATAAAGCATAATCAAACAATAAAAAATCAGGTTGACGAATAACGCCCAGTATATTTTTATACCGACCATAATTCACTCCATTTTTCCCTCCAACAGATGCATCTACCTGAGCCAGCAAAGTAGTTGGAACAAAAGCATAAGAAATACCTCGCATGTAAACACTGGCCACAAAACCGGTCAAATCTGTCACTACCCCGCCACCGATACCGATGAGCATGGTTTTGCGATCTGCTTCCATCCGGATAAGATCATCTACAACCCGTTGAAAACAATTCAGACTTTTACTTTCCTCTGAACCCTCGACTACAATTTTTCGCCAATGCTTCAATTTATCTCCATGTAACCGATCTACTTTATCATCTACAACGAGAATCGTACGCTCCCGATCCACATACTGAGATAAATCAGCAAGTGAAGCATCAAAATAATAGTTGACCTTTTTCCCGGAAAAAATATATTGTTGTTCTTCCACCTTTTACTAATTATTAAATATTCTGAATGACCTACTCTTCCTCATTCATCACTCTATTTTGACGATTAATAGATTCAATATGAACAGCATCAAAGAATCTGGCAATAAATTTCTCCGTTAGTCCCATTTTCGCCCCTTTCTTCACCGCATCTTCCAATACTTCATTCCATCTGGTCGTCTGCAGAATAGTGATATCTTTTTCTTTTTTATACTTCCCGATTTCAGCAGCTACTTTCATTCTATTTCCTAACAAGGCCAATACTTCATCATCAATATGATTGATACGTTCTCTGTAGGTAGATAATGCATCCTGGAATTCTTCTTTATGTTTTGCTTCATGACGCCACACGATTTCTCCCAATAATTTTTCCAATTGTTCAGGAGTTACCTGCTGTTTTGCATCACTCCATGCATTATCAGGATCGATATGAGACTCTAACATCAAACCATCAAAATCTAAATCAATGGCTTTCTGAGCCACATCCAATAAGGTATCTCTCCTGCCACAAATATGACTTGGATCACATATTACAGGTAAATCAGGAAATTGTCGCTTTAATTCAATAGGAATATGCCACATGGGTGCATTTCTGAATTCGGTATTCCCGAAGTTAGAAAAGCCTCTGTGAATAACACCCAATTGTTTGATTCCCGCTTTTTCAATACGTTCCAATCCCCCAATCCAAAGATTTAAATCAGGATTAATCGGATTTTTTACCATTACAGGAACATCTACTCCTTTCAATGCATCTGCTACCTCTTGTACAGAAAAAGGATTAACGGTAGTACGTGCTCCTATCCAGATGACATCTACATTATGTTTTAATGCGGCTTCTACATGAGTGGCTTTCGCAACTTCCACCGTAAAAGGTAATCCGGTAATATCTTTGGCCTTTTCTAACCAAGGCAGGCCTTTCTCCCCAATACCTTCAAAATTTCCCGGCTTGGTTCGTGGTTTCCAAATGCCGGCGCGAAGCATATCTACTTTGTCCGTTTTAGCTAATCTAATAGCAGTGTCTAAAACTTGTAATTCAGTTTCGGCACTACAGGGTCCTGAAATAATGATGGGTTCTTTATTCTCCATCTTTTTCCATACGGTCTGTGCTGTTGCTGTTTTTTCCATGACTATGTATATTGTTAGATTGTTTTATTGTTAAATTGTTAAATTGTTAAATGATTTACGACTTACTCTACACTACTTACTTAATAATCTTTTTAATTTCATTTGCTTTTTCTATTAATTCATAAAATCCATCTTCATCATGATCGATTAACATCTGTTTCATTTTTTTCAACTGAAAAATCATTTCATACAATACATCGAGCACATTATAACGATTCTCCATAAAAATAGGAGCCCACATAGCAGGAGAACTTTTTGCCAGTCTAACGGTAGAGGCAAATCCGCCACTTGCCAGCTCAAAGATACGGTCTTCTTCCTTTTCTTTTTCCAAAACAGTAAGTGCTAATGCAAAAGAACTTATATGAGAAATATGAGAAACATAAGCAGCATGCGTATCATGTGCTTCAGAGTCTAAATACACCAGTTTCATATTCAAGCTCTTATACATCCGTTCAACCAAAGCAACTGCATCTGCATCACTCTCTTCTGTATCACAGAGCACACAACATTTTTCATCAAAAAGACCATCTATTGCCGCTTCCGGTCCCGAATACTCCGTTCCTGCCATAGGATGCGTGGCCACAAAACGATGTCTCTTCTCATGCGTTGCAATCTTCTTCAAAAATGCCGCCTTGGTAGATCCCACCTCAATCACCACTTGCTTATCATTTACCTGATTAAGAATCTCCGGTAATAATTTATCATAAGCACTCATCGGCACCGCCAATATGACCAAATCAGACTGACTGACTGCGGTATTTAAATCCGCCTTCTCATCAATAAGTCCTAAAGCCAAAGCTTTATCCATGCTTTTCTCTGTTCGGCTCACGCCTATAATTTTATCTGCAAAGCCATTTTCCTTCAATGAAATAGCTAATGAACCGCCTATTAATCCAACCCCTATGACTGCAATATTCATTCTGATATTGATATTTTCTGTGGATGATTTTTCTTTTCCAATACTTCTTCTATTCTGGAGATGGCTTTTTCTAAAGTATCTACAGTGCTACAAAGACTAATCCTTACAAATTGATTTCCATTCTTTCCAAAGATTCCGCCGGGCGTAATAAACACACGGGCATCATATAGGAAACGATCACTCAATGCATATCCATCTTTATATTCATCAGACACTTTTGCCCAGACGAACAATCCCTGTTGTCCCGCTTTATAGGAACATCCAATCAAATCCAGTAACTCTTTTACTTTTTCTTTTCTTTTTATATATGCTTCATTCAAAGTCTTATACCAAGTGCTATCAAGAGAAAGTGCATGTGCTGCAGCTCTTTGCATAGGAAGAAAAGTACCGGAATCCATGTTACTTTTGAAACGCATCACATGCTGAATAATTTCTTCATTAGCAGCCAAAACGCCAATTCGCCATCCCGCCATATTATGAGATTTACTCAACGAATTCAATTCCAAAGCAACCCCGTCGGCACCTTCAATACTAAGAATGCTTAGCGGTTGAGGGGCAATTTCATTATCCGTAGGAAGAATAAAGCTATATGGATTATCATGGCACAAAAGAATTTGATTCTGTTTGGCAAAAGCAATTAATTTTTTAAATAACTCAGGATTCGCTTTAGCACCTGTAGGCATTTGAGGATAATTTATCCACATAATTTTCACCCTACTCAAATCTCTTTGCTCCAACGCTTCAAAATCCGGCTGCCAGTTCAAATCCTCTCTTAAATCATAAGGAATACAGGTGGCTCCTGCCAGGTTCGAAGCAGCACGATAGCTGGGATATCCGGGATCTGGCACCAACACCTCATCCCCCTTATTGAGAAAAGTCATACTAATATGCATGATTCCCTCTTTGGAACCAATGAGTGGTAAAACTTCTTTATTTGCATCCAAAGTGACATCAAAATATTGCTTATACCATTTTGAAAAAGCATTTCGCAGCTCGGGTGCACCTTTATAACTCTGATAGCCATGTACATCACTTTGCTTAGCCGTTTCATACAAAGTTTCAACAACATCCGGGTGCGGCGGACGATCAGGACTTCCGATTCCTAAATTAATCACTCGGGTACCTGATTCATTCATCTCCGCAATCTCTCTCAACTTTTTTGAGAAATAATATTCCTTTGTATCACCTAACCTATCTGCTGTTTGTATAATCATGATTGTCTTGTTCTTTGGCTGATTTTATCGCTAGATTGTTTCATTGACTTCGACCTTACTCACTTAACCGACTTCGACTCACTGTCACGCCTTTATTATAAATTCCTAATATTCTCAATTTTTTTGTCAGCGGGTTCATACAATCGATAACCTCTTCTAATTGTTCTAGACTGGAAAATTCTAAATCTGCATGAAAATAGTACTGCCATTCCAATCCCGGAATAGGGAAAGACTGTAATTTGGATAAATTAATTCCCGCTTCTCCGATACAATTCAACACTTTTCCCAAACAGCCGGCCTCATTCTCCACCTGAAAATAGAGGGATGCCTTGTGATCATGCATGCTGTCTTTTTCTTTCTCCTTTCGGTTCAATACCAGAAAACGGGTATAATTCTTTTTCTCTGTATTAATATCTTTTTCGACAATATTCAATGCATATAATTCTGCCGCTAAGTCACTGGCAATAGCCGCTATATGCTTGGCATTATATTGTCTTAAATGCTTTGCACTCAGCGCCGTATCTTCCGTTTCTACCAAACGCCAATCCGCATTTTTTTCTAAATACTGCCTACATTGCAGCAAGGCCATAGGATGGGAATGAACCTCTTTAATATCTTCTTTGGAAGCACCGGGCAACATCATCAAATGCTGACGAATATGAAGATAAATTTCTCCTGTAATATAGAGATCAGAGCGTTGCAATAAATCATAATTCTGCAAAATACTGCCGGCAGAAGAATTTTCTATCGCCATCAGTCCGGAATCAGCCTTACCCTGCATTATACTTTTCACCACTTTACTAAAAGTGGCACAAGGAACAATTTCTATCTCTTTATCAAAATAATTTTCTGCTGAAATTTGATGAAATGAACCTTCAAAACCTTGAATCGCTATTTTTTTTGTCATCTTTTTGTATCTCCTTATAATAAAAATTCCCGCCTCCTGGTTGAGGGCGGGAATTTAAAAAAAGTTATATTTTAACACAATATATTCCCGTCCGCTTTAACATTAAAGAAGAAAAAAAAGTAGTTATCAAAATAAAATTGTCTTAACTGTTTCATTATTCTTGTCTTTAAAATAAAAAAGACCTCCAGAAAATTCTGAGGTCCTTTTTTATTCGTTTTATAACATATCAACCTCAGTTCTTCTTAGCAAAGAAATAAAAATAAAAGCTAAAAAAATAAGCTGAGATTGTCATAATTATCTAATTTATGATGGCAAAGTTATCATTTTATTTTAAATATCCAATAAAATCAATACGCTTTTTGAAAATATTCAAGAGAAAGCCTTCTTTTTTTTAAAAGACCATAGCCTATTCCCCGTTTCTACACTTTTCATTTGGCAGTACGAGCATAAGCTATATTCTTAAATAAAAAAGAGGGAGCAAAAATTTGCTCCCCAAATGATTATGTTATTTTAAATATCAATGTGAAATAGAACCCCCATTCATCCCTCCATTCCGAGTTGGAGTAGGTTGCGGTCGAGGAATCTGTTGCTGTGGTCGATTCATTTGATTATTTCTTTGATTCAATTGATTATTTCTCTGATTCAATTGGTTATTTTGTGCCGGCACATTTTGTTGCATTGAAGGATAATTCTTTTGCTCTGTTTGATTTGCACTACCACAACCAACGGCAAACAAACCCAGACCAATACAAAATGCACTAACCTTTATTATCCTTTTCATTATGCTATTATTTTAAAATTAAATACTTTTTTTTTGCAAAGACCGTTTCGGAGAAGCGATCTTTGCAAAAAACTTTGCGACTTCAAATATTACATTCCACCGGACGGATCTGTCTCTTGACTAGCGGCAGTATCATTAGCCGGTTGATTTTGTGCAGGTGGAGGGGTAGTTTGATGAGTTCCCTCTGGTGCACTATTTCCGGGCATTGTTTGTTCCGGTGCTTGCTGTTCAACACCACTACCGGAATCTTGATTATTCCCATTGTTTCCGGTTGGTCCGCAAGCCACTAAAAACAATCCCAATCCTAAGGCTAAAAAGCCAGTTTTCAATACGTTTTTCATAAGATAAATGCTTTTTTAATGAATAAATCTGTTACTTTATACCCGTAAGAAAAAAAAGTAACCTTCTGTTTATACTTTTTTCAAAAAAACTTAGTTTATTTGGGTTACCTCACGCCAAAAATGATATTAATATATTGAAACGAAAGATTTCAAAAACGGGAAAAGACAAAAAAATATTAAAGGGTCTTGCCAGAAAAGATAGCAAGACGCTACATCAAATTTATGATTTGTATTTTTCTATGATTGAAAGGATGGTCTTGAGTAACAGTGGAAATAAAGAAGCTGCAGAGGATTTATTTCAGGAGGCATTAATCGTGTTGTATAATAAAGCAAACGATAAAGATTTTATTTTAACTTCTCAGTTGCAGACTTATTTATATGCCATCTGCAAAAAGCTGTGGTCAAAAAAACTGAGACAACAAAAAAGACACCCGATTGATGCTTATAACCAAGAGGGAGAAACGCCTCCGGAGATAGAGCAGGATATAGAAGATCATCAGTCAGAGAAATTACAAATTGATAAATTAAACAGGGCATTAAAAAATTTAGGAAGTCCCTGCAAAGAGTTGTTGGAAGGTTTTTATATTCAAAACTATTCCATGAAAGAATTGGCGGAAAAATTTCAATATACCAATGCAAGCAATGCAAAAACACAAAAATATAAATGTCTTCAGCGATTGAAAAAGATATTTTTTAAACAAGAAGCAAAGGATAAAAAGGATGAGTGATGAAGAACAAAATTAAATTTATAGAACGAGTAGATTTTTACCTGGATCAAAAACTTTCGGAAGAAGAACAAAAAGCATTTGAAGCAGAATGCAATAATGACCCCGAAGCAAGAAAGTGCTTTGAGGAACATCGTTATCTACGGCAACAATTTGCACTAAAGAAAAAATATACCGAAGCAAAAGGTTTTATAGAACAAGGAAGTAAAAATTGGAAAACCAAACAATCCGCTCGACAGAATTATATATGGAAAGCTATTGCCATCGCGGCTTCATTAGCATTATTGCTATCTATTACCGCACTTTGGCAAACCAATAGATATATCTCATCTCAGCAAAGCAACAATTTCATAGAATTAAGAAGAGAAATCAACGATATCAAGCGTTCGCAAAAGGATCTGAAAGATGTTGTACAAACCAATACACCTTCCTCCAATACGCAACAATTTGGCGGAACGGGTTTTGCACTTTCTACCAATGGCTATCTGGCCACAAACTCCCATGTGATTGCCGGTGCAGACTCTGTTCATATTATTACAAGTGACAAGAAATCTTATAAGGCAAAATTAGTTTTTCAGGATGCTAAATATGACTTAGCCATTTTGAAGATTGTAGATTCTACTTTTTGCATTCCGCCACTACCTTTCGAGTTAGGAGACACGGCCTATTTAGGTGAAAATATTTACACACTGGGATATCCCAGAAACGAGATTGTCTATGGAAAAGGATACATCAGCGCAGCATCCGGATTCAAAGGAGATTCCTCTTCTTATCAATTATCTTTATCGGTAAGTCCGGGAAGCAGTGGTGGTCCTGTTATTGATAAAAACGGGAAAATATTGGGTATTATTACCGGAAAAAAATCGGCTACAGACAATATCGCTTTTGCCATAAAATCATCCTACCTTTTGAAAATCAGAGACAGTATTCCTAAGGACCTTCCGGAACCAATCATCCAGAGCAATCATTACACACTGGAACATTTGAATCGGATTGATCAAATTGAAAAATTAAAGAAATACGTCTATTTGGTAAAGGCGTTTAAATAGGGATTATTCCATAGGAGAAGGACTCACTCGAAAGAGGTATCATGAATCTCCTTGTAGAGATTTAGTACCTGAGGAATTAAAGGATGCTGTTCATCATTCGTCATTACCCAATCACAAAGTTTCATTTTAATTCCTTCTTCCATCTGCTTTTCCATGCGCTGCAGCACTTCTTGCCTGGAGATTTGATTGCGTTTCATGGTACGTTGAATGCGCATTGCCTTGGGCGCAAAGACGCCAATGACCTTATCCACATAATGAAAGGCTTCGGTCTCAAACATCAAAGCCGTTTCTTTAAGTACAAAAGGGGCTGATTGACTATCAGCCCACTTTATAGAATCTTGAATGGTAGCCGGATGAACGATGGCGCTC